>JBKJTB010000063.1:0-3717 GCA_046594305.1 Devosia sp. | reverse complement strand
CGGGGCCGCCTCGCCCATCGCCTCGCGGCCGATCAGGACGGCCTCGACCGCCGTCAGCGTCGCGCCGTCGAGCAGTTCCACCTCGAGTTTCCGGTCCAGCCGGGAGCCCTCGAACAGGATCGTCTCCTGCGGCAGCCAGTCGATGTGGGCGCCCTCATGCGCCACCAGCCGGTTCTCGACCCGGGCGTCGCTGCCAAGCGAGCGATAGACCCGCTCGCAGGCCGGCGTCGTCAGCACCAGTTTTGCGCCCTGCCTTGCGGCGGCGGTCCAGCGGATGTGGTCGCCGCCGGTCAGCCCGCCGGCGGTGTTCATCAGCACGGCCTGCAGGGAGCGGTCGTGGGTGTGCGGCAGCCGGATTTTGGCGCAGCCGTCCTGGTAGAGGCTCTGGATTTCGGTCTGGCCGTCGCGGGCAACGGCAATCACGCGACCTTCGCCGCGGGCGCGCTGCATGACTGGAAGAGGCAAAACCTCAGCGACGGCGAGAACCGCCACCGCTAGACCATCAGGTGCCGCCGCACCTCTGGCAGGTCGAGATCGCTGGCTGGCCCTTGGTGCATGATCTGTCCGCGATCCATGATGTAGATGTCGTCGGCGATCTCGCGGCAAAAGTCCAGATATTGCTCGACGAGGAGGATCGTCATGCCCTTCTCGTCGCGCAGGAACTGCAGCGCCCGGCCGATGTCCTTGATGATCGAGGGCTGGATGCCTTCGGTGGGCTCGTCGAGCACCAGAACCTTGGGTCGGGTGACCAGCGCACGCCCGATCGCGAGCTGCTGCTGCTGGCCACCCGAGAGGTCACCACCGCGCCGGCCCAGCATGGACTTCAGCACGGGGAAGAGCGTGAAGATGTAGTCCGGGATATTTCGATCGGCGAATTTGAGCCCGGCATAGCCGGTCTGGAGATTCTCGTTCACCGTCAGCAAGGGGAAGATTTCACGGCCCTGCGGCACGTAGCCGATGCCCATGCGGGCGCGTTTGTAGGGCGGGGCCTTCTTGAGGATTTCATTGTCGAAGACGATCTCGCCGGCGGCGACATTGTTGATGCCGGTTACGGCCCTTAGCGTCGAGCTCTTGCCGACGCCGTTGCGGCCGAGCACGGCAGTGATCCGGCTCGGCTTGCACTCGATGGTGATGCCGTAGAGGGCCTGCGCGGCGCCGTAGTAGAGGTCGGCGGATTTGATGAGGAGGGTGGAGCTCATCGTCCGAGGTACCTTTCGATCACGATGGGGTTGGCGCTGACCTGGTCGAGCGTGCCTTCGGCGAGCACCGAGCCTTCGGCGAGGCAGGTGACGCGGGTGCCCAGTTCGCGCACGAAACTCATGTCGTGTTCGACCACCACGACCGACCGGGTCCTGGCAATTTCCTTGAGCAGTTTTGCCGTCTCGACCGTTTCGGAATCGGTCATGCCGGCGACCGGTTCGTCGACCAGCAGCAGCTTTGGGTCCTGCGCCAGCAGCATGCCGATCTCGAGCCACTGCTTCTGGCCGTGGCTCAGGCCTGAGGCCAGTTCGCCCTTGCGGGCGGAGAGACGGATGGTGTCGAGGATTTCCTCGATGCGGGTGATGTCGTCATTGGCCGCGACATAGCCCAATACCGAGAACACGCCACGCGGCTTCTTCAGCGCCATTTCAAGATTGTCCCAGACGGTCTGGCTCTCGAACACCGTCGGCTTCTGGAATTTGCGGCCGATGCCGAGATTGGCGATCGCGGCCTCATCGAGCTTGGTGAGGTCGGTGCGCCCGTCGAACAGCACCTCGCCCTCATTGGGCCGGGTCTTACCGGTGATGATGTCCATCATCGTCGTCTTGCCGGCGCCGTTCGGGCCGATGATCGCCAGCATCTCGTTGGGATGGACGATGATCGAGAGGTTGTTGAGCGCCTTGAAGCCGTCGAACGAGACGCTTACCCCGTTGAGGTAGAGCATTGTTTTGAGTTTGTCGGGCAGGTTCTCTTCCATCGCCTACTCCGCGGGGCTGGGCTGGGCGTCGGTGACAAGCGGCGCGCCCGAAGGACCAGATGCCTTGGGGGGGCCGCTTTCGCTCCGCAGTCTCAAACGGGCGACCAGGCTCTTGAGCGAGCCGACGATGCCCTTGGGCATGAACAGCGTCACGAAGATGAAGAGTCCGCCCAGCGCAAACAGCCAGTAGTCGGGGAAGGCGCCGGTGAAGATGGTCTTGCCGGCATTGACCAGCACGCCGCCGATGATCGGCCCGACGATGGTGCCGCGGCCGCCTACGGCTGTCCAGATCACCACCTCGATCGAGTTGGCGGGGTCGAATTCACCCGGGTTGATGATGCCCACTTGCGGCACGGAGAGCGCGCCCGCCACACCGGCGATGACAGCGGAGACCACGAAAGCGAAGAGTTTTACATTGTCGACGCGGTAGCCGAGGAAGCGGGTGCGGCTCTCGGCATCGCGGATGGCGATCATCACCTTGCCGAGCTTCGAGTTGACGATCCAGCTGCAGACCAGCACGGCCAGTGCGAGCGCGATCGCCGAGGCGGCAAAGAGTGCGGCGCGGGTCGTCGTCGCCTGCACGTTGAAGCCGAGGATATCCTTGAAGTCGGTGAGACCGTTGTTGCCGCCGAAGCCGAGGTCGTTGCGGAAGAAGGCGAGCAGCAGCGCGTAGGTGAGGGCCTGGGTGATGATCGAGAGATAGACGCCGGTGACGCGGCTGCGGAAGGCGAGGAAGCCGAAGACGAAAGCGAGGATGCCCGGCACCAGCACCACCATCAGCGCCGCGAACCAGAAATTGTCGAAGCCGAGCCAGAACCAGGGGAGTTCCTTGTAGTTGAGGAACACCATGAAGTCGGGCAGCACCGGGTTGCCGTAGACGCCGCGCGCCCCGATCTGGCGCATCAGATACATGCCCATCGCATAGCCGCCGAGCGCGAAGAACGCGGCGTGGCCGAGCGAGAGAATGCCGCAATAGCCCCAGACCAGATCGAGGGCGAGGGCGAGCATGGCGTAGTTGAGATATTTGCCGAACAGCGGCACCGCATAGTTGGGCAGATGCAGCGGGTGGCCGGCGGGCAGAATGAGATTGCTGAACGGAATCGCGAGCGCGACCAGCAGCAGGATCGAGACGACCCAGACGGCCTTGGTGTCGAGGGCGCGGAGGATGCGGTGGGTGATCACTGCTCGACTGCCCGTCCCTTGAGAGCGAAGAGACCGCGCGGCCGCCGCTGGATGAAGAGGATGATGAGAACGAGGATGGTGATCTTGGCGAGCACCGCCCCGGCATAGGGTTCGAGGAATTTGTTGGCGACGCCGAGCGACACCGCGCCGATCAGCGTGCCCCAGAGATTGCCGACGCCGCCGAAGACGACCACCATGAAGCTGTCGATGATGTAGCCTTGGCCGAGATTGGGCGAGACGTTGTCGATCTGGCTCAGCGCCACGCCCGCCATGCCGGCAATGCCCGAACCAAGGCCGAAGGTCATGGCGTCGACGAACGGTGTTCTGATGCCCATGGCGGACGCCATGCGGCGGTTCTGCGTCACGGCGCGCATCTGGAGGCCGAGCGGCGTGCGGTTGAGCACCGTGAGGAGGATCGCGAACACGGCGATGGCGAACACCACGATCCAGAGGCGGCTCCAGGTGATGGTCAACTGGCCCAGTTCGAACGAGCCCGACATCCAGGTCGGGGCGCTCACCAGTTTGTTGTTAGCGCCGAAGATGGTGCGGACCGCCTGCTGCAGGATCAGCGAGATGCC
>JBKJTB010000008.1:0-7406 GCA_046594305.1 Devosia sp. | reverse complement strand
GTTTTTCCACTGCATTGGCCGCTGCTGGTTTCGACAAGATTACCGACTTCAGTCATGTCCATGACACGATCCAGCTCGATAACGCCGTGATGGCTGCTCTAGGTGAAGTCACGGGCGCCATCACCATGGGCCTATTCACTTCCAAGGCAGCCGACCACATCGCGACCTCGGCCGCCCAACGCATAATCTACGACCGGCACAACGGCTCGATTTGGTTCGACGCAGATGGCAGCGTGGGAGGAGCTGCGAACGCCGTCAAGATCGCAGTCCTCACCAACAAGCCGGCCGACATCGGCTTCCGCGATTTCGTAATTGTGTGAGCGCCGAGGGCGCGGTGATACCCGTAGGCTCTTGCGACGAAGCTCCGCTCTGGTCTGGAAGTAGACGCGACGTCCGACCGCCGACCTCACAGGCCGCCTTTCCGCGTGCGACGGCGTCGCCATCGACAGGGTCTGTACCGCTTCATCGACGCCCCGGCCACAAACGTGGCCGAGACGGTCGCCGCGATCGAGACTGTGCTCGACCACCTCAGCACCGGCGCGTGGCCGGACACCAGCACCGAGGCGCTCAACGAACGGGCAAAGACCCTTGGCTTCGAGGCGAAGCGTACGTCACGCATGCGTGCGCCACGCCGTTCAACCGCGCCTTCTACGCCGACAGCGCACACCCGTTCTAGGCTGCCGCCGGCGCGTGGCTGCCGGCGAACGTGAGGAAGAACAACGACCACTCGTTGATGATGTGCGCCCCGGCGGACACCCAGAGATTGCGCGCCAGCAGATACGACAGGGCGCCCGGGCCATCCCGTACCTCACCCGGCTGGCGCGACACTGGCGGCCCGTGATACGCAGCCGCCTCACGCCACCGACACACTCACCATGCCCCACCCCCTCCTCCCTCTCCTCATCGCTGCCGCCAACGACAGCTTCCCGCCCGTCGACGGCAACGTCACGGTCCTGCCCCCGCTCGGCAATGGCTGGGAGTGCTCCGTGGCGTTCACTGGCCACGCCGTCGTCGCCACCACCAAACCGGCGGCGGAGATCACCCCGCGCGCCGATGGGTTTGGCGGCTCGATGTCGCCCGACTTCCTCCGCTACCTCGCGGGGCCCGCCGGGTTCATTGGAGTGATCGACGTGATGCTGGTGGCGCGCGGCACCGGAAAATCCACGCTGCCGGTCCTCAGCGGCGCCGACGACCACCCGCGGGTGCGCTACGCCAAGGAAATCCGCACCGGCGTCAATGTCTATGGCGACGAGCGCGGGCTCATCACGCTGGCCGAGGGGCTCGCCGGCCGCCGCGAGCTCAGCGTCGAGGCCGCCGAGCCCAATCGCGGCTGGGGTCGGGCGCTGATCGCCGAAGGGCTCGGCCTCGTGCCCGAGGGCGAGCTGGTCTTTGCCGCCGTATCGCCGGGCAATGCCCGCTCGCTCCGCACCTTCCTCGGCCTCGGCTTCGTCCCCATCGGCAGCGAAGTCCTCATCCGCCCAGCATAGAACCGGCGGGCTTGCGGCCCGCCGGAAGATTTTTGCATATCTGGAGTCTAGTTCTAACCAGGCGGCAGAAGGGGGCGTCGCCGCCCCCTCGCCTCAGAGGATCTTGATCGGCCCCAGATCAAGCTGGAGCTGGATCTGGCAATTTCCGGGCTCGCCCACGGAGCCCTTGTTGCACTGGCACTCGCCGGCGCGCTTGTTGAAGAACGAGTCGTCCGGGCACTGCGTCTGGATCGGCTCGTCCGGCTGCTGGGGCTCCGGCTTCTGGCAATTGCCCGGCTCGCCTTCGGTCCCGCGCTTGCACACGCACTCGCCCGAGTTGGAGAGCACGCTGTCATCGGGGCAGATCTGGATGATGACGATCGGCTCACAACTTCCGGGCTTACCCTCGGTGCCACGGTCGCACACACACTGGCCGTTGTTGTTGAGGTGGCTGTCGTCGGGGCAGGTCGGCTCCTCGACAATCTTCTCGCACGAGCCGGGCTTACCCTCAGTCCCGCGGTCGCAGACGCACTGCCCCGCATTGTTGAGATGGCTGTCATCCGGGCAGACCGGCGTCACATCGATCGGCTCGCACTTACCGGGCTTGCCTTCAGTGCCACGGTCACACACGCACTTGCCGGCATTGTTGAGGTGGCTGTCGTCCGGGCAGGCCGGGGTGATGACCTCCTTCTCGCACGAGCCGGGCTTGCCGGTGGTGCCGGCATCGCACACGCACTTGCCGGCATTGTTGATGTGGCTGTCGTCGGGGCATTGCGGCCGCGGCGGCGCGCACTGCTTGCCGTTCCACACTTCGCCCGACGTGCAGCATCCGCCATCCGGCATCACCTGGTTGATCGGGCACTGCGGCGGCGGCGGCTCGTCCTCGCAGGCGCTCCGCGGCAGCTTGGCCGCGGCCGACGCCGTGTATTGCAGGCCGATGTCGCTATGCAGCACTTCCGGCGAGAGCGAGGCATTGACCACGTTGACGACGTTGCACTTGCTCTCCTTGGCCACATCCTCGGGGATGTGGATGGTGATCGTCATCGTCGTGAACTTGCCGACCGGGATGTCCTTGTAGACCGACGAGCAATGCACATTGTTGTCGGTGGTGGGGGCGCACGGCCAGCTGCTCGACACATAGGTCGTGCCGTCCGGCAGGTCTTCGTCGAGTTCGACCGTCCCGTGATAAGGGTCCGGCCCCGTCGAGGTCACCTTGATGCTGAACGTCGCATCAAAACCGTCGCCGGCCTTGGCGGTCTTGGTCGCAGTCTTCTCGAGGCTGATGCTGGGTGGATCGCAGTACACCATCACCGGGCCCGGCCCGAGGTTGACGAAGAGCTGCGGCACCTTCTGCTGGGCCTGTGAGAAATGGCCCGGATCGGCATTGAGTGGATTGGTGATCCACACCGAGTTGATCACGTTGCAGTCGGCCAGCGTCACCCCCGTGGGGTCGACATGGGTCGTCGCCTGGACAGTCCAGGTGGCGCCGGCATTGAGCGGAGCCGGCCGCGTGCAGGTCCAGTTCCCGCCCGTGGGGACGCAGGCCGGCGTGTTGAACGTCGTCGGCTTGCCGTTGAAGTCCTTGAACACGATCGGGCCAGGCTGCGGCGCGGCACCGATGTTCTTGACCTTGATGTCGAACTTGCAGAGCCAATCGGGGCTCGACGGATCCTGGGCACAGCCCTTCGCTGTCTTGATGATGTTGACCACCGGCAGGCCGGCACAGGCCGGGTTCGGGATGGCCTGCGCCAGCGTCGCCGAATCGTTGCCCGCAGGATTGGCGGGAGAGCCGGGGCTCGGATTGACGATGGTCAGCGTGTTGTTGGCCGAACAGACCGTCGGGCCGCCATTGTAGCCGGTCCAGAAGGTAAGGCTGTGCGGCACGCCCGGCGCGTAGAACACCGGTCCGATCGGATCGCAGGTGACGCTGGTCGGCGAACCGGCACAGAACGGCGCAATCGAGGGCAGCGTGTTCAGCACGGCACCGGTCGAAGTGTCCTTGAAGCTCAGCGGTCCGATGTAGGGATCTGTCCCCACATTGGTGACCGTGATCTTCCATTCGCAGACCCAGCCGCCGAAGAACGCCACACACCCCAGCCCCTGCTTTTTGGCTTGCAGGTCTGTGTCGGGCGCCGGCACCAGACATGCCGGGTTCGGAATATTGGCGACGACCGAGTCGAAGTCGTTGCCGGCAACCGTGTTCGTCGGTCCACCCACCGGGGCCGAGATATTGGCCTTGTTGGGCAGTTCGCAGACCGCGGGGCCGGGGCCCTTCGGCACATGCGCCGTCACGAGGAACGCGGACGTCCAACCGGGCGGCACGTTCACGGGCGGCGCGACGATGTTGCAGGTCAGCACCGGACCCACCTGGCCACAGGCCCACGGTCCGAGCGTCGTCGCCGGCGCATTGACGCCGAGGGTATCCTTGACCTGGATCGGTCCGGTGTAGTTGCCCGGGCCGGCATTCTGCACCAGCACGGCGTAGCTGCAGGCGTATTCGATCCCCGCATCGAAGCAGTTCGGGGCGGCAACCTTGGTGAGTTGCAGATCCGTCCCGCCACCCGGCGGCACGCAGCCGGGCGCAGCGATGCTCGCCACGCCGACGTCGAAATCGTCGCTCGGATCGTCGTCGTGCATGCCGAACGACCAGCCGATCTCCGCCACATTGGCGATGTGGCAATAGTCCACCAGCGCCTTGGGCAGTTTCACCGTCTCGTGCAGCGTCACGCCGTCGCCGGGGAACAGCAGCACGGGGCCGCGCGAACACTCATAGGCAGTTGCGCCTGTCGGTCCACAGAACCAGGGCGGGCTCGATCCGAAGCTCATGCTCGCGCCGGGATTGTTGGCGGGCAGATGGTCCTCGACCGTGACCGGCCCCCAATAGGCTTCGTCGCCGGTGTTCTCGACCCGGATCGTGAAACTGCACCACCAGTTCGCGCCGCCATCGAAGCAGGCGAACGGGCTCGACCATTTCTCGATGCTGAGGTTGAACGTCGTCGGCGCTACATAGTCGTCGGGCGGCAGCAGGAAGTCGGGCTCGTCCGGATCGACATAGGTCGCGTCGCTCCCGCCTTCGCACGGCGCCCACATCGCGACGTCGCCGACATGACCAGCGAGCGTCGCCTGGTCGTCATCTGTGTTGCCATCGAAATCGGTGAATGCCGACAGCGTCGCCGGATCGTTCAGCGGCCGCACCCACGACCGCGGCACACCCTGCAGGCCCGCCACATAAGCGGGACCGTCGAGCGGCGGATCGAGATCGGCATTGTCGCGCAGGGAATCGCCGGTGGCCCACAGCGTCGTGCCGCAGGCGCCGTCGAACGCGCCGCTATCAGTGTCGAAGCCATAGCCGAGCGCGAGCCCGCCCGAGGCATTGGTGCCCTCGGCGGTGACGCCGATCGCATAGCTGTCGGGAGTCTCCACCCAGGTGCCGGCCGTGTCCGGATTATCGGGGAATTCGTGCTTGTAGCGCACGACCGACGACGTCGACGCCTCGGCGAGAACGGCATAGTCGTAGGCGCCCGTCGAGGCACCGCGCTGCGCGAGGATCATCCGCCCTTTCGAGTCGAATGCGATGCTGGTGATGGCGTTGGCCGACGGCAGGCCGGTGACGTCGAGCTCCCAGCGCGCCGTGCCAAAGCTGCCATCGTCATTGATCCGAACCGACCAGATCTGCAGCGCGTCGAGCACCGAATAATAGAGCCGGCCGCCTTCGACGGCGAGGCCGTTGACCCGGCGTTCCGGCTGGGTGAATCCCCATGTACTCGGGTCCTCGGAGTTGAACGCCGGATCGGTGACGTCCATCACAGATCCATCGTCCTCCACCGCCTCGAGATCGTGCTCCGGCCGGGCTGTGACGCCATGATCGAACGTATCGAGGATCGCCCCATCGGGCGCCAGCCGGTAGATGAGGCCGGTATCGAGATCCGACACGAAGAACTGCTGCGAGCCCGCGTCGAACGCGATGTCGCCCAGGCTCGGGCCGCTGTTGGCGGCAATGGTGGTGAACAGCGAGACCTCGCCCGTCACCCCATCGACCTTCCAGATGCTGCCCGGATAGCCCGTCGCGCCATCGGCGCTGCCCCACTGGCCGGCCATGAACTCCGCGGCCGGGTCACCGGTGCGGGTCCGCATCGGATTGCCGTCCGCATCGGGCATCACGGCGTTGAGGCCGAACGCCGAGGTGGCGGCGAGATAAATGTTTGGCGCATCGGCACCGGTCGTCTCGGGCGCGTTGTCGAGCGCCACACCGAAGACGAGGCCAACATCTGCGGCGTTGACGCCGAAATCGCTGGGCGTCTCGATCAGTTGCCCCTCAGGCGGCGCCTCCGGCTGCAGCTGCTGGATGACCAGCGAATATCCATCGACATCGATGAAGGTGTAATCGAGCGGGTCGCTGCCGTCCGGCATCTCGGCGAGCGCCACCACCCCCGGGAACCCGGTGATAACAGGCTGGCCCGGCGCGACGATATCTCTGGCCGCCAGGGCGCTGAGTGGAGACAAGGCCGTCAAGGCGGCAAGGGCGCTTGCCCAAAAGCTGAAACGCAAGGCCGTACGAGTAAGCGAGATCATTGTCCGCTCCTGCAATGTACGCCCCAGCCCGAGCCTATCGGCACGGATCCCGCGGCGAGGTTGATAACACAGTCCGCTACTGAGATCACCCGAATCTTGAATTGAACTTGAACGGCGCGTTGTGAAAACGGCACGATACTTGACCTACTGGATCACTATTTCAGCGCGACGACATCGCCTAACCAGATGAAGCACCAGCACTTTTGGCTGCCCCGCGGGCGTATGGCAACCGTTCAGCCAGCACACCTCGTCCTGCGCCCCGCTACCCCTTCACCCCGCCCACCGTCAGCCCCTCGACGAGGAAGCGCTGCGCGTAGACGTAGAGCACCGCGACCGGCACCGCCGTCAGCAGCGACGCCGCCATCAGCCGGCCCCACGGCAGGATATCGCCCACCACCATCGATTGCAGCCCGATCGGCAGCGTGCGCAGCGACTCCGAGGTGATGAACACGAAGGCGAACAGGAACTCGTTCCACGCATTGGTGAACGCGAACAGCGTTACACTAAGGATCGCCGGCGCCGCCAGCGGGATGGTGATGCGGAGGAAGATGTAGAAGCGGTTCGCGCCATCGATCATCGCCGCTTCCTCGAGCTCCACCGGAATCGAGCGGAAATAGCCCATCAGCACCCAGGTCGCGAACGGCAGCAGGAACGTCGGATAGGTGAGGATCAGCGACGCATAGGAGTTGATGATCCCGAGCGACGTCAGCGTCTGGTAGAGCGGGATGAACAGCAGCGTGCCCGGCAGCAGATAGGTGATCAGCAGCAGCGTCGTGAGCGCCCCGGCCCCCGCAAAGCGCAGCCGTGTCAGCGCATAGGCGGCCAGCGACGACAGCGCCACCGAGATCACGGTGGCGGCCGTCGCCACCAGCACCGAGTTCATCAGCCAGGTGAGAAAACCCGTGCCGTTGATCAGCACGTCATATTGCTCGAGCGTTGCCGGCTGCGGCCAGAAGATCGAGCGCCGCTCGCTGATCTGGTTGGTCGATTTGAGCGACGTGATGATGATCCAGAAGAACGGGAACAGCACGAAGACGAGGAACGGCGCGAGGATCGCCAGACGCGCCACGACGCCGCCTTGCGCGCTCGCCGAGGGCTTGAGGATCGGCTCCTGGGGGGACCGGCCGCTCGCGACACGCAGGCGCCGGATCACCCATTCGATGCCGGCATAGACCACCTGAACCGGCCAGAACAGCACATCAACGATCAGGCTCACCAGCCTGCCGCCGGCAGCCATCACGCGGTCGACAATCCCCGGGGCCTTGTTTGAACTCCCGTCGCGTTTGTCGTCGTGACGCATGAAGCGGGCCAGGAGCCAGATCAGCACCGCCATCAGCGGCGCAACCGAGAAGGCAATCGCAATGCCGG
>JBKJTB010000448.1:0-16535 GCA_046594305.1 Devosia sp. | reverse complement strand
CTGACTGTTAGCCCTTGTTCTTGTTGTACACGTCAAAAATCACGGCGCCGAGCAGCACCACGCCTTTGATCATCTGCTGCCAGTCGATGTTGACGCCCATGATCGACATGCCGTTGTTCATCACGCCCATGATGAAGGCGCCGACGACCGCGCCCGCCACCTGGCCGGCGCCGCCTGCCATCGAGGCGCCGCCGATAAAGACGGCGGCGATGACGTCGAGCTCGAGGCCCTGCCCGGCTTTGGGCGTCGCCGAATTGAGGCGGGCCGCGTAGATCATGCCGGCGAGCGCGGCGAGCGAGCCCATGATGGCGAAGACGACGAAGGTCAGCCGCTCGGTGTTGATGCCCGAGAGTTTCGCCGCCTTGTTGTTGCCGCCCATCGCATAGATGCGGCGGCCGAAGGTGAGCTTCTTGGTGATGAACACAAAGAGCGCCGTGAGCACCGCCATGACGATGAAAACGTTGGGCAGGCCTTTGTAGGACGCGAGCATGTAGACGAAGAACAGGATCAGCGCCGCGATGATCAGGGACTTGATGGCGAACAGCGTGAACGGCTCGACGTCGTAGCCATGCTTCTCGCGGCTGGCGCGGCTGCGCAGATTGACGAAGATCATGCCCACCACGATCAGTACGCCGAGAACGAGCGTGGTGGTGTGCAGCGCCCCGAAACCGAGATTGGTCGGGCCGAAGACGTCGGGGATGAAGCCCGAGCTCAGGAGCTGAAATTCGGTGGGGAACGGACCGACCGAGCGACCAGACAGGATCGCCAGCGACAGGCCCTTGAAGATCAGCATGCCGGCGAGCGTCACGATGAAGGACGGGATGCCGAGATAGGCAATGATCCAGCCCTGCGCGGCACCCACGACGGCACCGATGACGAGGCAGATGGCGCCCGCCATGAACGGGTTGGCGAGGAACGCGAGTTCGGGCGGGAACTTCCAGCCCACCATCAGCATGGCGGCGAGCGCGCCGATGAAACCGGAGACCGAGCCGACGCTGAGGTCGATATGACCGGCGACGATGACCAGCAGCATGCCGAGCGCCATCACGATGATGTAGCTCTGCTGGAGGATAATGTTGGTGAGGTTCACCGGCTTGAACAGCACGCCCTGTGTGGTGAGCTGGAAGAAGATCATCAACGCCACGAGCGTCAGCAGCAGCCCGTAGTCGCGCAGCGTCACCGCGAGCAGCGACGATGATGCCTTCTGTACGGGGGCACCGGCCACGGAGGTGACGGGGACATCCGAAGAGGTTTGCGTGGTCATGCCGTTCGTCCTTCTCCGCGCACGATGGCGCGCATGATCTTTTCCTGCGACGCGTCGGACGCGGCCATTTCGCCGACGATGCGTCCCTCGTTGAGCACATAGATGCGGTCGGAGATGCCGAGCAGCTCGGGCATTTCCGACGAGATCACGATGATGGCTTTGCCTTCGGCGGCGAGCTCATTGATGATCGTGTAGATTTCGTATTTGGCGCCGACGTCGATGCCGCGCGTCGGCTCGTCGAGGATCAGCACTTCGGGATTGGCGAACAGCCATTTGCTGAGCACCACCTTCTGCTGATTGCCACCCGAGAGATTGCCGGTGGTCTGGTAGATGCTCGACGAGCGGATATTGGTGCGCTTGCGGTAGTCGTTGGCGACCCTCATCTCAAGCATGTCGTCGATGATGCCGCCACGCGACACGCCCATCAGATTGGCGAGCGTCGTGTTGTTCTTGATGTGGTCGATGAGGTTGAGACCGTAGGTCTTCCTGTCCTCGGTGACGTAGGCGATGCCCTGCTTGACCACGCGCGCCACGCTGCGGGTGTCGACGGGCTTGCCGTGCAGCAGCACCTCGCCGGTGATGTGCCGGCCGTAGGAGCGGCCGAAGACGCTCATCGCGAATTCGGTGCGGCCCGAGCCCATGAGGCCGGCGATGCCCACCACTTCGCCGCGGCGGACATTGAGGTCGATGCCCTTGATCACCTGCCGGTCGGTGTGGATCGGATGATAGACGCTCCAGTTCTTCACTTCGAAGATCACGTCGCCGATCTTGGGATCGCGCGGCGGGAAGCGGTTTTCGAGCGACCGGCCGACCATCGAGGAGATGATGCGATCCTCGGTGATTTCCTCGGCGGTGATGGTCTCGATGGTGTGGCCGTCGCGGATGACGGTCACCCGGTCGGCGACGGAGCGGACTTCGTTGAGCTTGTGCGAGATGAGGATGCAGGAAATGCCCTGCGAGCGGAATTCGCGGAGGAGAGCCAGCAGCGTCTGGCTGTCTTTTTCCGACAGGCTCGCGGTCGGCTCGTCGAGGATCAGCAGCTTGACCTCTTTGCTGAGCGCCTTGGCGATCTCGACCAGCTGTTGCTTGCGGGTGCCGATAATGGTGATGAGCGTCGCGGGGTCTTCGTTGAGACCGACCTTCTTCAGAAGTTCGCGGGTCCGCTTCTCGTTGCCGTTCCAGTCGATGATGCCGAGCCGGTCGTGTTCGTTGCCGAGAAACATGTTCTCGGTGATCGACAGCAGCGGCACCAGCGCCAGTTCCTGGTGAATGATCACGAGGCCGCGCTTCTCGCTGTCGCTGATACGCTTGAAATGGCACTCCTCGCCTTCAAAGACGATGGTGCCTTCATAGGTGCCAAAGGGGTAGACCCCGGACAGCACCTTCATGAGCGTGGATTTGCCGGCGCCGTTTTCGCCGACGATGGCGTGGATCTCGCCGCGGCGCACATCCAGGCTGACATTCTCGAGCGCTTTCACGCCGGGGAACGTCTTGGTGATGTTGCGCATCTCGAGGATGGTGTCGGTCATCGCCTGCCTGAGCCCGCCTGCCGTGGGCCGTGTCAGCCTAGCGCCACGCGACCCGTACGAAAAGGGTCCCGCGTGCGAACGCGGGACCCCGATAGGTAAGCGTGATGCTTACTTGATGTCTTCCGGCTTCAGGTAGCCGGAGTCGATGACCAGTTTCTGGTAGTTGGTCAGGTCGACCGAGTACGGCGTCAAGAGGATCGAGGGAACGACCTTGTTGCCGTTGTCGTAGGTCTTGGTGTCGAGACCTTCGGGCGTGCCGCCGGCGACGATGGTGTCGACGAGGTCGGCCGTGACCTTGGCCAGTTCACGGGTATCCTTGTAGACGGTCGAGTACTGCTCGCCGGCAATGATCGCCTTGACCGAGGGAGCCTCGGCGTCCTGGCCGGTGATGATCGGCCAGCTCAGATCGGCCGAGCCGTAGCCCACGCCGCGCAGCGACGAGATGATACCGCGAGACAGACCATCATACGGCGCGAGCACGCCGTGAACGCGGGTGCCGGCGTCGGAGTAGTTGGCGGACAGGATGTTGTCCATGCGGGCCTGCGCAACGGCGCCGTCCCAACGGAGCGTACCGACCTTGTCCATGCCAGTCTGGCCGGACTTGATCACGATGTCGCCCGCGTCGATCAGCGGCTGCAGGACCGACAGGGCGCCATCGTAGAAGAAGAAGGCGTTGTTGTCGTCCGGCGAACCACCGAACAGCTCGACGTTCCACGGCTTCACATCGGGGAAGCGTTCCTTGAGGCCCGCGACGAGCGAGTTGGCCTGGAGGACGCCGACACCGAAATTGTCGAACGTGGTGTAGTAGTCGACATTCGGGCTCTGACGGATCAGGCGGTCATAGGCGACAACCTTGACGCTGGCGTCGGCGGCCGACTGCAGAACCTGCGACAGCGTGGTGCCGTCGATCGAGGCGATGATGAGAGCCTTGGGGCCCTTGGTCAGCATGTTCTCGAGCTGGGCGAGCTGATTGGCGATATCGTCTTCAGCGTACTGCAGGTCGACGGTGTAGCCCTTGGCCTCGAGGGCCGTCTTGAGCTCATTGCCGTCAGAGATCCAGCGCAGGGACGACTGGGTCGGCATCGCGATGCCGATCAGGCCCTTGTCCTGGGCGAAGGCCGAGCTGGTCAGCGCGACAGCGCCGAGGGCAACGGCCGAGAGAAGAAGGTTCAGTGATTTCACGTGCGTCCTCCCGGGAACGGTGTGGGGCAGCTCGCGCCACCCTGGGTGTCAGTGCCGTTACGATGGTCTCGGGATGCTGCAAGCGACTCGAACGTCGCTATCGGAACGACCTGAAGCGCGCGGGACGAAAATCCCACGCGTCTCCGAAGTCATCGTCCCGACTTGGCCTCCCGGTGCCAGCCTTAACGGCCTCTAATGTGCTGAACTTGCACGGGACGGAAGCTAGAGTAGTCAGATACTCTTGTAAAGTGGAGCGGGAGTGCAGGTGCTCTGGCTGGATGCCCTGAAGATCGGTCCGAGACCTACAGCGGCCTGACTGCAAGCGCTTTCATTCCTTTCGCGTCATGCGATCGGGGTTTGTGCGCCCACTTCCAAGGCGCTATGAAACCCGATATGCTGATCAAGTTGTCAGATATCTGAGGGGATATGGCACGTAACGTCAAATCATCGTCCGCGGCCTCCACCGCGGCGCCGACGGCGACCGCTACGGTGGCTGAGGCGCTGGCCCAGATGATTCTGGGCGAGATGGCGCCGGGACAAAGTCTGCCGAGTGAGGGCGACCTCGCGACGCGATTCGGGGTGAGCCGGCTGACCGTGCGCGAGGCGGTAAAAATGCTCGCCGGGCGTGGCCTGCTCGATGTCGGGCGCGGGCGCCGTGCGCTGGTGATCGAGCCGAGCGGCGTCGCCTTCTCCGACTTCCTCTCGACGGTGATCCAGAACGACCCCAAGGGGCTGTTCGACCTGATCGAACTGCGCATGGTGCTCGAGGTGCAGGCGGCAACGCTCGCCTCGCGCCGCGTGACTCGCGCTGGCCTCGCGGCGCTCGAGCGGGCGATCCAGGGCATGCGCGAGGCCGCCGACGACGGCCGGAAGGGGATCGACCCCGAAGGCTCGGAACTCAGATTCCACCAGGCCGACGTCGGCTTCCACGAAGCGGTAGCGCTCTCGAGCGGCAATCGCCTGGTGTCCTATCTGTTCGAAGCGATGGCCGGTCCGTTGCAGCGCAGTTTCTACCTGAGCCGCCGCGGCCACGATGCGCGCGGCCATACGGTCGACGACACAATCGCCGCGCACAACGCGGTGCTGGACGCTATTCGTGAGGGCAACCCCAAGGCGGCGGGCGCCGCGATGCGGGCCCATCTCGAGGACACCGAGCGCGATATTCGCTCGGCGCTCAACACGCGGCCAACCGATCCGGTGTCGTGGGGGACTGTGGACAGCTAGGCGCACCCGCGACGCAAAAGCCCCTTGCGGGCAAATGCTCATTGCATGAGTATCGCGCCGCTTTCCGCCCCACCTCTTCGGCCCATGGCATCTCGACAGGACATTTCCGGCAACCGGCTCGACGACGCGGCGCGCGCCGGCTGGCTGTACTATGTGGCCGGCAACAATCAGGAAGAGATCGCGAGGAAACTCGGCGTATCGCGCCAGACCGCGCAGCGGCTGGTGTCGCTGTCGGTCAGCGAGGGCCTGATCAAGGTCCGGCTCGATCACCCGATCGGCCGGTGCATGGAACTGAGCGACAAGCTCCGGCAGCGCTTTGCGCTCGATTTCGTCGAAGTGGTGCCGTCGGATCCGGAATCGAGTTCCACCATTGTCGGCGTGGCGCAGGCGGCGGCCGCGGAAATCGAGAAGCGGCTGAAATCGCCCGACCCCATCGTCATGGCGATCGGCACGGGCCGTACCTTGAAGGCCGCGATCGAGCAATTGTCGCCGATGGAAGCGCCGCAGCACAAGATCGTGTCGCTGACCGGCAACATCGCGCCGGACGGTTCGGCCTCGTACTACAACGTGATCTTCAACATGGCCGATGCGGTCAAGGCGCGGATGTTCCCGATGCCGCTGCCGGTGATCGCCTCGTCGGCCGAAGAGCGCGAGATGCTGCTGCGCCAGCCGATGGTCAAGGAGACGTTCCTGCTTGCCGCGAAGGCCGACATCACCTTTGTCGGCATCGGCGATCTGGGAGCGGATGCCCCGCTCTATCTCGACGGCTTCATCACCCAAGACGAACTCAAGGCCCTGCAGAAGGCCGGCGCCATCGGCGAGATCGTCGGATGGGCGTTCGACGCGCAGGGCAAGATGATCGAGGGCCTGACAAATGACCGCGTCGCGAGCGCGCCAATGCCCTCGCGAGAGCAGTCGCTGGTCGTGGCACTTGCCATGGGCGCGAAGAAATTGCCCGGCATCGTTGCGGCGTTGAATCGCCGGCTCGTTAACGGATTGATCACCGACGAGCGCACCGCGACACTGCTCCTGCAGAGCCACTAAGCCTCTGTAATCCCAACATTTGCAAACGTATCGTACGATGTGGCGAGGCACGTACGTCAGAGATTTGCGCGGGCGCCCGCTTGACAAGTCTTAACTCTTGATGAGTAATTGCCCATGAACAAAGCAAATGCTCGCTTTGTCCAAATGGGAGGACATCCATGAAATTTGCACCGCTTCTCGCGGGAGCGCTGGCTATCGCGCTCGCTTCCTCGGCTTCGGCCGAGACCCTGACGATCGCTACCGTCAACAATAGCGACATGGTCCGCATGCAGGGCCTGACTGCCGACTTCACCGCCGCCAACCCCGACATCCAGCTGCAGTGGGTGACGCTCGAGGAGAATATCCTGCGTGAGCGCGTCACCACCGACGTCGCCACCAAAGGCGGCCAGTTCGACGTGATGACCATCGGCACCTATGAAGCGCCGATCTGGGCCAAGCAGGGCTGGCTGGTGCCGCTCGACAATCTTGGCGCCGACTACGACGTCGACGATCTGCTGCCCGCCATCCGTGGCGGCCTTAGCGTCGACGGCAAGCTCTATGCTGCGCCGTTCTACGGCGAGAGCTCGTTCATCATGTACCGCAAGGATCTGTTCGAGAAAGCCGGGCTCACCATGCCCGACGCCCCGACCTGGGACTTCGTCGCCGAGGCGGCGCGCAAGATCACCGACCGCGCCAACGACATCAACGGCATCTGCCTCCGCGGCAAGGCCGGCTGGGGCGAGAACATGGCGTTCCTGACGGCGACGGCGAACTCGTTCGGCGCGCGCTGGTTCGACGAGAAGTGGCAGCCGCAGTTCGACCAGCCTGAGTGGAAGAACACGCTGCAGTTCTATGTCGACCTGATGAAGGATGCCGGCCCGGCCGGTGCCTCCTCCAACGGCTTCAACGAGAATCTGACGCTGTTCCAGACGGGCAAATGCGGCATGTGGATCGATGCCACGGTCGCGGCCTCGATGGTGACCAATGCCAAGGAATCCTCGGTTGCCGACAAGGTCGGTTTCGCCCTCGCCCCGGATATGGGCCTCGGCAAGCGCGGCAACTGGCTCTGGGCGTGGTCGCTGGCGATCCCGGCTGGCTCGCAGAAGGTTGCGTCCGCCGAGAAGTTCATCTCCTGGGCGACGTCGAAATCCTACCTCGAGCTCGTGGCGAGCAAGGAAGGCTGGGCCAACGTGCCGCCCGGCACGCGTACCTCGCTCTACAACAACGCCGAGTATCAGGCGGCCGCGCCGTTCGCCAAGATGACGCTCGACTCGATCAACTCGGCCGACCCGACCCACCCGACTGTGAAGCCGGTGCCGTATGTGGGCGTGCAGTTCGCCGCCATTCCTGAGTTCGCCGGTCTTGCGACGACCGTCGGCCAGCTCTTCTCGGCGGCGCTTGCCGGCCAGTTGAGCGTCGACGACGCACTGGCCCAGGCACAGGACGCTTCGGTCCGCGAGATGCGCCGCGGCGGCTACCTCTGAGTCTCCTCCGCGACGTGGCCGCCCGCTCCCTCTAGGCGGGCGGCCTGACTACCAAGAATAAACTGGCTTCCCGCCTTCGCGGGAGTGACGGTGGGGCAATAGGCGCACTCGGGGAGGAGAACGCCATGGCGACCAAGCAGACACGGACATTGGCGCGCATCATGGTTGCGCCGTCCGTCGCAGTGCTTCTGGTCTGGATGATCGTTCCACTGGCGCTGACGCTGTGGTTCTCGTTCCAGAACTACAACATCCTGCGGCCCGAGCGGCAGAGCTTTGCCGGCTTCGACAATTTCATTTACGTCTACACCGATCCCGCCTTCTGGCAGGCCATCACCAATACGCTGATCATCGTGCTCGGCGTGCTGGCGATCACGGTGATCCTCGGGACCTTGCTCGCGCTGCTGCTCGACCAGCCGATCTTCGGCCAGGGCATCGTGCGCATCCTCGTGATCTCGCCCTTCTTCGTGATGCCGCCGGTGGCCGCGGTGCTGTGGAAGCACATGCTGATGAACCCCACCTGGGGCGTGTTCGCGGAACTGTCGCGGGCGCTCGGGCAGAAGCCGATCGACTGGTTCGCGCAATACCCGCTGTTCTCGATCGTCCTCATCGTCGCCTGGCAATGGCTGCCCTTCGCGACGCTGATCCTGCTGACGGTGCTGCAATCGCTGAGCGAAGAGCAGAAGGAGGCCGCGGAGATGGATGGCGCCAACTTCTACAACCGCTTCGTCTACATCATCCTGCCGCACATGGCCCGGGCGATCACCGTCGTGATCCTGATCCAGACGATCTATCTGCTCGGTGTCTATGCGGAGATCCTTGTGACCACCGGTGGTGGGCCGGGCTACGCCTCCACCAATTTGCCCTTCCTCATCTACCGCATCGGCGTGGTGAGTTCGGACGTCGGCGGCGGCGCAGCAGGCGGCATCATCGCCGTGATCCTCGCCAACATCGTCTCGATCTTTTTGATGCGCGCCGTGGGGAAGAATCTCGATGCGTAAGCTTGCAGCTCCCACGACGTCATTCCCGCGCAGGCGGGAACCCAGTGGCCACCTACTCGATCGATGCGCACGACGCCTGGATCCCCGCCTTCGCGGGGATGACGGCCGGGATATTGGAGGGATTTGCTGATGGCTCGCCGTGTGACGACGACCCGCAAGGTGACGATGACGATCATCGCCTGGGTGATTGCGCTGCTGCTGTTCTTCCCGATCCTCTATGCGATGATCACCAGCCTCAAGACCGAAGGTGAAGCAGCGGCAGGGTTCAATTTGATCCCGAGTTTCACCGTCGAGAGCTATGTCGATGTGCAGCAGCAGCGCGACTATGTGAAGCCGTTCACCAACTCGGTGATCATCTCGGTCGGCTCGACCATTGCGGCGCTGCTGATCTCGATCCCGGCGGCCTGGGCGATGGCGTTCACGCCGACGCCCAAGACGCGCGATGTGCTGATGTGGATGCTGTCGACCAAGATGATGCCGGCGGCCGGCGTGCTGGTGCCGATGTATCTGATCTTCCTGAGGCTCGGCCTGCTCGACACTTTGCTCGGGCTGACGATCATCCTGACGCTGATCAACCTGCCGATCGTGATCTGGATGCTCTACACCTACTTCAAGGAGATCCCGGTCGACATCCTCGAGGCGGCGCGCATGGATGGCGCGACACTGCCCAAGGAACTGATCTACGTGCTCGTGCCGATGGCGGTACCGGGGATCGCCTCGACACTGCTGCTCAATGTGATCCTCGCCTGGAACGAAGCGTTCTGGACGATCCGCCTCTCGGCGGCCAATGCCGGACCACTGACGGCGTTCATCGCGTCGTTCTCGTCGCCGCAGGGCCAGTTCCTGGCCAAGCTCAGCGCCGCATCGACACTCGCTATCGCCCCGATCCTGCTGCTGGGCTGGTTCAGCCAGAAGCAGTTGGTTCGCGGTCTCACCTTCGGCGCCGTGAAATAGGGGAAGATCATGGGCTCGATCACGCTCGAACACGTCAATAAGTCATTCGGCACGGCGGCGGTGATCCCCGACGCCAGCCTCGAAATCAAGGACGGCGAATTCGTCGTCTTCGTCGGCCCATCGGGCTGCGGCAAGTCCACCCTGCTCCGCTTGATTGCGGGACTCGAGGACACCAGCTCGGGCATCATCAAGCTCGATGGCGTCGACGTGACCGACAAGGGGCCGGCGCACCGCGGGCTTGCAATGGTGTTCCAGTCTTATGCGCTCTATCCGCATATGACGGTCTACAACAACATCGCCTTCCCGCTGAAGATGGCGGGGATGGATAAGGCGGCCATCGACCTGAAAGTGCAGGAAGCGGCGCGGGTGCTGAATCTGGGCTCCTATCTCGACCGGCGGCCGCGGGCGCTCTCGGGTGGCCAGCGCCAGCGCGTCGCGATCGGGCGAGCGATCGTCCGCGAGCCCAAGGCATTCCTGTTCGACGAACCGCTCTCGAATTTGGACGCGGCATTGCGCGTCAACATGCGGCTCGAGATTTCGGAACTGCACCAGCAGCTCAAGACCACCATGGTCTATGTGACGCACGACCAGGTGGAGGCCATGACCATGGCCGACAAGATCGTCGTGCTCAACGCCGGGCGCATCGAGCAGTTCGGCACGCCCATGGAACTCTACCGCACGCCCGCCAACCGGTTCGTCGCCGGGTTCATCGGCTCCCCGAAGATGAACATCGTCGACGGACCGGAAGCGGCCAAGCACGGCTCGCACGCCATCGGTGTGCGTCCCGAGCATCTGGCCACGAGCACGACCGGCGGCGCGTGGAAAGGCAAGGTAGCGGTTGCGGAACATCTGGGCTCCGATACGTTCCTCCATGTCAATGTGGACGGGCTGGGACTGATGACGGCACGGGCCGAGGGCGAGAAACAGATCGGCCATGGCGACGATGTGTGGCTGACGCCGGAGCCTGGCCGCATCTACCGCTTCGACAAGGACGGCACGACGCTGCACGCGGCGGCCTAGGAACCCAAGACTATGCCCATTGAGTTGTCGCGCGACGCGTTCACCGAGCTGGCGGAAACGGCCGCAGTCCCATTGTATGATCCGATGCTGCTGACGGCCGGCATCGTGCATTTCGGCGTCGGCAACTTCCACCGCGCGCACCAGGCGGTTTATCTCGACGATCTGTTCAATCTCGGGCTCGATCATGACTGGGGACTGGTGGGCGCCGGGGTGCGGCAGGCCGACGACGCGATGCGGCAGAAGCTCGAGGCGCAGGACTGGCTGACGACGGTGGTGGAGCAGGAAGCGGATGTATCGACCGCCCGCGTCACCGCCCCGATGATCGGCCATCTGCCGATCGGCGACAGTGCGGCGATCATCGCGAAGCTCGCGGACCCCGCGATCCGCATTGTGTCGCTGACCATCACCGAGGGCGGCTATTACATCGACCCGGCGACGCAGCAGTTCGATCCGACGCATCCGGATATTGCGAGCGACGCACGGGATCTCCTGACACAGCCGAGGACCGTGTTCGGCCTTATTCTCGCCGGCCTGAAGCGCCGCCGCGACGTCGGCATTGTGCCCTTTACGGTGATGAGCTGCGATAACATTCCGGGCAATGGCCACGTCACGCACAATGCGGTGGTCGGGCTGGCCAAGCTGATTTACCCCGAACTCGCAGGCTGGGTGAACGCCAACGTCGCGTTCCCCAACGGCATGGTGGACCGCATCACCCCGGCGACGGGCGACCGCGAACGGTTACTGCTCAGCCAGAATTTCGGCATCGCGGACAACTGGCCGGTGTTCTGCGAGAGCTTCAAGCAGTGGGTGCTCGAGGACAATTTCCCCGCCGGGCGGCCGGCGCTCGAGAAGGTCGGCGTGCAGTTCGTTGCCGATGTGGCGCCGTTCGAGCACATGAAGATCCGCATCCTCAACGGCGGCCACGCGACGATCGCCTACCCGGCGGCGCTGATGGACATCCACTTCGTCCACGAGGCAATGGAGAACCCGCTGGTGCGCGGCTTCCTCGAAAAGGTCGAGCGCGAGGAGATCATCCCCATCGTGCCGCCGGTGCCGGACACCGATCTGGGTGAGTACTACCAGCTCATCGAGCGGCGCTTCTCCAACCCCAAGATCGGCGACACGATCACCCGGCTCTGCCTCGACGGTTCGAACCGCCAGCCGAAGTTTGTTCTGCCGTCGGCGGCGGACCGGGTCAAAGCCGGCAAGTCGGTGGCGGGGCTGGCGCTGGTCTCGGCGTTCTGGGCCCGCTATTGCTACGGCACGACCGACAGCGGCAAGGCCATTGCGCCGAACGATCCGAGCTGGACCCGGCTGACGGCGGAAGCCAAGCGGGCCAAGGACGACCCAGCGGCGTGGCTGGCAATGACCGATATTTTTGGCGGGCTGGCGCAGGAGCCGGCCTACGTCGCGGCGTTCAGCCATGCGCTGAACACGATCTGGGCGATCGGCACGAAGGCGACGCTGGAGGCGTATCTCGAAGATCGGCTTTAGCAGTCGGCGTTCCTCCCCCGTTTACGGGGGGAGGGGGACCATGCGAAGCATGGTGGAGGGGGCGGGACTGGACTCCGTGCCTGCGGTCGCCCCCTCCACCGGCTCTGCCGGTCCCCCTCCCCCGCTTCGCAGGGGAGGAACCCGACTGAACGATTGAGCCACGCCGCATGCCCTCCCCCCCCATTCGCCTCATCATCTTCGACTGCGACGGTGTATTGATCGACAGCGAGCCGCTGGCGATGCGGGTGCTGCTCAGGGCGCTGGCGACGGCCGGGCTCGATGTGACGGCGGAATCGGGGTTTCGCAATTTCCTCGGCCGAAGTTTTTCCACGATTGCCGAGGGCCTCGACGATCTGCATGGGCTGACGCTCGACGATACGGCGATCGACGCCATGCGCGACGATCTGTTCGCCACCTATCGCGCCGAGCTGAAGCCGATGGCGGGACTGATCGAGACGCTGCCGCGGCTCGGCGTGCCGTTCTGCGTTGCGTCGTCGAGCCAGATGGAGCGGATCGAGACCAGCCTCGAGATCACCGGGCTGACCGGGCGGTTTGGCGCAAAACTGTTTTCGGCGACGATGGTCGAGCATGGCAAGCCGGCGCCGGATCTGTTTCTCCATGCGGCGCGGGAAATGGGCGCGGCGCCAGAGCAATGCCTCGTGATCGAGGACAGTCCGGCCGGCATCATCGCGGCCAAGAAGGCGGGGATGCGGGTGTTCGCGTTTACCGGCGGCTCGCATATCGGCCCAGCCGGGCTCGCCGGGCAGATCGATGCGCTGCGGCCCGACGCGGTGCTGTCGGATATGCGCGACCTGCCCCGCCTGCTAGAAGACGCCTCCGGGAGGAGTGGCGGCGGGATGAGGAACCTGCTGGTTGCAGTCGATGTGGGGACGGGCAGCGCGCGCGCCGGCGTGCTGGACGCGACCGGGATATTGCTTGGCCGCGCCGAACACCCCATCGCCATGCGGCGGCCCAATGCCAATCACGCCGAGCACGACAGCGAGGATGTCTGGCGCGCAGTTGCCGCTGCGGTCCGCGGTGCTATGGCCGCCGCGAAGGCAGAGCCGGGCGAGATCGCAGGGATCAGCTTCGACGCCACCTGCTCGCTGGTTGTACGTGACAAAAACGGCGCTCCACTGCCGGTGAGCGACGGTACGGCGAACTGGGATACGATCGTTTGGCTCGATCACCGGGCGCTGGACGAGGCGGCGGAATGTACGGCGACCGGGCACGATGTGCTCGACACCATCGGCGGCGTGATGTCGCCCGAGATGGAAGTGCCCAAGCTGATGTGGCTGAAGCGCCATGTGCCGGACACCTGGGCCAGGGCCGGGCACTTCTTCGACCTCGCGGATTTTCTCACCTGGAAAGCGTCGGGCTCGACGGCGCGGTCGCAATGCACGCTGACCTGCAAATGGACGTGGGTCGGCGGCGACGGCGGCTGGCAGCCGGATTTTCTCGCGGAGGTCGGGCTCGCCGACATGCTCGAACGCGGCGGCCTGCCCGAGAGCGCAAGCCCGGTCGGTGCGGACCTTGGGCCGCTCACCGCTGAGGCCGCGGACGCTTTGGGGTTAACGATGCGCTGTCGCGTCGGGCTGGGACTGATCGATGCGCATGCGGGCGCGCTGGGGACGCTCGCGGCGTTTGCGGGCGATGTCGGCTCGATCCACCGGCATCTCGCGCTGATCGCGGGGACGTCGAGCTGCGTGATGGCGCTGTCGCCGGACCCGCGGCCGGCACATGGCGTATGGGGCCCGTATCAGAGCGCTGTGCTGCCCGATGCGTGGCTCAACGAGGCGGGACAATCGGCAACTGGGGCGTTGCTCGATCACCTGCTCCGCTGGCACGGCGCGGGCGGTGAGCCGACGGCGGAACTGCATCGAAAGATCGTTGATCGCGTGATGGAGCTGCGGGCCACCGAGCCCGATCTCGCACCGCGGCTGCATGTGCTGCCGGACTTCCACGGCAACCGCTCGCCGCTGGCCGACCCCAATGCACTCGGCGTGATTTCGGGGCTGACGCTCGACAGCGATTTCGACTCGCTGTGCCGGCTCTACTGGCGCGCCTCGGTGGGGATTGCGCTGGGCGTGCGGCACATCCTCGAGACGCTCAACACCAAGGGCTTTGCCATTGGCACGCTGCATGTGACGGGCGGGCACACGCATAATGCGCTGCTGATGGAACTCTACGCCGATGCAACGGGATGCACGGTGGTGGAGCCATCGACGCCCGATGCGACGCTGCTCGGGACAGCGATGGTGGCGGCGACGGCGGCGGGGCTCTATGGCACGCTCAATGCGTCAGCGATGGCGATGCAGCAGGGCGGGGTTTCGCGACGGGCGGATGCGTCGAAGCGAGCGGGATATGATCGGGACTATGCGGTGTTTCTGGCGATGCTGGAGCAGCGGCAGGTGGTGGAGCGGATGAGCTAGCAGTCGGCGCCCCCTCCCCCGCGCGCGGGGGGAGGTGTCAGCGGAGCTGACGGAAGGGGACGGCCACGAACACCGAGCCAGTCTCGCCCCCTCCACCAGCTCCGCTGGTCCCCCTCCCCCGTGGCTGCGCCACAGGTGAGGAGCGCCGACTGAGCTACCCGTGATTGATCATGATGTGCCGCACCGCCGTGTAGTCCTCCAGCGCGTACACACTCATGTCCTTGCCGTAGCCCGACTGCTTGAGCCCGCCATGCGGCATCTCGTTGACCAGCATGAAGTGCGTGTTGATCCAGGTGCAGCCGTATTGGAGGCGTGCCGCGGTCTGCATGGCCTTGGAGACGTCCTTGGTCCACACCGATGAGGCGAGGCCGTAGTCGGAATCATTGGCCCAGGCGACGGCGTCTTCGGGGTCGGTGAAACGGGTGATCGAAACGACGGGGCCGAACACTTCGCGGCGGACGATTTCGTCGGACTGCAGCGCGCCGGCGACTACGGTGGGCTCATAGTAGAAGCCGCCTTCGCCAGACGTGTGGCCGCCGGTGGCGATCTTGATATGCGGCAGTTCGGATGCGCGCTCGACGAAGCTCGCGACGCGGTCGCGCTGGCGCTTGCTGATCAGCGGCCCGATCTCGTTGAGCGTGTCGTCCTGCTGGTTGTACTGGATCGAGGACACCGCGGCGCTCAGATCGGCGACGAGGTTGTCGTGGATTTTTGGGCCGGCATAGATGCGGCAGGCAGCGGTGCAGTCCTGCCCGGCATTGTAGAAACCGAAGGCCTTGAGGCCGTTGACCACGGCGTCGAGATCGGCATCGTCGTAAACGATGACCGGCGCCTTGCCGCCCAGTTCGAGATGCGTGCGCTTGACGCTCTTGGCGGCGGCCTCGAGCACCTTCTTGCCGGTCGAGACGTCGCCGGTGATCGAGATCATGTTGATCTTCGGATGATTGATCAGCGCATTGCCGACCGAACCGCCGCGCCCGAGGATGACGTTGACGACGCCCTCGGGGAGAATGTCGGCCATGACCTTCGCGAGCTTAAGCGCGGTAAGTGGCGTCTGCTCGGAGGGCTTGAAGACGACCGTGTTGCCGCCGGCGATGGCGGGCGCGAGCTTCCACGCCATCATCATCAGCGGATAGTTCCACGGCGCGATCGAGCCGACGATGCCGATGGGATCGCGGCGGACGAAGGAGGTGTGGCCGGGGAGATATTCGCCAGCCACGGTGCCCGACATATTGCGGATGGCGCCGGCGAAGAAGCGCCAGCAATCGACGATGGCGGGGATTTCGTCATTCAGCACGGCATTGATCGGCTTGCCGCAGTTGAGCGCTTCGAGCGTGGCAAAGCCTTGCGCGTCGGCCTCGATCGCCGCGGCGATCTTGAGGAGGTAGCCGGAGCGCTGGGCGGGCGTCGTGCGCGACCAGGTCTTGAAGGCGGCTTCGGCTGCGGCGACGGCCGCATCGATCTGTGCGGTCGAGGCCTCGGGAATCGCTTGGATGAGCTTGCCGGTTCGGGGGTTGAGAACCTGCTCCGGCGTTTCGGTGCCCGCTTCGAAGCGCGAGCCGATGAGCATGTCGGTGTCCATGGGGTTCTCCTCTATTTGCCCATGCCGGAGACGCTGTCTCCGTCTCTGGTCAGGTAGTACGCCGCCAGAATTGGCAGGAAGGTAACGAGCACGACAAACATCGCGACCACGTTGGTGACGGGACGCTGGCGCGGCCGGATCAGCTCTTCGAGCATCCACAGCGGCAGCGTCTGCTGCTGGCCGGCGGTGAAGGTGGTGACGATCACTTCGTCAAAGCTCAGCGCGAAGGCCAGCATGCCGCCGGCGAGGAGCGCCGTGCCGATGTTGGGCAAGATGACGTGGCGGAAGGTCTGGAAGCCGTCGGCGCCGAGATCCATCGAGGCCTCGACCAGCGATTGCGAGGTGCGGC
>JBKJTB010000425.1:0-9213 GCA_046594305.1 Devosia sp. | reverse complement strand
GACGTCGATGATCTTGAGTTCGGGCTCGTCCATGCCGCCATAGAGATGATTGAGGAACATCTCCTTGGTGAGGGTGGTGCCCTTGCGGAGCGAGAGCAGCTCCAGCATCTGGTATTCCTTGCCCGTGAGGTGCACGCGGGCCGACTGGACTTCGACGGTCTTGGTGTCGAGGTTGACGGTCAGGTCGCCGGTCGAGATCACCGACTGGGCGTGACCCTTCGAACGGCGGACAATGGCGTGGATGCGGGCGACCAGCTCATCCTTGTGGAAGGGCTTGGTCATGTAGTCGTCCGCGCCGAAGCCGAGGCCGCGAACCTTGTCCTCGATGCCGGCGAGGCCGGAGAGGATCAGGATGGGGGTCTGCACCTTTGCGACACGCAGCGTGCGGAGAACCTCGTACCCGCTCATGTCGGGGAGATTCAGATCCAGCAGGATGATGTCGTAGTCGTAGAGTTTTCCGAGATCGACACCTTCCTCACCGAGGTCCGTGGTGTAGACGTTGAAACTTTCCGATTTAAGCATCAGCTCGATGCTCTGCGCTGTCGCGCTATCGTCCTCAATCAAGAGCACACGCATGCCGTTTCCCTTCTGGTGTTCCTCACTGGAACCGGGGGAAGGCGCGCCGTACGCCGTCACCCCTAACCGAACCCTACTGGATATGACTCAAACCTAAGCGCCATTAGTTAACAAAGTTTAATTCTGATCCGCAATATGCAAACCAAATGCTCCTGAAAGTTAACTAAGACATTGATTCCAAAGATTAAAATCGATCAACCAAACTTAATATTTTAGGTTAAGAAAGCCCTTCAATCGACTCTGCCGACTCAGCGTTCCGGGGTTTTGGGCTGTGGATAACCAGCGGTGGCGCCAAGGCGCAGAAAAGCCGGGGAACAGCATGGTTAATGCTTCTTGCTTAACGTTCGGTTACCGTTTGTAGAACGGTGATTCGGACTTGTCCATGCGGGCTTTGACGGCAGATATCGAGGCGATCGACGAGGTCGAGGTGTTCGGTCGCGTCAAGACCGTGCAGGGGCTGCTGATCGAGGTCGTGGGCCCGGTGCGCGAATTGCGGGTTGGCGGCCGGGTGGTGATCGAGACCACCGAAGGCAAGTCGCTGATGACCGAGATCATCGGCTTTCGCGACGGCCATGCGCTGTGCCTGCCGTTCGGGCCGCTGGCGGGTGTGCGGCTCGGCTGCAAGGCGGTGTTCAAGCGCAGCGATGGCGCGGTCTATCCGGCGGACTCCTGGCTCGGCCGCGTGATCAACGCCGACGCCGAGCCGATCGACGGCAAGGGACCGATCGCCCGTGGCGTCGAAGCCTTTCCGCTGAAGCAAATTCCACTGCCGGCGCACCAGCGCGCGCGGGTCGGGGCGCCGATGGATCTGGGCGTGCGGTCGCTCAATACCTTCACCACACTCTGCGAAGGCCAGCGCATGGGCATCTTCGCCGGCTCGGGCGTCGGGAAGTCCGTGCTGATGTCGATGCTGGTGCGCAATGCTGCGGCCGACGTCGCGATCGTCGGGCTGATCGGCGAGCGCGGTCGCGAGGTGCAGGAGTTCGTCACCGAATATCTGGGCGAGGCCGGGCTGAAGCGCGCCATCGTCATCGTCGCGACGTCCGACGAGGCGGCGCTGATGCGGCGGCAGGCGGCGTATCTGACGCTGACGCTGGCCGAGTATTTCCGCGACCAGGGCAAGCGCGTGCTGTGCATGATGGACAGCCTCACCCGCTTTGCGATGGCGCAGCGCGAGATCGGTTTGGCGATCGGCGAGCCGCCGACGGCGAAGGGCTATCCGCCCACGGTTTTCACCGAATTGCCACGACTGCTCGAAAGAGCGGGGCCGGGGCTCGTAAACTCAGGTTCCGTTACGGGTCTATTTACCGTTTTAGTCGAAGGTGATGATCACAATGAACCCATTGCAGATGCTGTTCGCGGCATCCTCGACGGGCACATCGTGATGGAACGTGGCATTGCCGAACGGGGGCGTTATCCCGCCGTCAATGTCCTGAGGTCCATCTCGCGAACGATGCCAGGATGCGTACCGGTGCCGGTGCGGCCGACCTTGCAGAGAGCGCGGGAGTTCATGTCGGTGTTCGCCGACATGGAGGAACTGATCCGGCTGGGGGCTTACCGAAAAGGATCGGATCCACAGGTGGATCGTGCCATCGCACTCTACCCGGCGCTGGAGGCTTTCTTGAGCCAGCAGCGGGAGGAGCGCACCAGTATCGCCGACGGGTACACGATGCTCGATGCGATATTGGCGAAAGCCTAGTGAGTGACTTGATGTGTAAGGAGTACAAGTCATGAAGTCGCGCGCCGAGAGCCTTATCAGGCTCAAGAAATTCCAGGTGGACGAGAAGCGTCGCCAGGTTGCGCAGATCGAGATGATGGTCGCCGATTTCGAACGCATGGCGTCCGAACTCGACCAGCAGATCGAGATCGAGCAACAAAAAACGGGCATCTCCGATGTTGCCCACTTCGCCTATTCGACGTTCGCCAAGGCGGCGATCGCGCGGCGCGACAATCTGCTCGCCTCGGCAGCGGATATGCGCGACCAGCTCGAGACGGCGCAGGATGCGCTGGCCGAGGCGGTCGAGGATCTGAAGAAGGTCGAACTGCTGGACCAGCGCGAGCATGTTCGCGAGGCGGTCGAAGAGGCCAAGGTCGAGCAGAGCGAATATGACGAGATGGGTCGCTTGCGGCATATTCGGCGATAAGTTCGCTACGTATCGAGTGTTGAGAGGGGCGCCGCGTGGCGCCCTTTGCGTTTGTGGCGCGCGTAGCAGTCGGCGCTCCTCCCCTGTGGCGCAGCCACGGGAGAGGGGGACCGCCGGAGGCGGTGGAGGGGGGCGAGACTGGACTCGGTGTCTGCGGCCGCCCCCTTCCGTCAGCTCCGCTGACACCTTCCCCCGCTCGCGGGGGAAGGGCGCCGACTGCGCCCTCGGTGCCTAGTGATTTTTCATCGCCAGATGCGGCATGCCGCCGTCCTGGAACTCTTCGCCGAAGGCGACAAAGCCGAGTTTTTGGTACAGGGCGAGCTTGTCGGTCTGGGCCGTGAGGTAGAAGCGCGTTTCGCCGCGCGCGCTGGCGAATTCCATGGCGAACCGCATCATCTTGCTGGCAATTCCCTGTCCGCGCGCCGAGGCGGTGACGGCGACGCGGCCGAATTTGGCGTGCTCGGGGAGGAAGACGATGCGCAGGGCACCGACGACATTGCCGTCGAGGAGGACGACCACGTGCGTGGCGGTGAGGTCGTAGGCGTCGAACTCGTCCTCAGGTGGCACGTGCTGCTCGTGGATGAACACGTCACGCCGCAGCGCGAGGCCCAGATTTCCCAGTTCGGAGAACAGCGGGACGGTGAGGATGAGTGGCTCGGACATGGTGCGCCCATAAAGCACAGTCGCTGCCGCGATGGAATTCCATGCTAGGCTGGCGGGATGTTCCTGTCCATTTTCGACATCTTCAAAGTCAGCGTCGGGCCATCGTCGTCGCACACGATGGGGCCGATGCTGGCGGCCGGGCGGTTCATCGATCTGGCGGCGGCGAGTGAACTTCCCGCCGGTCCATTGACGATGGGATGCCGGCTCTACGGGTCGCTCGCCTATACGGGCGAGGGGCACGGCACGGTGCGCGCGGTGCTGTGCGGGCTGATGGGGATGCAGCCCGCAACCTACGATCGCGAGCAGGCCGGCGCCGCACTCGATGAGCTGGGACGAACGGGAACCGTACGGTTGCGCAACGGCCGCATGGTTGGGCTTGACCTCGCAACAGCGGTGCAGCTCGAGAAGGGCAAGCGTCTACCTGCGCACCCAAATGGAATGACGTTCTTCGTTAGCGCGGGCGAGGCCGAAATGCTGACCGAAAGCTACTACTCGATCGGCGGCGGCTTCGTGCTCACGGCGGCGGAGATGGAGGCGGGCCCGGCAAAACCGCAGGACGAGGACGTGCCCTATCCCTTCGGCACGGCCGCCGAGATGCTGGTGATGGGCGACGCGTCGGGCCTCAGCATCGCGGCGATGAAGCGGGCCAATGAAATGGCGCGGGGACCGGCCGATCTCGACGGGCGGATCATGGCGATCTGGGAGGTGATGGACCGCTGCATCGAGCGCGGCCTCGGCAATGACGGCATCCTGCCGGGCGGGCTCAATGTGCGGCGCCGGGCCAAGGGGCTCAACGAGAAGCTGACGGCGCGAGCGGGCGCCAACAATGCGCCGCTGCACTCGGCCGTCGACTGGCTGCAGGCCTATGCGATGGCGGTCAACGAGGAGAATGCGGCCGGCGGGCAGGTGGTGACGGCGCCGACCAATGGCGCGGCCGGCGTGATCCCGGCGGCGATCCGCTACTATCTCGATCTCGTGCCGGGCGCCTCGCGGACCAAGGTGCCCGACATGCTGCTGACGGCGGCGGCGATCGGTGGATTGATCAAATACAATGCGTCGATCTCGGGCGCCGAGGTCGGCTGCCAGGGCGAGGTGGGTTCGGCCTCGGCGATGGCCGCAGCGGCCCTCTGCGCCGTGCTCGGCGGCACCAACGCGCAGATCGAGAATGCGGCCGAGATCGCGCTCGAGCATCACCTCGGCATGACCTGCGATCCGATCCGCGGGCTGGTGCAGGTGCCGTGCATCGAGCGCAACGGCATGGGGTCGGTGAAGGCGGTCGCCGCTGCCTCACTGGCGCTGCTCGGCGATGGCCAGCACATCGTGCCGCTCGATGCCTGCATCGAGACCATGCGGCAGACCGGGCGCGATATGGATGAGCGCTACAAGGAGACGAGCCTGGGCGGGCTCAGTGTCAGCCTGCCGGAGTGCTAGACGCCCAACAGGCCCCGGCCGAAGAGCGCGATGATGCCGAGGGATGACGCCGCCACGACGGCATACCAGGGGGCGATAACGACACGGGCGCCGAGCTGCAGGACGCTCAGGCGACGGCGCTGGGCCTGTGGCGCGAGATCTTCAGGATCATCGCCGGAATTGTCGTTGAAACCGACCGGCTCGGGGTAGGGCAGCGTCACCTTCGGTTCCGGGCGCTGCTCCTCCGCCCGCACGATCGGCGGGGCGCGCCGGGCGGTTAATTCGAGGTCCGGTGGGGCAGGGCGCGCGGTGCCGCGCGCTGCGGCCGCCATCAAATCGGCCGCCTCGTCCCGATATACAGCCCCCGTCGATCTCGGCTTGCTGTCTGCCAACCCTGATGCCTCATACACGTCCGCCGCACCCTCACTTGAATCATCGCTCGCGACATTAGTAAATCCACCAAGATGCACGCATTTGCGTGCATTCCACCGCTTTAGCGCGGTTGCCACGGGCGGTTGATCGGTTCGGGGCCGTTTGGTCCCGCCACGGTCCACTGCGTCTGGCCCGCCTGGCGAACGATTCGCTGGATGAAGGCGAGCTTGTCGATCACAGCCGGGGTCAGCACGAACGGATAGGCGTCGTGCTGGCCGACGGCGCGATTGAGGTTGTTGATCAGCGAACTCAGCGGCACCCAGTGCTCGACGAGCTCTGCGATGGCGCTCAGCCTGTAGGGGTCGAAATCGATGCGGGTGGTGAGGTCGTTGGCGATGTCGACACTGGCGTTGAGGCGGACGCCGAAGGCCGAGGCCATCTCGGTGGTGTCGACGATGTGGAGGTAGTGGGCCCAGGTCTCGGCCCAGTCCTCCCACGGGTGCGCTGTGGCATAGGCCGAGATGTGCGTCCGCTGCCAGTCGGGCGGCGCGCCATTGTCGTAATAGCGCTGGAGGGCCGCCGTGTAGTCGGCGCTCTCGTCGCCGAACAGGGCGCGGAACTCTTTGTGCGCTGGCTTGCCGCCGACGAGCAGATCCCAGAAATGGTGGCCGATCTCATGGCGGAAGTGACCGAGGAGCGTGCGATACGGCTCGTTGAGCAGCGTGCGGCGGTATTCGCGCGCTGCATCGTCGGCCTCCTTGAGCGAGAGCGTGATGGTGCCGCTCTGGTGGCCGGTCATCACCGGCGACGGCGCGATGTCGTCGTTGATGAAACGGAAGCTGAGACCGTGGACGGCGTCCTCGTTGCGGGTCGCGAGCGGCAGGCGGAAGCGCAGCAGCGAATAGACCAGGCGCTTCTTGGCGCGCTCGATCTCCTGCCAGCGATGGAGGTTAGCCGGGTCGGTGACATCGGGGACGAGGGCATTGTGCCGGCAGGCGCGACAGTAGGGATCGCCGCCGACATCAAGCTCGACCAGCCAGTTGCAGGCGCCAAACTTCGCATTGGCGCAACGGACGAACTGCTTGTCGGGGAGGGCCGGCGCGTTGAAATGGTCGCCCGCGACCTCGAGCGAGACCATGATGTTAGCCTCGTGCCAATAGCCAAGTGTGTGCCGGCAGCTCTGGCAGATGGTGTTCTCGAAGTAGATGACATTGCTGCAATGATCGCAGCGGAAGAGCTTCATGCTTGGCCCCGGTGACGCGGGAATGAGAATGCGTGGAGTTGCGGTCAGTTCCAAGCTGATTTCGGCTGTGTGCATGTGGTAAGCCCCCACCCACCACGCTACGCGTGGTCCCCCCTCCCCGATGGGAGGGATAAGCCAGATTAGTCCGCTTGAGTGGAGCCTATCCCTCTCTTCGGGGAGGGGGGACCACGCGTAGCGTGGTGGGTGGGGAGCTTCGCGCGCCGGGCCGCCGTGCTAGTGTTCCCGCTAGGAGGCCAAAATGAGCATCGAATTCATCGTCACCACGCTGATTGTCGTCATTTCGCCCGGAGTGGGGGCGCTCTACACCATCTCGGCGGGGCTTTCGCGCGGCGCCAAAGCGAGTTTGGTCGCGGCGTTTGGCTGTACGCTGGGGATCGTGCCGCACATGCTGGCGGCGATCACCGGGCTTGCGGCGATCCTCCACACCAGCGCGCTGGCGTTCGAGATCATCAAATATCTCGGCGTCGCGTATCTGCTGTGGATGGCGTGGGCGACGCTCAGGGAGACCGGGGCACTGAGCGTTGCGACCGATGCACGGGCCAAGACGCCGATGCAGGTGATCGTCGAGAGTGTCCTCATCAACATCCTCAACCCGAAACTGTCGATTTTCTTTTTCGCCTTCCTGCCACAGTTCGTGCCCGCGGATGCGGCGAACGCACTGCCGCAGATGCTGGGGCTGAGCGGCGTATTCATGCTGGTGACGTTCGTCGTATTCGCCGGCTACGGGATGTTCGCGGCCGCGATGCGCGCGCATGTGATCTCCCGCCCGGCGATCATGCTGTGGATGCGGCGGACGTTCGCGGCGGCGTTCGTGTTGTTGGGGGTGAGGCTGGCGCTGACGGAGCGGTAGTCAGCAGAAGCCCCCACCCACCACGCTACGCGTGGTCCCCCCTCCCCGATGGGAGGGATACGCCAGCTTACTCAGCTTGAGTGGAGCCCATCCCTCCCATCGGGGAGGGGGGACCGGCGAAGCCGGGGGGTGGGGGCTAGCCGCCCGCACCAATTTCACACCGCCCCGATCGTCCTCAACCGCACCCGTGGATGCACTTCGTTCTGGCTCATCACCACCGTTTGCGGGCGGAAGCGCTCGATGATGGCGCGGACGTGCGGGCGGATGCCGGGGCTTGTGATCAACACGGGGAGTTCCCCCATCTGGGCAGCGTTCTCAAAGCCCTGCTGCACGCCGACGATGAATTGCTGGAGGCGCGAGGGGGCCATGGCGAGGTGGCGTTCGGCGCCGTCGCCGACCATGGCTTCGGCGAACTCGCGCTCCCATTGCGGCGACAGGGTCAGCAGCGGCAGGTTGCCATCGGGGCCGAGGTTGGCGGCGCACAGCTGGCGGGCGAGGCGCGAGCGAACGTGCTCGGCGATCATCTGCGCGGTGCGGCCGCTGCCGGCGATTTCGGCGATGCCTTCGAGGATGGTCGGCAGGTCGCGGATCGAGATGCGCTCGGTGAGCAGCGTCTGGAGGACGCGCAGGATGCCCGAGACGGAGATCTGGCTGGGCACCATGTCCTCGACGAGCTTCTGCTGGTCCTTGCTGAGGCCGGTGAGCAGCGACTGGACGTTGGCGTAGCTCAACAGGTCCGCGACGTTGGCCTTCAGCACTTCGGTGAGGTGCGTCGAGATCACCGTCGAGGGGTCGATGATTGAGTAGCCCTTGAGTTCGGCTTCGTCGCGCAGCGCCGGTTCGATCCACGTTGCGGGGAGACCGAAGGTCGGCTCGGTGGTGTGGTAGCCGGGCAGGGTAATCTCCTTGCCCATCGGGTCCATCACCATCAGCTGGTTGGCGAAGATGCGGCCCTTGCCGGCGTCGACTTCCTTGATCTTGACCATGTAGTCGTTGGGTTCGAGCTGCATGTTGTCGAGGATGCGGACCGGCGGCATGACGAAGCCGAGTTCGGTCGCGAGCTGCCGGCGCAGCGCCTTGATCTGTTCAGTGAGGCGGTCGGTGCCGGTTTCGTCTTCCTTGACCAGGGAGAGCAGACCATAACCAAGTTCCAGTTTCAGCTCGTCGATCTTGAGGCTGTCGGAGATCGGGGCTTCTTCGGTGCCGCCCGGCGTGCCGGGGCCGGTCTTCTTGGCCGCGAACAGCGCGTCCTGGGCCTTCTGCGCAACGGCCAGGGCTTTCTTGCCGGTGGAGCGGAAGGCGAGATAGCCGACGCCGATGGCGAGCGCGAGGAAGGGCAGGATCGGCATGCCGGGGAGGAAGGCGAGGAGGCCGACGACGGCGGCGGACATGCCGAGCGCCTTGGGGTAGCCGGTGAACTGCTCGACCAGCGCCTTGTCGGCGGAACCGGTGACGCCGGCTTTGGAGACCAGCAGGCCCGCGGCGGTCGAGACGATGAGCGCGGGAATCTGCGACACGAGACCGTCGCCGACGGTGAGCAGCGTGTAGACGTTGCCGGCCTCCTGGAAGGTGAGGCCCTCCTGCATGATGCCGATGACCATGCCGGCGATGATGTTGATGAAGGTGATGAGGAGGCCGGCGATGGCGTCGCCGCGCACGAATTTCGATGCGCCGTCCATGTTGCCGAAGAAGGCGCTCTCGGCTTCCAGAGTCTTGCGGCGCTCGCGGGCGGTGTTCTCGTCGATCAGGCCGGCGCTGAGATCGGCGTCGATCGCCATCTGCTTGCCGGGCATGGCGTCGAGGTTGAAGCGCGCCGCGACTTCCGCGATGCGGCCCGAGCCCTTGGTGATGACGATAAAGTTGACGATGATGAGGATCGCAAACACCACCACGCCGATGATGAAATTGCCGCGCATCACGAAATTGCCGAAAGC
>JBKJTB010000212.1:0-9091 GCA_046594305.1 Devosia sp. | reverse complement strand
GGGAGCAGCCAGTGCAAGTGGTGTGGTCTTTCGACATGGCACTCGTTCCGCGACCTGTTGAGGCTCCCGAAGCGCCGTCTGTGCCGTCCTGGCGTCGAGGGCCGCCGCCGACGGCCGGCAAGGTCATTGTCACGCGCTCAAGCGGGCCGACTGAGGTCTACGTGATGGTACTCCACGATCCCCTGGGCGCCACGCTCGACGTTCCGGAGGGTCACGTCGTCATCAAGGTTGGGATGTCGAATAATGTTCAACGAAGGCTTTCGGAACTGAACGTAGGATTCCCACGTGGAAGCAAGATCCACTGGACGCTCGCCCACTCGAAAACGCATGCCGATGGCCAGGCTGCGTTTGACGTGGAGAGTGCCTGCCTTGAGAGGCTCCGACGGGACCGCCAGTGGCTGAGCGGCGAGTTCGCGATCGTCCCGCGTTCAATCGTGGCGACGCTCGTATGAACGGGCCGCAGGCCCGTTAAGGATAACCACACGCACCTATTACGATGGCTCTGGATAATCCCGCCTGAGTACGCATGTCTGTGACGATCACACTCAAGGCTCCCCAGATTGTCTCAAAGCCGTGCCCTCACCGCCAATCAGGTAAGCGCCATCAGCAAGGACGGCGTGCACTGGGTCGCGCCCAGCCTCTACATGCAGGTTCGAGATCACGGTACGCGTAGCTGGCTGTTTCGCTACAGCCGCGCGGGGACCAATCAATGGATGGGCCTCGGTTCGACCGAAGAGAAGCCGCTGAGCGATGCCCGCGACGAAGCGGCGATGCTGCGTGTCCTGGTGAAGCGCGGTGAGGACCCGATTGCCAGCAAGCGTCAGGTCGAAGCCAAGCGCAGGATCGAGATGAAGCCGAAGGTTCCAACCTTCGCCGAATGTGCCAAGCAGTACATCGCCTCGCATAAGGCTGGATGGAAAAACCCAAAGCACTCTCAGCAGTGGCCCAGCACAATCGAGATGTACGTGAACCCGTTCATTGGGAAGATGCCGGTCGACCAGATCCTCGTCGAGGACGTCCTCAAGGTTTTGAAGCCTATCTGGACGACCAAGGCCGAGACCGCGAGCCGCGTGAGGGGCCGCATCGAGCAGATCCTCGGCTGGGCGACAGCGATGGGCTACCGCAGCGGCGAGAACCCCGCTCAATGGAAGGGTGGGGCGTTGCCGCACCTACTGCCCGCGACCGGCAAGATTTCCAAGGTCGAGCATCGCAAGGCGGTACCCTACCAGGACGTGCCCAAGCTCATGGCCGAGCTGCGCAAGAACGGCAGCACGAGCGCCAAGGCTTTGACGTTCACGATCCTGACCGGCGCCCGCACGACCGAGACCCGCGAGGCCACGCACACCGAGATCGACCGCAAGGCGAAGGTCTGGATGATCCCCAGTGGCCGCATGAAGGCTGGTCGCGAGCACCGTGTGCCGCTCACCGACGAAGCCCTCAAGCTCACCGACAGCGATCCCACTGACAGCAAGTATCTGTTCCCGAGCCCCTCGGGCTACGCGCTCTCCAATATGGCGATGCTGCAGCTGCTGCGCGGCCTTCGTGACGACGGCAGCACCGTGCACGGCTTCCGGTCATCATTCCGCGACTGGGCAGCGGAGCAGACCGGCTTCCCGCGCGAGGTCGTGGAGGCGTGCCTTGCTCATGCGCTCGGCGACGATGCGGAGCTTGCCTACAAGCGGACGGATTTTCTTGAGAAGCGGCGCGACGTAATGTTGGCATGGGCTGCTCACTGCCTACTCGCTCGGTAGGTCCGCATCGCGCCCCAAATGCAGACAGGCGCCAAGTCCCGTCTGAGGCCGCGAGCCGACTACTGGCCACGCCCGATCAGCCGGGAGCTTGTCGTTGGCGAAAGTAACCTCGCGCCCCGCAGGCCCGGATCGATTGTCAAAACCCTGGCATCACAATGCTGCCTGGAAACTCCAGTCCAGGAAGCTCGATCAGATCCTGAGAGGGAATACAGGCGGTGCCCCTTCGATTGAGTTCTAGAGGTGGAACGCAACGAATCTTGTCCTCTTCGTCGACTTGATCGTCCTCCTTGATCTGATCCTCCTCATCGACCGAGAGTTCAGGCGACGGCGGGGTCACCCGCTTCGGCAGTGGCTTGAGGTTGAGCGCGATGCATGTCGCTTCGCGGCGTTCGATGCGCTCTGAAAGAGGAAGGGCACCGAAAATCAGCCGATAGACTTCGTCGATTTCGCCGTCCCGTATTGTCGCTTTCGACCGCTTGGCAAAGGTCGCGATGGCGGCCTTCGATTTGGGACCGATCACGCCGTCGAGCGTACCCAGCTTGAACCCATTCGCAGCAAGTCCGAGTTGAGTGGCTCGCGCGACCGCCATCTCCATGTCAGACGAAGGAACGCCTGCCATGAAGCACGCCTCAGGATTGGCGCTAGGCTTGGCTGGCATCATCAAGGGCAGACGAAGTGACGGGAGCCCCTCGGCTGACGGGCTGTCGAGGCCGATGTAGCAGAGGCCGCCCATGTCGGATCGGGCACAATACCAATCGCTGATGGATTTACCGTCGCTGCCCACCGATGCTGGCAGATCGGACGACAGGAATAGCGGCCCCGAGTAGTCGTCGCCGTTATCGTTCGTGAGCTCCACCACAAATGTGCACGCTTCTCCTCGCTCGCATTGTTTTGGCTGGGTGATCTCAATGCTGAAGTCGGGAAATTTTGGAAGTTTTGGCACGACGCAGATAGTGCCGCGCCGTTCCATGCCCGGATCGCACACGGCAATACCGGGTCCTTCGAATTGGGCACAGACCTGCGAGGCAAACGACGTCGCGATGCCCGTGCCGTCGTCGCCATTGGCTTCAACGCAGTTCTGGCTTTCCGATGCATTTCCCGTATCAGGGAAGTGGACGACCACGTTGATCACTGACTGCCCGCCAGCGGCGACGAGGTCGGTCCCGGCCAGTTGGCACGTGGCGTAGATGCCCGCAACCACCGGCATACCCGGACACGACCAGTTCTCAGCCGAGGTCATCGAGACGATCTGGTTCTCATAACCCGGGATATTGTGCGGACCGTTGAGTTGATCGCTAATGGTAATCGTCGCCGGAAGGGGTCCTGTCGCAATGACCGTGATTTGGCAGGTAGCCTCAAACCCGTCACCTGACGCCGCTGGAACGGGTTCGGAGCAGACCTTCTCAATCGACAGCGAACCATCGTCACCGGTTTCAGTGCTGGTGTCCGGACCCGGCACGCAGGTCAGCGTGTTGAGTACGTAGATCGCATCCGTTGCGGCGGCGATTTGCAGACTCTGTCCGGGGTAATAGCCGATCGGCATTGTCCATTCCGGCACGAGGCTCGGCGTGAAGCACTCGTTGCCGATGCCCGGTGGCATGGGCAACGGAAGCGTTTCCGTGACAACACAATTGGTCCCCAGCGGCAGGTTCGTCACGGTATCCGATTGCCCGTTGGCGAGCGTCATCGTCGTGACCGAGCCGCCGCAATCCACATCGATCGTGAACTGTAGCGGTGTGACGTCGAACAGCGTCTGGTTGGCAACGTACTTCCAAACCGTGAGCGTGCCAGTTTCAGTCGGCTTCTCCGGCCCCACGCAGTCAAGGATGTTGTGGATCGTCGCCGTGTCCCCCGCATGGAAATAGTCCGACGGGGTCACGGACGTCACGGAGGTCGTCCACTGCGGCACAAGCGGCGGCGGACACGCGCGTTCGGCTACGGGCACGATGATCGTGTCCTCGACGACCTTGCAGTCGATGCCAAACGGGATGTGGTCAACTGCGAGCGACTGACCGTCGGTCAGACTCAGGACGACTGCCGGCCCGCCATCGCAGGAGACGGACGCGGGATAGGTCCAGCCTGAGAGATCGGCCGAAGTATTGTTGGTCACGTTCTTGATGACTGTGATCGTGCCATCGACCGGTTTCTCCGGCCGCACGCAGTCGAGCACATTGTGGATCGTCGCCGTGTCGCCGGCATGGAGGTAGCCCGTAGGTGTCACAGAGGCTGTCCATTGAGGCAGGAGAGGCGGTGGGCAGGCCCTCTCTGCAGGCGGCAGGACTATGGTGTCCTCCCCAACCTTGCAGTCGACGCTGAGCGGAATGTGGTCGACGCCCAGGGACTGACCGTCACTCAGTATGGGGAAGATCTCTGGCCCTCCATCACACGAAACGAAGACCGGATAGGTCCAGCCCGAGAGATCGGCCGTCGTGTTGTTCGTGACCTTCTTTCTGACCGTGATCGTGCCATCGACTGGTTTCTCCGGCCGCACGCAGTCGAGCACGTTGTGGATCGTCGCAACGTCGCTGGCGTGGAGATAGCCCGTCGGTGTCACCGAGGTCGTCCATTGCGGCAGGAGCGGCGGTGGGCAGGCCCTCTCAGCGGGCGGCAGGACGATCGTGTCCTCGCCAACCTTGCAGTCGACACCGAAAGGAATGTGGTCCACCGCTAGCGACTGACCGTCGGTCAGGCTGAGGAAGACCTCCGGCCCTCCATCGCAGGAGACGGAAACCGGATAGGTCCAGCCCGAGAGATCGGCAGCCGTGTTGTTGGTGACTTTCTTGGTGACCTCGATCTTGCCGTCGACCGGCTTCTCGGGGCGAATGCAGTCGAGGACATTGTGGATCGTCGCGGTATCACCGGCGTGGAAATAGTCTGCCGGCGGCGTGATGGACGTCGTCCATTGCGGCAGAAGCGGCGGCGGGCACGCGCGTTCGGCCACTGGCAGAGCGACCGTATCCTCGCCGACCTTGCAGTCGACACCGAACGGAATGTGGTCGACGCCTATCGACTGACCGTCCATCGGGTTAAGGAAGACCTCCGGCCCTCCATCGCAAGAGACGACCACCGGATACGTCCAGCCCGAGAGGTCTGCCGCCGTATTGTTGGTGACCTTCTTGATGATTTCGATCGTGCCGTCGGCCGGCTTCTCAGGCCGGACACACTCGATCACGTTATGAACGGTGATCGCGACGGGATCGGCGCTCACGGTTTGGCTTGCCGGCTCGTAGCTCGCGGGTAGCCATTGTGGAACAAGCCCCTCCGGGCAAGCTTTTTCCGCCGGCGGCAGCTCGATGGTCTGCCAGTCCTCGGTAACGTCGCAGTCCGTGCCGAGCGGCAAATTGTGGATGACGCTGTACTGGCCGGCGGAGAGATCGAGCGACACGGGAGGTTGCCCAGTGCACTCGACCGTCACGGGGAAGATCCATCCGGAAAGATCGGCGCCGGTGTTGTTGACGAGATCCTTGCCGACAAACAGCGAACCAGTCTCGGAAACGATGTCCCTGACGCATTCGTAGACGTTGTGAACGAGCAGCGTATTGGAGGAATTGTTGCCCACGATCACGCTCTGGGGCGTGCCGTCAGGCCCGACCGCGTTGGGGTAGGCGATTACGCCCCAGGCCGCAAAGCCCGACGGGCAGCGCTTGTCAGGGAACGGCCCCACGGGCAGCTGCTGCTCGGTGATGATGCAGGTGCTGTTGATCGGGATGCTCTGAACACCCTGCGGCGGGATCGGGTTCGGCGGATAGGCGAAGGTGAGCGTGTCGGTGAGGCCGTAGCTTGTGCCGTTGAACTGCCATGAGCAGTTTACGTCGACAGTGAAGGTAGTCGCGGCGGGTGCGGTCGCGGGCGCTATGACATCGAGAAGCTTTCCGACCTTGAGGTCCTTTGTGTCGAAGATCGGAACGCAGCGGTTGGTCTCCCACGTCGAAGGATCTCTGGCGTACCAGTCCTCTGGGCTCATCCCGCTGAGGGTCGCGATAGCGTTGTTGCAGACCTGACCCGGCGGCGCGGGATAAGGCGCGGTGGAAGTGAAATGAGGATTGGCCGACCAGTTGTGATCGAGTGTCTGGATCGTCAGGACGGAAGGGTTCGTCGGCGGTGGGGACGACCAGGCATAGTCGCATGACGGCACCTGTGGGGCAGGCACCGAGCTGAACGCGGGATCGAGGCACGAATCGATGGACGGGGTTACTGCGACGTTCGGCGTGAAAGTGTCGCTCACCGTTACGCCGTCGGTAGCAACGATCGGATCGCCCAGATTGGTGATGACCAGCTGGTAGTTCACCGGCCCCCCGTTCTGCGTCGTCCACAATGGATCGGCCGACTTGTTGACGACGAGGTCGATGCACTGCGGCAACGGCAGTGTTTCGGTGTCGTAGAAGCCGGGTGTCGTGCCCCATGGCAGGTTGGGATTGTAGAACGCCGACTGATCCATGATCGCCGCGTTCTCGAGTGCGCCGAGCCGTCCGCATTGCGCGGCACCAACCGGCACCTCGACATTGACGCGGACTTCGCAGGTCACGCTGCTGCTACCCGGAAAGACCACAGGCGTCAGGTTCTGGATGATCCGCACGCCCTGCTGCGGCAAGCTCGTGGGAACGACCTGGACCACCCCCGACTGGCCGACGCCGAACGGGAAGCCGGTGACCCCGCCGCTCTCGGAGCACAGATAGTCGTAATGGACCGTCAGCGGCCAGGCGTAGCTGGGGTGCGCGAGCCGCAGCGTGTCGATCATCGTGCCGATCGTCATCGGCTGCACGTTCAGGTTCTCATAGGTGACGGTGTAGTGGACGTTCTGGCCGAAGACGATCTTGTCGGATCCGTCGTTGACGCTCTTGGTCACCCTGAAGTCGCAGGCTGCGGGTGCCTCGAACAAGGCGATCGCCGGAGGTGTCTGCAGCGTGACGTCGGCGCCACCGAGCGTGGGATCGGCGTACCTGCCGCGGACGAAATTGAGCACCGGCTTTTCGGTGACGTCCGGATAGGAGTCGCAGGCCGGATTGGAGAACAGAATGCTGACCTGGAACGTGACGCTCGACTGGGCGCCGAGTGACGAAATAGTGGCTCCGAGCATCCAATGTGGATTGAGGTAGCCGGTGACGGATTGCGGACCAGTGGACGGGACGGTGCTCGAGCAGATCGCTGGCGCGCAAGCGATGCCCACGACTTCTGCGGTGAAGGCTGGAGTGCCGATTCCGCCGGAGACAAAGTCGCCCAGGACTCCATTGATGGCGTCGAAAAGCTGGATGTTGGCAAGGGTCTGGTTCGAGGAATTGGTCAACGTGATGTCGTAGGTGACGGTGTCGCCCCAGGCGAAGAGCGCCGGCGAGCCAGCGGCAAGGGTCTTGCTGATCTGCAGTGCTGGTTGCCCGCAGTTGGGGTCGACCACGCCATCATAGGCGACCGGCACTGACACCCAACTGGTGTTGTTTCCTGGTGCGCTTTCAAAGGTCGTCGTGGTCGCGCCCGGAATATTGAAGCCGATATGCGCTTCGTTGATCAGCTCGTTGCCGCCCTCGACAAGCTGGCAGGAGACGCCGACCGGCACTTCAATGAGAACGTCGAACTCGACGACGATGGAATCGCCGGAAACGAGAAGACCGGCTGCTCCCGTGAGGTAGCTCCATTCGACGAAATCGACCGGGCTGACCGAGGGAACTGTCAGCGGCGAGTTGTCGGTACTCGGAACAGCATCAAAGCAATCCGATCCGCCGCTGCCGACGACCGTGCAAACCTCATTGCCCAGATTGCTGACGCTGAGCGGGATGCTGGTCGCAGGAAGCGCCACCCGATCCTGCAGCTGCAGTCCGTAGACGTCGTTGGGGCCGTTGTTGGTGACGGTGATTGTATAGTGGACGGTCGTCGTGCCGTTGCCGGATGCGATGACCATCGCCTCCTTCACCACCGACACGTCGCTCGGCATCGTCGCGGGCGATGCGATCGATGCGTTGACCTGGTTTGAGACGACGATCGGACGCTCGTGGTCGCCAATCGCGTAGACGGTCACTTCATTGTTGGCGTTGTTGGCCGTTGCCGGAAGGTAGTTGAAATACCCAGTGATCAGGCAGGTGATCTGTCCTTGCCCCGGCACGGTGACCGGTCCGAAAAAGAGCGGCGCCGCCCCCGTGGGCAGGTTCGTGTTGCATGTCGTTGAGGTTGGAACGAAACCGCCAGGAAAGGTCTCACCAAGGTCAACGTCGGTCGGCCCGGGGTCGTTGCAAGTTAGGGTGATCTGGTAGGAGACCGCGGTGTAGGGCGCGATGAGCGGCATGCTCCCACCGCCGCCGATGACACATCCGCCCCCGGGGACTGCGGGACCGCACAGGTCCTTCTCGACAACGATCTGCTGCGCGCCGGCCGTCGTCGCGCCCCCACCCAGTGACAGGACAGCAAACATCGCCGCCAGAAGGGCGGCGCGCTTCAAACTGAAAATGGACAATCGACCCTCAAGTCGCCCGGATTCGCTCCCGGGCGGGGAGCTTCAAGCGGCGGCTGCCGCTCAGACAAGCAAGGCTAAGAGGCTGCATCGACGACGGTCAAACGGATAGTCCATTAAGACGGCGAAGGCCGCCGTAGCCCGATGCGCCATACGTCTGATCTTCGTTCTGTGATGAAGGCTATCAGCATGCGGTTGGCAAGAGAAGGGCTAGTTCGTTTGACGATCTCTCCGACGCGAACTCAACGCAGTTGCTTCGCTGGCCAAGTTGCAGAGACCCGGTGACGGCCAGGAGGTTCAGGGAGGTGCGTTCGAAAAGGCCATAGTTGCTGGAAGTTTCGATCAGATCTAGCCTCAAATCCAACGATCGCTTCGATTGACGCAGGCTCGTTTGCCCCGACGGGCGCGTCGGTCGGAGAGGACGAGGCCGCCTTGCTCGATAGCGAGGGTCAAGTGCGGCAGGCTCGCTCTCTCTGAAATTCAGGCCTTCAACGCCGCGACGTGGTATCGCCGCTCACCGGTCTGGGCGTCCTTATCGGATACGACGTCTATCTTGAGCCGCTTCTTTAGCGCGCCGCTGAAGAACCCGCGCACGCTGTGTGCCTGCCAGTCAGTGGCTTTGATAATCTCGGCAATAGACGCGCCGTTCCCGCGCCGGAGCATCGCAAGAACAATGTTCTGCTTCGTGTCGGGTTTGACAGCCGGCTTCCTGGCACGGGACTTGACGGTCTTGGTGGGCTTCTTGGCCATGATGTTCATCCTTGTCGATGAGCCAGAATTGCCTGGCTTCACTGACAAGGCCCGGGAGTTGATCCGGGCGAGCGAGACCAACACATGCTTGCCGGCGCGCGGTTGTCCAATCCTTGCTGTCGTTCGCGGTGATCAGCCTTAACGAGAGCCG
>JBKJTB010000114.1:0-35908 GCA_046594305.1 Devosia sp. | reverse complement strand
CGCCTCGGCCGGCGCGATGGCCTTTGCCATGCGCGACCCCAATGTGGTGAGCCTGTTCGCCGGCCGCGATGCGTTCGACGACTGGTTCGACCCGGCCGCGCATGCCGGTGAAAATGCCCTCATCGTCGCCGATCGCAAGCGCGGTCTCACCGACGAGATCAAGTCGCAGTTCAAGTCGGTCAGGCGCCTCAAGCGCGTCGACATCATCCGCAATGGCTATGTGATCGAGCGCTACTCGATCTACATCGCCCGGGCGTACGCGCCTTCGATCCAGTGAACGAAATCCGGTTCGGGCATCGGCCGGGCGATGTAGTAGCCCTGACCCTCGTGGCAGCCGAGCGTCTGCAATAGCCGATACGCTTCCGCCGTCTCGATGCCCTCGGCGCAGACCCCAAGGCCCAGTCCGCGCGCGATCTCGAGGATCTGCCGGACCAGGAAATCGTCGCTCCCGGTCAGCGGCCGGATGAAGGACTGGTCGATCTTCAGCACGTCGGCCGGGATCGTCTTCAGATAGTTGAGGTTGGAGAACCCCGTTCCAAAGTCGTCGATGGCGATACGCACACCGGCCTTGCGGATGCGCTCGAGCTGCCGTGTGGCGCGCTCCTGATTGGCCGCGAGCGTCCCTTCGGTGAACTCGATCTCGACGCTCTGCGGCTCGAGCCCGTGCTGGTCGCAGGCCCAGAACAGCTTGTCGTCAAAGCCCGGCTCCGACAGATTGAGCGGCGAGGCATTGACCGACACCGTCATCGCATGGCCGCGATCGATCATGCCGCGGGTCGCGCCCAAGGCGTGGTCCAGCACCCAATCGGTCAGCGGATGGATCAGCGCCGTCTGCTCGGCCAGCGGGATGAACTCGCCCGGCGAGATGTTGCCCAGTTCCGGGTGGCGCCAGCGGATCAGCGCTTCGGCACCGTGGCAGCTGCCGGTTGCGAGGTCGACGCGCGGCTGGAAGTTGAGCGACAACTGCCCCGTGTCCGTCAGCGCGGCCGGCAGGTCGGCGAGAATGCGGAAGGCGCGGATATGCGCCGCGTCGCTGCGGTTGTTGTAGAAGGCGACACCCTCATCGGTGCGTCGGCTGTCCTGCGCCGCCACCAGCGAAGCGCGCAGCACTTCTGCAGGATCGACCGTCGCCGCGTCGAGCGACATCAGTCCGACGCCCACCTTGGTGCGGATCGGGATGTTGTTCACCTCGAGATCGCCGGCAAAGCCGTGCGCAATCTCCCGCGCCAGTTGCGGCACGCCTTCTGCCGCATCGTGGCCGATGACGAAGGCAAAGCTCAGCACCGAGACCTGATAGATCGGCAACTGGTCGGGCAGCATGTCGCGCAGCCGGACGAGACCGGCGCGGACGAAATCTTCCGAGAAGGCGTGGCCCAGCGCCCGCAGGATCTCGTTGTAGTGCCGCGCGTCTGCGAGCGTCACCAGCACCAGCATGCGGCCCCGGCCGGAGCGTCCGCGCAGCCGCTTGAAATCGGAGAGAAAACGCAGCCGGTTGGGGATGCCGGTGACGTGGTCGTAGCGCTCGACCAGCCGGCGCTCCGCGGCCTTCAGCGGGGCATGCACCAGGGTCGGCGCGGTCGCCATTATTTGACGCTTGGCAGGCAAAATGTCCTCGCTGCGGCAGGTCCGCCAGGCGATTGTGCGTTTTCGCGTTTAAGGCCGCCTTAATCGTCACGGCCGATCTGGCCCTGTGGAGCAACAAATTAACGGCCGCACCCGTATCTCAAAGCCATGTACGCCCTGCTCGCCCTCATCAATTTCCTGACCCGCAAGGCCTCTGGCTCGCATCGCGTGGCCCGGGGCCTCCACTACGGGCCCGACCCGCGCCAGGTTCTCGACATCTACGCTCCACGTGCCGGGGCAGGGCCCTCGCCCGTGATCTACTTTGTCTATGGCGGCTCGTGGTACCTCGGCGAACGCGGCTACTACGAGTTCGCTGGCCGCGCCCTCGCCGCCGCCGGCTTCGTTGTGGTCGTCGTCGACTACCGGCTGGTGCCGCAGGTCGAGTACCCGGCGTTTCTCGAGGACTGCGCCGCCGGGCTCGGCTGGACCGCCGCGCACATCGGCGAGTATGGCGGCGATCCGGATCGCGTCGCGCTCATGGGCCACTCCGCCGGCGCCTACAATTCCGTCATGCTGATCCTTGCCGAGCGCTACCTTGCGCCGGCGCTGGCCAGCCGCGTGAAGGCCTTTGTCGGCCTCTCCGGCCCCTACGATTTCTACCCCTTCGACGTGGCGGTCTCGCTCCGCACCTTCGGCGCTGTCGCCGACCCCAAATCCACCCAGCCGGTGAACCTCACCCGCCCCGGCCTGCCGCCGATGCTGCTCCTCCACGGCGATGCCGACAAACTTGTCTATCCGCGCAACACCGTCGCGCTGGCGGCCCGCCTCCGCGAGGCGGGCGATAGCGTCGTCGAAAAGCACTATCCCGGCATCGGCCACCCGGGCACGCTGCTGGCGCTCGGCTCCTTTGGCCGCCGCCGCGCCCCGATTCTTGGCGACGTCGTCGCCTTCCTCAAGGCGCATCTCTGAACTACAGTGGCGTCCATGCCATTAGTTCTTCGCACCGTTGCCGCAGTCTGCATCCTCGCCGCGAGCGCCTCGGTCGCATCGTCGACCGAACTTTTCGACGGCTGCGCCAGCGCCGCCGCCAGTAAATACGAGCCCGGCTATGAAGCCATCGGCCCCGTCGATGTCGGCAATTTTTACGCCTTCGACGCCATCGAGGCCTGCACCGCCGCCCTCGCGGCGGACCCGTCCAACGTCCAGCTGATGGCCTGGCTCGGCAACGCCTATGCCGCCAACAACCAGGCGACCAAAGCCGTGCCGCTGCTCGAGCCGGCCGCTGCCGCCGGCAACGCCGTTGCCCTCCGCGCGCTGGGGGATCTGCTGATCCTCGGCAAGGGTATCGGCCAGGATAAGAGCCGCGGCGTCGACCTGCTGAACCAGTCCGCCGCACAGGGGTTCGCGCCGGCCTATCTCAGCCTCGGCTACTCCTTCGAATTTGGCGATGGCGTGCCGGCCGACGCGGCCAAGGGAATGGCGTTCTACCGCCAAGCGGCCGACAGCGGCGTCCTCCGCGCCCAACTCCTCGTGGCCGATCATTTTCAGCGCGGCATCGGTGTCGCGGCCGATGATGCCAGTGCGTTCGGCTGGCTGAAGCGTGCCGCCGAGTCCGGCGATCCGGAAGCCAACTATCGCGTCGGCGTCGCTTACCTCGAAGGCCGCGGCACGTCGCCCAGCATCGAGGCTGCGCTCGCTGCGTTCGAGGTGTCGTCCTCAGGTTACAATCCCCGCGGCAGCGCGGCCCTCGGCTACATGACGGAACTTGGGCTCGGCATCGCGGCCGATTCAGAGGCCGCCAAGAGCCTCTATTATTCCGGCGAAAGCGCCCACATCCCCGCGGCCCTCCACAATCTCGCCCGTCTTACCGAAGCCGACGACCCCGTCCGTGCGCGTGAGCGCTTCGAGGCAGCGGCCACGGCCGGCGAGCTCCGCGCCGCCGTCAATCTCGCGCTGATGATGCTGCAGGGCACTGGCGGTCCGCAGGACATCGCGGGCGCGCTGCAATGGACCCGCAAGGCCGCCGATGGTGGCAACGCCGCCGGGCTCAACAATCTGGGCCGCATGTATGAGCTTGGCCTCGGTGTCGATGCCGACACCAGCGAAGCGCGCCGGCTCTACGGCGAAGCCGCCGCTCTCGGCTATGATCTCGCGACCGAAAACCTCGCCCGTCTCGGCGGCTGAGCCTTAGTCCTTCTTCTGCTGTTCCCGCCGGCTGGCGATCACCGCCACCGAGGCGGCGATCCGATGGCCGGTGGAGAAGAACTCGCGGTGAATGATGAACGCCGTCGTCACCAAGGTGACGACGATCGCCAGCAAAGGCGACACGAACCAGGCCACCGCCGGCACCGCGAAATAGTAGGCGCGGATGCCGCTGTTGAAGTTCTTGGCTGCCAGCGAATTGAGCATGGCGATAGCGTCGATCTCCTCGTCGCTCGAAGGCACATCGTGGGAGATGGCGCCGATCATGATGCAAAAATGGTTGAACTGGCGCAGCGACAGCGTGAACGAGAAAAAGCTCATGACGAAGATTGTCAGCAGCACCAGCAGATGCAGTTGCATCGCCACCGGAGTGACGTGCCCGAGGCCCAGCCCCTCGAGGGTATCAATCAGCGCCCCGGCCTGGCCGATCGCCGCAAAGATCGCGAGCACGATCAGCGCCGAGGTCGACGCCAGCAGCGAGACCGCCTGCATCAGGTTGCCCGACAGGATCGCATCCATCGGGGATTCCCGTCGCGTCGCATTGGCCACCCAGCGCCGGCGCTGCAGGCTCATGATCACCGACAGCGATGGCCGCCGCCGTTCGACGAACGGCACCCCATAATTGTAGGCCAGCCAGCAGGCGATGGGGAAAACCGAAGCGAAAAGCGTCATCTGAGCCCTCGTTTGCCGTATTTCTACAGCGCCGCCAGGGCTTTGCCACCCCGTCAACAAACTGTCTTTTTCGCCTTGCCCCGCGCCGGGCGACCGCCTATATACCCCCTGCGCTGCGGGGTAATGTCCGCATCAGAGGCGCACATGCACAACATTGGCGCGGGGTGGAGCAGCCCGGTAGCTCGTCAGGCTCATAACCTGAAGGTCACAGGTTCAAATCCTGTCCCCGCAACCAATGGTCCCCAGAAAAATCAATATGTTATGGCGAAGCGATGTTTTGAGCATTGCTGTGAGCCAGCGTTCGTCTTGCGCCAAGGGCGCCCACTGAGACTTTCGAGTAGCTTGCGTTGATGGAGAGAGCGACCTGAAGACGATGCGGCGCGCTTTGGTTCTGGCAGGCGGCGGTTACGTTGCGAGCTCTTGGGAGATCGGCCTCGTCGCCGGCATGGCCGACGCTGGTCTCGATGTCCGGAACGCCGACCTCTTCGTGGGCACGTCGGCGGGCGCGAGAGTTGCGCTGGACCTCACGAGCGGACAGTCGCTCGATGAGATCTATCAGCGGCGAGCAGGGTCGGACGGGCCTGCGGCTGGAGCGTCTCCAGCGGTCGATTGGGCCCGGCTCAGGGCAGGTGTGGACGACGCGAAGCAGGCGGGCGGCAGCTCCGCTGAAATTCTGCGGCGATACGGAGCGCTCGCGCTGACGGCCGCGCCAGGGACGGGGGTTGATCGGCGGGGAACCGTCGCTGCCCAGCTTCCCCTGCAGGCCTGGCCAAAGCAGAGAGTGCTTATTGTTGCCCTGAATGCGGAAACCGGAGAGAGGCGCGCCTTCGACCGCGAGAGCGGCGTCGATCTGGTCGATGCCGTCATTGCCACCACCGCTTCCTTCGGCGCGCCCCCTCCGCTGATTGACGGCCACCGCTACATCGATGGCGGATACTATTCGTCCGACAACGCGGATCTGGCAGTCGGTTACGAACGCGTGCTGATCCTCGCGCTTCGTTCACCGCCACAGGCCATGCGCCTCGTGCCCATCGAGGCCGGGATAGAGGACTTGCGCGCCGCAGGTGCGGAGGTGGACGTGATCCATCCCGATGAAGAGACGCTCGCGGCACTGGTCGCCACCGGCGGCCAAATGAACCCGGCATCCGGCCGGCCCGCGGCAATAGCGGGACGACTGCAAGGTCAACGCCCCGTGAGCGAACGCATTGCGGCATTGTGGCGGTAGCGGCGCGCCAGGGCGCCTGCCTGTAGCGGGACAGGCGTGTTGCGCGCTAGGGTCAGGCGATCACGGCCGATAGGATTTAGCGCTCACCTGATGCAACACGCCACTCACCCCCGTTCGCGCCTCCCCGCTACGCGATCCACATGCCGATAAAGAGCAAGGCCGTCGGCGGCACTCAGCTGACCCTCCACCAATTGCGGATCGTCTGGGCGGTCGCTCACGCTGAAACGGTCAGCCGGGCCGCCAAGCAGCTCGGGCTGTCGCAGCCCTCGCTATCGCAGCAGATCGCCAAGCTCGAGGCGAGCATCGGGCACAAGGTGTTCGAGCGCCGGGCGGCCCGCATGACGCTGACCGAAATCGGGACGTTCCTCGTCGATCGCGCTGAGCAGGTGATGCGCGAGATGCAGGAACTTGAGGATGGGCTGGGCGACTTTACCGGCGCCGCGCGGACCATCGGCATCGCGGGCATCAGCTCGCCCGTCCGCGTATTGCTGCCGCAGGCATTGCGCCGGTTCAACGACAATTATCCGGGGGTTGGGTTCGACGTGCACGAGAGCAGCCCGGGCGATGTGCTCGCCATGCTCTACGCCCGGCGCGCCCATGTCGGCATCGTTGCGGCGAGTTCGATTGCGCAGGCCAGCATGGGCTTCGTGCAGGTGCCGCTGCTCGACGACCCCTATGTCCTCGTCGTGCCCGAAGCGCTCAAGCTCGATGGCGTCAAGTCCGAGGACAAGCTCGACGCGGCGCAGCGGGCAGTTCTCAACAATGTGATCCACTTCATCTTCGGCACGCAGCATCAGAAGCGGATCGAAGCCTGGTACGAGACGACACTGCCCGATCATCGGATCGTCGCGCAGTGCCGCAGCTTCGAAGTTGCGGTGGCCATGGTGCGCGCCGGGCTCGGCGTCTGCCTCGCACCGGCGCTCTCCTGCCTTGCCGGCGGGGCCGTGCCAGGCGGCATTCGGCTCTACGACGTGAAGCTGGGCATTCCGCGGCCGCTGGTGGCGCTGGTTCCCTCGCAGTACCGTCACCTCGCGCCCTACTCGGCGCTGATCGACGCGCTGCGGGAGGTCGCCCGCGACCATGTCCAACCCAAGATCCTCGGTGCGCCGCCGTTTCTCAAGGCCGGATCGTCGACGCGCTAGAAGAAGCGCCTATAGCCGCTATTGAACCCTCTGCTCCCGATCCGCGCTAAGCCTGAGCGATGGCAAGCGAGGATGGCCTTCGGGCCGCTATAGCGTCGTGAACATTCTTTTCTATCGCCTGGGGTTCCTGGCTTTCCTTCTGGCCGGCTGGACCGCCGCTTCCCAGATCATTCCCCGCAATCTCATCCCGACGCCGCTCGCTACCCTCGCGGCCGCCCAGCGGCTCTTCGGCGAGGCCCGGCTGTGGATTGCCATCGGCGACAGTCTGACGGTCTATGGCCTCGGCTTCGGGCTCGCCATTGCCGTCGCGGTGCCGCTCGGTGTCATCATGGGCGGCGTCCGGCCGCTCGGCAAAACCCTCGACGTCTACGTCAACGCCCTGGCCGCGACGCCGCGCGTCGCCTTCATTCCACTGATCATCGTGCTGCTCGGCCTCGGGGTGCAGGCGAAGGTCTTCATCGTCTTCCTTGGCGCCGCGATGCCGATCCTCCTCAACACCTACGCCGGTGTCCTTGCCTCGAACGACGAGCTCGTCGAGATGGCGAGGTCGGTGGGGGCGAGCCGCTGGCGCATCTTCACCCGCATCACCATTCCGAGCGCCTTACCCTTCATCGTCGTCGGGCTGCGCGTCGGGGCGACCATCGGGCTCATCAACACCGTCGTTGCCGAGCTCTACACCGCCGTGCGCGGCCTTGGCGGGCTGCTCGCCATCTATGGCAACACGTTCCGAATGGCCGAGTATTTTGTGATCGTCCTGATCCTTGCGACGGTCGGCGTCATCGTAACCGAAATCCTTCGCCATATTCAGCTGCGCCTCGACCGCTGGCGCGGCCAACCCTCGACCTGAACCAAAAAGACTCCTGGAGGACCCAATGAAGAAACTGACCTATCTGCTGCTATCGGCGCTCGCGGCGCTGATGCTCGCGCAGCCGGCCGCGGCCGCGCCGTTCCGGCTGATCCTCACCCATCTCGAGCCGCCGCTGGTGCCCAATTCGGTCATGGATCTGGCACTCGAGAAGGGCTACTTCAAAGCTGAGGGCGTCGATGTCGAACTCGTCCGCGTCGAGCAGACCCCGTCGGCCCTCCAGGCGCTCGCCGCCGGCGAAGGCGAGATGGCCAATGTCAGCGTCGACGGCCTGCTGCTCCTCGTCGCGCAGGGTGCCACCGACCTCAAGGCCGTGACCTCGCCCAACAAGTCGCTGCCCTACGTCATCGCCGCCAAGGACGACATCAAGACTGTCGCCGATCTCAGCGGCCGCATTTTCGGCGTCGGCCGCGTGGGCAGCCTCGACCACTCGCTGTCGATGAAAGTGCTCAGCAGCGAAGGCCTCGACACCAATTCGATGGAAGTCGTCGCCATCGGCCAGCCCGGCGTTCGCGCCCAGTCGTTGGTTGCGGGGCAGATCGATGCGACGACGATGTCGATCGGCGTCTGGATGTCGATCCCAGACAAGACGGGCTTCCACCTCCTCGTCGACCAGAAGCCGTACTATGCGGCCGTCCCGGTCATCAACAAGGTGAACGTCGTCACCCAGAAGGTGCTCGATGAGCGCGGCGCTGAAGTAGAGGGCGTCATCCGCGCGCTGATCAAGCTGTCCCGCGATTTCGCCGCCGATCCCAATACCTGGGCAGCCGCGATGGTGCCCTATGCGCCCAACACCGACGAAGCGGGGCTGCAGGCGCTGGCGGCAACGTTCGCCGGCAGCTGGAGCGTCAATGGCGGGATGAACAAGACCGACCTGCAATACACCCAGGACTGGCTCTATTCGACCGAGGATTTTAAGAGCGTAGCGCCCCTCACCATCGATCAGTGGGTAGACTTTGGCCCGGTTGACGCGGTACTCGCCGATGTGGGCACCGTCGACGGAGACGTCGCTGCCCGATGAGACATGACCACGCGATGGGGGAAAGAGTTCTAGAACAATCGTCTTCCCCCGTCGCAGCCATCGACCTCAAGGACGTCGCGATGTCCTTTCGTTCGGCGCGTCTCAAGCAGGAGATCGTCGCGCTCAAGGATATCAACCTCGCTGTGCCCGAGCGGCTCTTTGTGAGCCTGCTCGGACCGTCGGGGTGCGGCAAGACCACGCTGCTGCGGCTGGTCGACGGATTGCTGAAGCCGCAGCATGGCGCGGTGCTGGTTCACGGCGAGCCACCGAACCCCGGCCCCGACATGGGTTTCGTCTTCCAGTCCTTCCGCCTGATTCCCTGGCTCACGGTCGAGGCCAATGTTGAGTTCCCGCTCGGCGAACAGGGGCTCTCCGTCGCGGAGCGAACGGCGATGGTGGCCGAGCAGCTCGAGAAGGTCGGGCTCGCCCGCTTCAAGGATGCCTATCCCGACGAGCTGTCGGGCGGCATGAAGCAGCGCGTCGCTATCGCGCGCGCCATGGTCACCAAGCCGCGCGTCCTGCTCATGGACGAGCCGTTCGCGAGTATCGACGCGCAGACCCGCGAGCTCATGCAAATGGAGCTGATGCGGATCTGGAGCCAGCAGCAATCGACGGTGCTTTTCGTCACGCACAGCGTCGACGAGGCGATCCTGCTGTCCGACCGCATCGTCCTCATGGGGCCGCGGCCGGGGCGGATTGTCGAGACGCTCGACGTCGATCTCGATCGCCCTCGCTGGGAATACGACGCCCGCGCGGATGAGCGCTACATCAAGCTGCGTGCCTATTTGTCATCGCGGATGCGCGAGCTCGTGCTGTCCGATCCGCAGTCGGATTTCTACCGCTCGCAATGATTTCCCGGTCCGGGCGATGCAGCTCGCGGGGCCTGCCCCGCGAACTGCCTTTCCGAGCAGCGATGCTTATTGGGGCAGGGCGAGTTCGGCGTACAGCGCGTCGAAACGCTTGGTTGCCAGCGGAGGATTCTTGACCGCCTTGGCCGCCTCCAGATTGGCGGCAGGATCGTCGACGACGACAAGCGCGACCATGCCCATCGCGTAGTGCGGCAGGCACTTCACCCCGTAGACGCCGGGAACCGTGAACGTGACGCTGATTTCCTTGCCGATGGCGCCCTTGAACGGCTCGGCTCCATCGGGCGCCATACCCTTGATGCTCTCGGCATTGTGACCGGCATCGGTCGGGATGAACTTCACGGTATCGCCGACGGCGATACGCGTCAGCCCGGGTTCGAAAACCATCGCGCCCGCCTCGCCCTTGTTCATCATATGCACCTCGAACTCGGCCGCGAGAGCCTGGCTCGGGTTGAGGACGGCCGGGACGGCCAGAATCGCTATTGTTCCGGCAACGAACTTGCGCCTGGTTATGACGGGCATGACTTTCTCCTTAGTTGCGACGCGTAACGCGTCCTTCCTAATTCTTGCCCGCAGTTCGCGTTCCCACAGGGAGCAATGCGCCGGGGCGGCGTCTCCATAGGCCGCTCCGCAGACGCCAGCAAGCTTACCGAATGTCGCGTCCGCTCTGCCGCGAACGCCGGATTTGCGGCTCCGCCTAAAGTAGCATTGTTGGACCCGTGCGCTCGGTTGACGCATCTCGCCACGTAGGCATACGCTGATAGTAAGCTAGCGAACAATTATGAGGCGGCTCAATTTAATTCGCTTCGCAAGTAAGCGATCGAGCCTGAGCGCTAGTCACAATAAATTGAGGAGGGGAACACCCATGAAGGGTAGTCCAAGACTATTTGCCGCCTTTGCGGTCGCTGCTTCTTTGACATCGCTATTGGCAGTGCAAGCTGCAACTGCTCAAGACAGTCCGATCGACAAGATTACGCCGGTCACCGACGAGATGCTGCTCAACCCGCCGGACGGCGACTGGCTTATGTGGCGCCGCACTTACAATGGCTGGGGCTACAGCCCGCTCGACGAAATCAACAAGGACAACGTCAAGGACCTGCAGCTGTCCTGGTCCTGGGGCATGTCGCCCGGCGGGCGGACACAGGAAACCCCGCTGGTTCACGATGGCATCCTCTACCTCCAGAACTCCACGCACCTGATCCAGGCGATCGACGGGGCCACCGGCCAGCTGATCTGGGAATACCAATATGAGCTGCCGGATGGCGTGAATCCCTCGGGTGAGCGCTCCAAGGCCATCTACGGCGACAATCTGATCGTCGCGACCCGCGATGCGCATATCCTCGCGATCAATGCCAAGACCGGCAAATTGGTCTGGGACCAGCAGGTCGCGGACTTCAAGAAGGGCTGGGGCTACTCCTCGGGACCGCTGGTCGCCAACGGCGTCATCGTCCAGGGCATGACCAACTGTGGCAACGGACAACCGGGCGGCTGCTTCTATACCGGACACGATGCGACGACCGGCGCGGAATTGTGGCGCCTCTACACCATCGCCCGCGGCGATACGCCCGAGGGCAATAGCTGGAACGGACTTCCACTTGAAAGCCGTCACGGTGGTTCGGCGTGGATCACCGGCTCATACGATCCCGAGCAGAACGTAATCTTTGCCGGCGTCGGCCAGCCCTATCCGTGGAACGCCGAGATCAGCGGCCTGTCGCCCAAGAGCTCGGATGCCGGCGTCACCAATGACGCCCTGTACACCGACTCCACCATGGCGATCGACCCCAAGACCGGCGAGCTGAAGTGGTACCACCAGTACCTCGCGAACGACTCGCTCGACCTCGACTACGTCTATGAGCGCCTGCTCATCGACCTGCCGGTCAAGGGCAAGGATACCAAGCAGGTCGTCACGACCGGTAAGCTCGGCATCATCGAGTCGCTTGACCGGACCAATGGCGATTGGCTTTGGGCTAAGGAAACCGTGCCGCAGAACGTCGTTCTGTCCATTGACCGGGCGACGGGCGAAAAGACCATCAACCCCGACGTGATCCCGCATATCGGTCAGACGACGTTCAACTGCCCGGCGGACCCGGGCGGGCGTGCATGGCAGGCGACATCCTACAGCCCCAAGACCCAGACGCTGTACATGCCGACGGTGGAGTTCTGCTCCAACACCACACCGAACCCACTCGATCCGGGCACCATCTACACTGGTGGCGGCGCGCAAACCTACGCCCGTGTGCCGCGGCCTGACAGCGACGGCAATATCGGCCAGGTCCGCGCGATCAAGCTGACCGACCAGTCGGAAGTCTGGCAGTACCGCCAGCGTCCGCCGGTCACCAGCTCGACCTTGCCCACCGGTGGTGGCGTGGTGTTCGTGGGTAGCCTCGACCGCAAGTTCCTTGCCTTCGACGACACGACCGGCGAACTGCTGTGGACCAGCCCGACGCTGAGCAACGCGCTCGAGTCGTTCCCGATCACCTACACTGCCAATGGCAAGCAGTACGTGGCGATCGTGGCGAACTGGGCATCGGGCCTCGGCCGTCTGTCGTCGCTGACCCCGGAAGTCAAACTTCCCGTGGACAACCCGGCGACCCTCTACGTCTTCGCGCTGCCCGACCGTAGCTAACCGGCCGAGCGCGTCCCGAAACCTGGCCCGGGCGGATCTGGAGCTTCCAGTCCGCCCGGCGCCTTTATGAGGTACCAAGCGTGCCCCCAGCTTTTGCACTCCGGCGCCTGGCCGCTCTGCTCTCGATACTGGCGCTGACCGGTCCTGCCGCATTTGTGATGCCGGCCTCGGCCCAGCAGGAACCCGAATTTTTCGATACACCCTACGCCGACGGCGAGTGGAACATTGGCCGCCGGCTGGACGAGTCGCAGTTGCGCTATTGTGTCGACGAGCGCGATCCGGACTGGGAAGTGGCGGCCGCCATCGCCGACAGCATCGCCTCGGGTCTGCTGCTCGAGCCGGTGCGCTACGTTGTCGAAAGCGAGATCCCCATCGAGGACATCACGCGGCTCTATGCCGTCATGCTGAAGCACTGCGACGTTCACATGGGCTTCAAGCTGATCCCCGAGGGCTATCCCGACTGGCTCAGCATCACCAGCGCCTACTACGATTCCCAATACGTCTTCGTCACGGCCGACCCGGCCCTCCACGCGCTGGCCGACCTGCCGCCCTCGCGCAAGATCGGCGCGACGATCGGCACCTCGGCGCATATCCGGCTGGTCTCGTATCTGACGGCGCTGCCGGCCGAGAAGCGCTGGCCAACCTACCCCTACGGCACCAATGAACTTGCGTTGGAGCAGTTGCTCAGCGGCGTGGTCGACGTCGCCCTCGTCTGGGGCCCCAGCTTCTGGGGCAAGCAGCGCAACGACCCCGCTTACGCAAACCTCCACATCATGGACCCCAACCCGCTGCCGGTGACGGCCTTGGGCGTCGGCGCGGTCGTCCTGTCCGACCACACCTTCCTGCGCAACGCCATAGACGAGGCCATTGCGGCCCTCAGGGCCGATGGTACCTTCGCCAAGATCCTTGCAAGCTTCGATTTCCCGGCCACCGCAACCCCCTGATGCCAGACCCGACATCCGCCGCTCCGGCCCGCCCCGCCATCCGCGTCGACGCGGTTTCCAAGCGCTACGAGCGCACGCTGGCGCTGGATGGCGTCAGCTTCGAGGTCCGCGAGCGCGAACTGTTCGCGCTTCTCGGCCCCAACGGCGCCGGCAAGACGACGCTCATGCACATCCTCTGCACGGTTCTGCGACCCGATAGCGGCACAGCCGAGATCGCCGGCCACGACGTGGTGCGCGCGCCACTCGCCGCCCGCAGCCGACTCGGCATCGTGTTTCAGGAGCCGAGCCTCGACGATCGGCTGACCGTTCGCGAAAACCTCAACCTCCACGGCCTCGTCTTCGGCGTGCCGCGAAAGCTCCGCCGCCAGCGCATCGCGGAGATGCTGGGGCTCGTCGAGCTGACCGACTGGGCCGATAAGCCGGTTCGCAGCCTCTCATCGGGAATGAAGCGGCGGCTCGAAATCGCGCGGGCGCTAATCCACGATTCCGAGATTATGCTGCTCGACGAGCCGACGGTCGGGCTCGATGCCCAGACCCGCGAGCGGATCTGGAACTACGTTCGCCGCCTGCAGGCCGACCGGGCGCTCACGGTGGTTGTCACCACCCACTATATCGAGGAAGTCGAGAGCTGCGACCGGGTCTGCATCATCGACAACGGCAAGGTGCTCGCCATCGACACCCCCAACGCCCTGCGCCACGCGCACGGCCAGCAATTGCTCAGGGTAACGCCGCGGGCCGACGCCGACCGCGCCGAGATCCTCGCACGCTTCCCCGACCGGCTGGTGCGTGAGGCCGGCGCCGAGATCGTGCTCAAATCCGACGATGCGTTCGTCGAGACATTCCTCGCTGAATTCGGCACCCGCATCCGCGCGCTGTCCAACGAGTTGCCGAGCCTTGAATCGGTGTTCCTGTCGCTGACCGGGCGCGAATTGCGCGACCAGGGCGCCGGCGCCCGGGAGCGCACGGCCGCCTTCGGCAAGCGCGGAGGAGAACACACCCGATGAGCGATACCGCCTTGCCAGTTCCCGCGTCCCGCCGCTCCTATCTGATGGTTCAATTGGGTGGGCTCTATGGGCTGTGGCTGCGGGAAGTCATGCGCTCGGTGCGCGACCGCGGCCAGTTGATCGGCGGGGTCAGCCGCCCGATCCTCTGGGTGCTGATCCTCGGCATCGGGCTCAATCCTTATTTCCGCGGCGAGGTCTTTGGCGCGGTGACCTTCGTCGTGCCCTTCACCTATCTCCAGTTCATCTTCCCGGCCGTCATCGCGCTCAACATCATGTTCACCTCGGTGCAGTCGGCGGTCTCGGTGATCTGGGACCGCGAATTCGGCTTCCTCCGCGAGGTCCTGGTCTCGCCCCTGTCGCGGGCGACGGTGCTGCTCGGCAAGGTCCTCGGCGGCACCACCGTGGCGGTGATGCATGGCAGCCTTGTCCTGATCCTCGCGCGCTTCGCCGATGTGCCGCTCACCTTCACCGACGTGCTCAAGGCGCTAGGCCTGATGACGATGCTTGCCTTCGCGCTCACCTGCCTCGGCGTGGTGATCGCCAATCGCATCCGCAGCTTCGAAGGTTTTGGCATCTTCTCGAACGCCGTCATCCTGCCGCTCTATTTCACCTCGAGCTCGATCTTCCCGCTCGACCCGGCCCTGTCCCGGGCCCAGACGCGAGTGGTCTATCCGGACTGGCTGGTCACCATCGTCGAATGGAACCCGCTGACCTACGCCGTCGATGCGCTGCGCGGCGCACTGATCGATTACAACCAGTTCGCCCCGTGGATGGGGATCGTGGTGATGGCCGTGTCCGGCGTGGTGCTGTTCGCCATCGCGCTTTACGACTTCCGTCGGGCGTGAGGCGCCGATGCCGGGGTTCCGCCGCCTGCTGCGCGACTTTTCGGGCATCGCCATCGTCGTGGCGCTGCTCGTCGGGGTCACCCTGCTGCCGCCCGACACCTCGCTTTCGGAGGTTCGTTCCGCTCAGACGCTGAAGGCCTGCGTGCCCATCGTCTATCCGCCGCTCGTCACCGGCGACCCCGAACGGCCCGGCATCGACGTCGAGCTGTTGCGCGCGGTTGCCGGGCGCCTCGGCGTGTCGCTGGTGCTCAGCGAGAACCGCGCCATGGGGCGCGACTTCAACCCGCGCAACTGGGGCCTCAACCGGGCGCAGTGCGAGGTGATCGCCGGCGGCGTGGTGGACTCCGGCCAGACTCGCTCGTTTCTCGAAACCGGCCCCTCTTATGCCGATACCGGCTGGGCCATCATCTCGCCGGCGCCGCTCAAATCGCTTCAGGGCCTCAACATCGGCGCGCTCACGCTGGTCTCGGGCCTCGACCGCATCGGGCTTGCGAGTTTCCTCCGCGCCGAGGGCGCCACAGCCCGTGTCGTCGCCAACCCTGAGACGCTGGTTGCGGGCATTGCCGGCGGCACGCTCGACGCCGGGGTGACCGAGGCGATGCTGGCCGCAACACTTGCGGCCGAGAACGGCTGGACGGTCGCCTGGGCGCCTCCTCAACTCGCCCGCTATCATTTGGTCTTCGGCCTCTGGAAGGGCGACCTCACCCTCAAGCACGCCATCGACCAGGCCTTCGCCGAACTCGCCGCCGACGGCACTATCGCCGCCATTCTCGATCGCTACGGCGTCGTGCCAATCGACTAGCTGGCCGCGAGCTCTGCGCCGAGGATCAATGGAGCGACGAGATCGTAGACCGGTGACAGCACCAGTCGCGTAATCCCCAACACCGATGCAATCACCAGCCCCCAGGCAATCACCATGCCCGCCGAGGCAGGCAGGCGGATGCCCAATGCCGTCAGCAAATGGGCGCCGGCGAGGGGCGGCACCGGCAGGAGCGTGAACAGCGCCATCCACGCACAGAGCCGCGCCGCGACCCGCACAAAGGCGGCCGCGGTCAGCCCGGCGGTGTAGGGCAGGAGCGTCAGCGCCGGAATGATCAGCAGCAGGATCAGATAGGCCAGCGCGCACAGCGCCACACTGCCCGCCAGCGCCGCGATCACCAGCCCCCAGCGCCCGAAGCGCAGTTGCGCGGTCTCGATCGCCACCGGTGTGCTCCAGCCGAAGCCGGTGAGCATGATCGAGCCCAGCCCCAACAGGTCGACGTGGCGGACGGGATTGAGCGTCAGCCGCCCGTCATAGCGCGGCCCCTTATCGCCGAGCAGGACTGCGGCAGCGGCGATTACGGCTCCCTGCACGGTGGCAATGAGCAGCCCCGCAAAGAGCCGCAGCACCACCAACTGGATGGTTAGCTCCGGGCCGATCATGCGCGCCCCGGAGAGCCGGGACGGCAGCGCCCCGCGGCGATCACTTCTCCATGATCAGCGAGTAGAGCGCTTCGGAGTCAGAGGGGAGTTCGGCGCCGGCCTGGAAGCCGTTCCGCTTGAGGATATAGGCCATCAGGTCGGCATAGGTGCTCGCAGAATAGCGCCCCGGCGAGTCGGGTGGCATGGTGGCGGTCATGACATCGAACAGCGCCCCGGCCGGCGCGCCTTCATAGATGTACTTCCCCTCGAAGGCCAAACCGCGCAACGGCGCCCCGCCCAGCAGCCCGCCCTTCAGATCTTCGCCGTGGCACTCGACACAGTGCTTGGTGAACTGCTCCTCGCCACGATCCGCCTGGGCCGACGAGTAGGAGACCGGACTTTGGACCGGCGCCACATCGGCCTGGGCGAGCAGGATACGGTCCGGCGCAGTCGCGGCCTGTTGGGCGCCGATCAGCCAAGGGTCGACGCCGGGCGCGAACCCAGAGAGGACGAGCCATGAACCAGCGGCAAGTCCCAGGGCCAGCGCGCGGCGCGCCACAGGGCGATGACTGATGGGGTTCATGGTATCCTCCGTTGCTGGCCAATCGCCGGCAAGGCGTCTACGGCCGAAAAAATCAAAGCATTAACGAGGCTATAGCCAAGCCGACCCCGAGGTCGATTGCAAGGGCCGCTTTCGTCGTAGGGGTTACGGTGCGCGCCATACAGCAGGGCCGGACCTCGCCTCTCGCCTCCAGAGGCGGCAAGGTGGCTTCAGAGGTTGTGCAGGGGGTGCCGCCGTGTAAGCTGGTCGAAGTTCCCGGGATTCTTGGAAACAAACTTTATAGGGCCATTGTGGGTCCTGACCTGGAACTGCCAAAACCGGCAACCGTTCTTGTTCCCTAGGTACCGACCGAGAGGTTTCGTTGTTTCAGCACACTTTCGCCTTCATCCAGGCAGCCGAGAAGCTGGCAGCCGGCGGTGCGCCTATTGAACAAGTCCTGCCATTGCTCAGACGCCTCGGGCTCGACGACTTTGGGTTGCTGCTGCTGTCGATGCCCAACCCCGAGTATCCGTCGCTCAGCGAAATTCTCCCGAAGATGGCATCGGACGCGGTTCAAGACTCTTGGACCGGTTCGCATGGTGGGACCTTGCTCCTTCAGACAGCAACTTTCGTAAGGCTGATGGAGAGCGTCTTTGCGCGACACCGGGCCCGTACTCTGGCTGGTGCGCGCATGCTCGACTTCGGCTGCGGCTACGGCCGAATGATCCGCATGCTCTACTATTTTTCTGATCCCCAGGACATTTGGGGCGTGGACGCCTGGGACGAATCTCTGAAGCATTGCCGCGATAGTGGACTGCTCGGCAATCTAGGCTTGTCCGATGCAGTGCCAAGCGACCTCCCGGTTGGCGACGCGCAATTCGACCTCGTCTATGCGTTCTCGATTTTTACGCATCTGCGTCCGAATGTCATGACGGCCTGCCTGGCCGCCATTCGCAAGCATATGGCGCCTGGCGGGCTGTTCCTCGCTACCTACCGGCCGGTCGAATTCTGGAGCTACATCGATGGCGTTCGCGGCACGCAGAACGCAGAGCGATTGCTGCAGGATCAGCTGACCAATGGGTACGCCTATCTGCCGCATGGAGGCGCTCAAGGCGAAACCTATGGCGACGTTTCCGTCGACCTGACGTTTTTCGAGCAGCCGGGCTGGCGAGTGTTAGGCTACGATTCGAGCTTGGTCGACGCGTACCAGATCTGCGCGATCCTGGCCGCCGACTAGGTGCAGCGAACGTCGAAATTTTGCCCATGGCGGGCTCTGGACAACGGTCCCGCGGTCCCCTGAAACCATCCCGGCCGAACGAGTAGGCGACTTGAGATTTCAATTGCCGACCAACGCTTTAGGCAACAACCCTTGAGAGTATGGTGGGAGGAGGCAGCTTGTCTGGCGTGGGCCTCATGGATAGCATATGCCACGACACCGAAAACTATTGTAGCGATGGCTGCCGATTGAAGTACTCAAAATGAGAACCGCAATACTAGTCTTGGGAATGCACCGGTCTGGGACGAGTGCGGTTACGCGGGTTTTGGGTCATTTGGGCGCGGCCCTGCCGAAGGCGCCTCTGGCTGCAAATTCATACAATCCGGACGGGTACTGGGAGCCAACCAGCGTTACGGTTCTGAACGACGAGATTCTGGGTGCGAGCGGGTCGCGGTGGGATGACTGGACCCCTCTCGAGCGTGACTCACTGGGGCCAGCCGAATGGGAGGCTTATGAGAGCCTGGTAGTCAGCCTTCTCGAGCAGGAGTTCGGGCAGGCCGATCTGTTCGTTTTGAAGGATCCGCGGATCACCCGCCTGACCTCACTCTACAAGCGTGCGCTCGGCCGGCTTGGTGTTCGAGTTGTCTATGTCGTGTCGCTTCGCAATCCCCTTGCCGTTGCGCGTTCGCTCGCAGACCGCGATCAGACGGACGAAGACTATGCGCAACTGGTTTGGTTGCGACACGTGCTCGACGCGGAGCAAGCGTCCAGCACTGGACCACGCGGGTTTGTCTCGTTCGAGAGCCTCGCCGATAACCCGATCGAAAGTGTGAACAAGCTCGGTGAACAGCTCGGCATTCGATGGCCAAACGTCTCCGCCGCGACTGCTGCCGAGATTCAACAGCTCGTCCGTCCGGCGCTGATCCACCAGCACGCGTCGCGCGACGAGTTGAAGGCGGCTGGCCAACTTGGAGAGTGGGTGCGCGAGGCCTACGACGCGCTCCTCTCGCTCGAGTCCAATCCCGCGGATGAAGCGGCGTTGGCGCGCCTATCCGAAATCCGGCACGAGTTCGATGCGGGTTCAGCAATATTCGGGCCGGCAACGCGTCGCGAGAGTGCCAGGGTAGAGGTAAAGTCGCTCGTCGCGCGCGCGCAAAAATCAGAGCGTGAGAATGCAGGTCTTCAAAGACTTATGCAGGAACGTGCGCAGGAGCTCGGCGAGAGGAAGGTGGAGCTTGCCCAGCTTCGCCAGCAACTGGATGCGTTGGTCGCAACCGCGGCCAAGGAGCTTGCCGCCAAGGGTCGGCGGGCCGAAGCAGTAGAGGCGTCCCGCCAAAGGGCTCGGGACGCCGAGATGCGGCTTGCAGAACTACGCCGGATGGTCGCGTCCCTCGGCATATCCGACTACGAGGCGCTGGCCAGAAATTCGAAGGTCCGATGGTCGACGTGGGTGCGCGCGTGGCGGGGCATCACCCTTGGGCTCAAGCCGGCGCATCAGTTGAAACGGCTGTCTTCGAAGCAGGGGACCTCCCACTGGCAGATGCTGGGACACGATCCGAATTTTGAGCTGACGAAGATGCCCAGGGGCAAACTGCCCGCGGGGTATTACGAGCTCAGTATCGCTGTTCCTCGCGGCGCCAAGCAGCTTACCAATGCCAAATTGTATGCCGACAGCGGCATGGGCTACAATGAACGAGAGGCAACCGCGCTTCTCTTCGTCCCGTCTGGTGAATTGTTGCGGGCAGGGTTCACGCTGCCCAAGGCGACACGCCGCCTGCGCTTTGATCCCAGCACCAAACGCGGCAAGCTTTCGACCGGGGTCGTCAGGCTGAGGCGAGTGTCGAAGGTCGAACACTACCTAAAGCTTATCAAGCTGGTCGCGGCGGCCGAGGGATCCTATTGGCGGGCGGCACGGCGCGGCCTCGCGCTGCTAGGCAAGCGCGGCATTCGCGGTGCTGCAGCAGCTCTGCGGTCTAAGGCGCTGAGAGAGTCTATCCCGCCCCGGCTGCGGAGGCGCGTGCACCTGGACGTCGCCAGATATGTGCCGGAGAGCATCCTTCCTCGGTCAAAAGATATTCCCGTCAAGCTGATTGCGTTCTACCTGCCGCAGTTTCACGCGATCCCCGAGAATGACCAATGGTGGGGCACCGGCTTCACGGAATGGACGAATGTTCGCCCCGCAACGCCGCAGTTCAAGGGACATTATCAACCCCATGTGCCGGACAGGCTTGGCTACTACGACCTGACCGACGTCGAAACCCAACGCCGTCAGGTGGAGCTCGCCGAAAAATATGGGCTGGGAGGGTTCTGCTTCTACTTCTACTGGTTCGGCGGCAAGACCCTGCTCGAGACGCCAGTCCAGAACTACCTCGACGATGAGTCTCTCGGCCTGCCATTCTGCCTGTGCTGGGCGAATGAGAACTGGTCGCGCCGGTGGGACGGACGCGATCAGGAATTGCTGATTGCCCAGCATCATTCCGCCCAGGACGATATCGCGTTCGTCGCGCACATAGCCAAATATCTTCGCGACCCGCGCTACATAAGGGTCGATGGCAAGCCGCTGTTAATCGTCTATCGGCCCAATTTGCTGCCGTCTGCAAAAGACAGCGCCGCGAGGTGGCGAAACTGGTGCGCCGACAACGGTATTGGCGAGATCTACATCGCCTACGTTCAATCGTTCGAAGCTGCGGATCCTGCCTCTTATGGCTTTGACGCGGCCATCGAATTCCCTCCGAACAGGTCGTCCGCCCCTGACGTGCGGAGCGAGGTCGTCGCCGACAAGGAGTTCGTCGGGCGTGTGCTGGACTGGAGCGTCCTGCCTGAGCGAAGCCGCAACTACGAGAAGCCGAGCTACACGCTGTTTCGCGGCGTGAACCCGAGTTGGGACAATACCGCGCGACGGAAGCGGGACGGGACGATCTTCGTCAACTCCACGCCTGATCTCTACGAGGAGTGGCTGAGGAACGCGGCGGAAGACACCGTCGAACGATTTGAGGAGCCGAGCAAGAGGCTCGTCTTCGTCAACGCATGGAACGAATGGGCGGAGGGCGCGCACCTCGAACCCGACGCACGGCTGGGCTTCGCCTATCTCGAAGCGACCAAAAGGGCATTGGACAAAGCCGGCCGACCTCGCCGCCGTATCCTGCTCGTTTCCCACGACGCACACCCCCACGGGGCCCAGCTGCTCGTGCTGAGCATGGCGACGCATTTTGCCAGCCTGGGTTTCTCGGTGGATCTTATCGTGCTGGGTGGCGGAATCCTGATGGAGCGCTTTGCCAGCGTAGCGACACTGATCGGTCCAGATGAGGTGTCGGATGGGATTGAGCAGCGACTGAGGGATATCGCGGCAGCGGGTTGCCGCGTCGCCATCGTCAACACGACGGCTTCCGGATCCATTATTCCAGCGCTGAAGCAGGCTGGATTTTTCGTGGTTTCGCTGGTTCACGAGCTTCCGGGCCTGATCGCCAAGCACCATCTGGAGGAGCCCGCCCGACTTATCGCCACATCGGCAGACACGGTCGTGTTCCCCGCAGAATCCGTGCAGTCGGCCTTCGAGGGTGTGGTGGGAGGCCCGATCAGGCAGCCTCGCATCCGGCCGCAGGGCATTTACCTGCGGAATTCCCGGCTGGAGTCGCCCGATCCAATGTTGCGACGCGCCGAGGCCAAGGCAAGGCTGGGCATTGACCGCGGGAGCCAGGTGGTCCTGTCCGTCGGATACGCCGACGACCGCAAGGGCATTGACCTGTTCGTGTCGATTATCCTCGAATTGGCGACGCACAACAAAGATGTCTTGGGCGTGTGGGTTGGCCATCAGGATCAGCGCCTCTATGCCGAGCAAGAACGCCGAATAGAGGCGAGCGGGCACGCCGATCGCTTCCGGTTTACCGGGTTCGTTTCGGAGCCGCAGGAGTACTATTTCGCAGCCGACGTTTATGCCCTGACCTCCCGGGAAGATCCGTTTCCGTCGACCGTGCTGGAAGCGCTCGACGCGTCCGTCCCGGTGGTTGCGTTTGAGAACATCGGCGGCTCTGAAACGATCCTCCGTCGCGGCTGCGGCGTCATGGTTCCGCAATTCGACACCCATGCTTACAGTCTTGCCGTCGCCGACCTGCTCGGCAACCCGGAAACTGCGCGCGAGATGGCCCGCACGGGTCACCAGATCGTGGCGCGCGAGTTCGAGTTTCGCCATTATTTGTATGACCTGCTGACTTTTGCCGGGGAGCCGCTCCCGCGAATTTCCGTGGTTGTGCCAAACTACAACTACGCCCGGTATCTCAAGGGCAGGCTGGCGTCCATCGTCGGCCAATCCGTGCCGATCTATGAGCTGATCATTCTAGACGACTGCTCTACGGACAACAGCGTCGAAATTGTCCAGGAGTTTCTGGCGACCTGCGATATCCCGGTTCGATTTGTCGCGAACGAGCGGAATTCGGGTTCGGTCTTCAGGCAGTGGGCGCGCGGCGTGGAGCTGGCCACCGGTGACATCGTCTGGATCGCCGAGGCCGACGATCTCTCCGACCCGGATTTCCTCTCCGAGGCCCTCGCCGGTCTCGAAGTGCCGGACGTCGTGATGAGCTATACGCAGTCCAGAATGATGAACGCGGAGGGTCGCCTCGGCGCGGACTACCTGGATTACGTCTCGGAGATCGATCCGGATCGCTGGACCTCGTCCTACGTGGCGAACGGCATCGATGAGATATCTGCCGGGCTGTTTCTAAAGAACATCATTCCAAACGTCAGTGCGGCGCTATTTCGGCGTGACAGGCTGCAGCACGTCCTCGAGGAACATCTGGATGAGGTCCTTGGCCTCAAGAACACGGGCGACTGGTTTGTCTATTTGCGGCTCCTCGAGATGGGCAAAATCGCATTCTCGTCCCGGGCGATGAACTTCCATCGCCGTCATTCGCAAAGCGTGACCATCAGCAGCTCGGATCGCCGCCACTTCGAGGAGATATCGAGGCTCCAACGGCAGACGATCGACCGTCATGCACTCGGCCGGGAAGCACGGGACCTCGCCGATGCCTACCTCGCGCGCCTCAACAGGCAATTCGGCATTGAAGGGGAGACGCCCAGCTCAACGCGCCCTCGCGCCAGGTAAACTACGTCTGGCACTTGCCTGTCGCAGACAGATCGACCCGCTCACTTTCAGCCATGAACCAAAAGCATCATCGGAGACGGCGGCAGTTCTCGGGTCTTCCAAACCCGGCGTAGAGAAGATGAGCAACCGGTCCGACGACCGCGGTCTTCTTTTGCGCCCTCTGGCTCGCCCTCACAGTGAACTATTTGGAGCGACCGAAAGTCCTCACCTTCGTGCTGGCGATCCTCGCCGGGGTGATCGGCGTTCTGACCAAGCTCACGACCTTCCCCGCGTTTGGCGTGGCTGCTGGTATCTATGTGCTCTATTGGCTCGTGACCTCGGCCAGGTTGGCGCCCCTCAAGCCCACTCTGAAGATGCTGGCAGCACTGGCGGTCGTCGCATTTCTGCCGATCCTCATCGGAGCTGCGTGGGTCGCTTACTCGGACAGCATCAAGTCCCTCAACGCATTCGGATCGAGCCTTACCTCCGAAGCGCTGCAGGCCTGGAATTTCGGCGCATTGCAGGCACGCCTCAGCTTGCAGCTCTGGCAGGACACCGTTCTAGGACGAATGGGCCTGGACATCTTTGGCTACGCGATGCTGCCGGCGGCGGCCGCACTGGGAATTAGCATGCTGGGCCGCGCGCACCTGGTCGTGGCCGCCGCCGCTATCTGCTCATTCCTATCTGCAATATTGCTCTTCACCAATCTGCATGCCGTCCACAACTACTATCAGACCGCGAATGCGATCTTCGCCGTGGGCGCGGTTGCCGCGGGTCTTCATCTGCTCGCCGTCAGGGGGCGCAAGCTGTTCTCCCTCCTCCTTCTTGGGACGCTCGTCATTGGGCAGGTTTCGTACTTCAACGTCGCCTATGCCCCCTGGATAACCGGAGCTGCGGCCAGCCCCTCCGTACATGGAATATCTGTGGCAGCGCGCGCTGCGACAACTGACCAGCAGAGCCTCTTGGTGTTTGGTACCGACTGGTCCTCGGAGGTGCCTTACTATTCGGGACGCAGGAGCCTCGCTGTACCGGGATGGGCGAACGACGCCTTGGTCGAGAACGCTATACTCCATCTCGACAAATACTTGCGCGGCTACCCGCTGGGAGCGATCGTCGACTGCTTTCCTGCCGACAGCGCCGATCCGAAAGCCATAATCGCCAGACGTGAGTTCGCCCAGAAATCGATCCTCGCTGTGGACGGCAATTGTCGGCTGTTCGCACCGTAGCCGACGAGCTTGCGTGCCGCCCCGTTCGCGAGAAAAGTTGAATATGTGATCGTCTGGACGAATTGCCGGCGGCACGCGCCTCTGCAGCCGCTCGACTAGAGAGGCGCGCTGGCGCGTGCCGATGCTCGGCGAACCGAAAGCAACGAAACTCCCAGAGTTCCGATCGCCAGAATCGACAGAAGGTTGATCCAGTCAACGCGATCAGCGATCCAAAACAGCGGGAGAATCCAGACGACGGCCATGTAGGTCGACGTTATCGCGAGCACCCCAAGAGCTATCGGTCTGGCCAACTGACCGATCGCTATTGCTCCTGCCAGCGCAAGCAGAAGGATGGACGAATATGGCAGATGGTGCACAAAGGCGGGCGAGAGATTGGTCAGGGTTGTCAGCGCAATCCCGGCCACCCCGAGCAGCAACAGTTCACCGATCGGAGAGCTGCGGCGCCGCGTGAGCAGCCATGGAATCACTGCCAGCAACGCTCGGGAGATCGTTCGTCGCACCTGGTCGGAGAACAGCCAAAGCGCCACCGTGGCCCCTACCGGCACAAGGCCAATCGCCGCACCGATCGTTCGCGCAATCGGCAATGGTATTGCGCCCATGAAGATGGCGAGCGTCACCATTGAAATGCAGCCAGCAAAGACGAAGGCGAGGACGAGAGGATATCGCGATCGAATACTGACGATCGCCAGGATGCCGATTGATCCAAAGATGAGGCAGGTTGCGAGGGCAACCAGTGCCCGCGGGGCAAATGAGGTGTGAAGAGCGTAGTCGAACCGGCTGACCGCGAAGGGGGTGGCAAGGCCGATGTAAAAATTGGGGTCCGCGACGTGCGCTTCAATTCGGGCCAGGCCAGGGCAGAGATCGGCAGCTTGGAGATAGACCGTCGACCACTGATTTCCCGTTCTTGCCGAGGCGATGGGCGTGGTCGTGCCGCTGTCGCAAGAGATTTGGAGGATGTTGCCCGGAACCTCCGATGGGAACCCGACGAAGGGAATGGCGATGAAGGGCGGCAGTTTGAACCAGTTCGTCTGGATGTCACCGACGTGCCCGCCATCCTCGGGGCGCCAATCGCGAAAAGCCTGGATTGCCGGGTTGGTTGAGATGCGTTCGTCTACCTCAAGAGACCCCATAGGAAGCGCCTGCTTGAAGTATCCGTCGCTGAACTCAAACTGGACCGGAAGTGGAGTGGGCTCGAAGAAGCCGTCCGTTGGCCAGATACTTAAGGCGGCGAAGCCGAGGATTGCCGCGGCCAGCAGCGTCCACACCAGCCTCGCCATTCGATCTCGAAATCCCGCCGGCAATCGGCTTTTGCCAAGGCTGAACTGCCTCATTTGCGCTCTCCTCGGTCTGGCGCAAAGCTGAACAGCTTGTGGCCGTAATAGCTGACCACGACGGGGCTCAGGACGCCGATGGTGTGCGCCACCAGTTCGGGGTGCCAGGCGAAGCCGAGCGCCGGGAAGATCCAGTCGGCGAGGCCTATCGTGACCAGCCAGACCTGCACCAGCGCGACGACATTGACGAGGCCGAAGCGCAGGTATTCGCGCACGGTGCTGCCGGTTGTTTCGAACACAAAGAGGCGGGTCAGCACATAGGCTGTCGTCATGCCGATGAGGTAGGCGACGACGATCGCCCATTCGAACGGCAGGAGCAGCGAGAGCAGGAGCCGCGAGCCGATATTGACGGCGGCCGCGACGCCGCCGGCCAAAAGGAACCGGACGAAGGGCGGCAGCCGGGAGCCGAACCTCGTGCTCCCGGTGCCGGCGGGTGGCTCGAGCGGTGGGACCGTCATTGCACCGCTTCCGCCATCTGCCGGCCCAGCCGCACGCTTTCGGCAATGCCGCGATCCTCCGGATAGTAGAAGCAGGTGTCGGCGATCTGCAGTCCGGCGATCGGGGTCTGGACGGGCGGCAGCATGGCGGAGAAGTTCGGCGTGCAGATCGGCTGCGCGTGCTTCAAGCGCCCGACCTTTGCCTCGATCACATCGTCGTCGCCGATGGCCGGGTTGATGCGCTTGATGTAGCCGATCGACTCGTCGATGAACTGCTGGTCCGTCCACGCCCATTTCGGCTGCGTCATCGGCATGTAGTAGGGCACGTAGACCACGGTATCGGCGCCGAGCGGGCGCAAGTTCGAGAACTCGATGAGACCGGGAATCTCGATGTCGTCGTCGATGATGTTGAGCCAGAAATTTGGCGTCACCGACTGGCGCAGCTTGAACAGCACGCAGACCACGCCGATGTTCTGGATGGCGGAATATTTGTCCTTGCTGGCCTGCGGCAGATCGGGGACGAGGCCGTTGACCAGCGGCGTCGGCACGGTGGAAATCACCGCGTCGGCGGGGAAGTCGCGGCCGGCAGCGCGCACGCCCACCGCTTTGCCGTTCTCGGCCAGCACCTGCTCGGCCTTGGTCTTGAGGTGGATGCGGCCGCCCTTGGCGCGGATGGCGTCGGCGATAGCTTCGACCAGCGTTTCCGAGCCGCCGTCAATGTAGCCGAGTTCCTCCTGGAACAGGCTGCGCCGCGACTTGCCGGTGCGGCGGATGCGCGTCGCGATCCATGAGGCCGAGACATGGTCGGCGAATTCGTAGAATTTCAGATCCTGCAGCCGCTTCCACATCTTGCGGTAGACCGACTTTCCAGCGGCCTGCTCGATCCACTGGCGCGAAGTCAGCTTCTCAATGGCGTCGAAGTGCTTGGCGCGGGTGGCGAGAAACACCTGCAGACCGTAGCGGAATTTCTCGATCAGATTGAGGTGCGGATAGAGCAGGAGCGCGATGGGGTCGCCCCAGCGATGCACTTTGCCATGCGTGTAGTAGCCCATCGAGGTCGGGGTCCAGCGCATTCGATCGCCGATACCCAGCTCGTCCATCAGCTCGAACGTCGGGTCGTCGGTCTTGCAGACGAAGTGGTAGAAGCGCTCGATCGACAGGCCGCCGAAATCGAAATGCGCGGCCATGCCGCCGACCTTGAAGTCGGCCTCGATCAGGTCGACCTCGTGGCCTAGCGTTACCGCCCGGTGGGCGGCGGCAAGCCCCATCGGACCAGCTCCCAGAACGACGATGCGGCTCACACTTCCTCCTAGAATTCGAGCACGACCCGCCCGTAGGCGGGGTCGAGATAGGTCTCTGCAAGCGCGCGCTCGAGCGGCGTCGATTTGACGCCGAAGGTTCCCGGCCAGTCAATCACCGGAAACGTCTCGGGGATGACCAGCGCCTCGAGCTGCCGCGTCGTAAAGGGTGGATTCTTGTTGACCAATGCGTAGGTCCACAGCAGCCCCCAGAATAGACTGTAGGGAATGTGCACAAGGCGGGCCCGCGGCTTGACGATACGGTGCATCGTCTCAATCAGCTTGCCGTAGGTCAACTGCTCGAGACCACTGATGTCGTAGGTACCGGTGGCGCGCTGCTCGATGCAGGCGGCGATGATCGAGACGAAGTCGCCGACATAGAGCGGCTGGCGGTCGTAATTGCCGCTGCCGGGAATCGGAAACAGCGGCGTCTGGTCCATGAAGCGGCGGAGCCAGCCCAGGTGCTTGCGGTCGAACCAGCCGAACATCAGGGTCGGCCGCAGCACGGCATGATCAACCGCGCTGGCGTCGTACAGCTTCTCCTGCGCGGTCTTGGTGCGGGTATAGAAATCGTCGGCGACCGAGTTGACCACTGACGACGAGATACCGACGAAGTAGGGGACCTTGTGGGCCTCGATCGCCGCGAGGATATGCTCGCTCGCCGTGACATTGTTGGCGACGAACTCCGCCTCGAACAGCCCGCCGATCTGCGCCTGGTTGATGACCACGGCGTCGGCGCCCGCAAACGCCTCGCTCCAGCTCCCAGGGCGCGATAAATCGGCTTCGATCAGCTCGACGCTCGGATGAACCTTGCGAAACAGCGCGGCGTTGGCCGGGTGCTTGTCGATGCCGACGAGCGTCAGGTCGGCACGATCCTTGAGGCGGGCGACGAGATTTTGGCCGACGAGCCCGGCGACGCCGGTGATGACGATCTTGCGCATCTCAGAAGTTAAGCTTGTCAAAGATGGGGGCGGGAATTTCGCGCACGATGCGCATGATCAGCCGCCACTTACCGGGGGCATACTGGATCGGCCCGCCCTTGTCGGCGGCGCGGCGCACGGCCCTCGCGATCTCCTCGGGCGTTGCGAGTTTGGATTGATCGCCACCGAGGCCGGCGGTCATCGCCGTTGCGGTCGGACCGGGCTTCAGCAATACGGCGCGCGGTCCCTTGCCGGCAAAGCGGTGGGCGATGCCCTGAACGAGAACGCCGATGCCGGCCTTGGTCGAGCCGTAGATGAAGTTCTTGCGGCGGCCGCGGTCGCCGGCGGGCGAGCCCAGCACGACGAGCGAGCCCTTGCCCGCGCGCTCGAGCAGGTTTGCGGCGGCAAGCGCCCACAGAGCCGCCGAACCAAAGTTGACGCGGATCATTTCTGCCGCCGCGCTCAGCGACCGTTCCGCTTCGGCTTCGTCAGTCATCAGGCCGTAGGCCAGCAGGATATGATCGATGCCGCCCAGTTGCGCGGCGAAAGCGGTGAGCTGGGCTTGGGCATCGGCGCTGGCGAGATCGAGCGCTGCGATCTCGACCCGCGCTGCGCCGCGGACTCGGAGGTCGGTCGCGATCTGCGCCAGCCGCCCGGCGTTGCGGGCCGCGAGCAGGATCGTCGCGCCTTCGGCGGCATAGAGCCGGGCCGTGGCTTCGGCGATGCCGGAGGTCGCTCCGAGGATCACGACGCGAAGAGCTGAGTTGGGCATGGTTATCCTTGCACGCGGCGCCAAAACGATGAACTGAGTCCGGGGTCGACATGGGCCGCAAAGCGGTCGAGCTCGGGGTGGCCCGACCGGAACATCGTCGCCGAGATGCGACCGTCCTTGGCCGGATAGAGACGCCCGCCGGCTTCGTGGACGATGGCGTCGAGCTGGTCCAGCAAGGCGAGCGTCGAGGCGCCGCGGTTCGGAAAATCGAGCGCCAGGGTCGTACCTTCACGTGGGAACGAGAGCAGGCCGGGCGAGGGTAGGCTGCCGAAGGTCTTGAGGACCACGAGGAACGATCCTTGGCCCGCCTTCGAGATGGCGCGCAGCATCTCTGCTGTCGCCGACTCCGAAACCTCGGGTGGAACGACGCTCTGATACTGGTACATGCCGCGCTTGCCGTAGATGCGATTCCAATTGCCGATGGAATCCAGCGGATAGAAATACGGGCCGTAGGGGATACGCTGTGCGCCGGCGTTGAGGCGTCCATTGGCATAAACGAGGCTGTTAAAGGCGGCGACCGAGAGACGATTGAGCGCCAGGGCCGGCAGGTCGATCGGCACCTTCGGTCCCGAGGCCTTCCCCTTCTGTTCGAACCCACCCGCCTCTGCATGGTCAGCGACGGTGAAGACGCCACGACCCAGCGAGCCGCCGCTCGCGAGGCAATCGATCCATGACACATTGTAGCTGTGCTTATCGACGTTCTCACGACTGAGTGCGAAGAACTCCGACAGCCCGCCGAATGGGATGGTTCTCGCATCCATCAGCGAGCTTTTGATCGGCACAAGCTGGATCGTGGCGCGGGTGATGATGCCGGTCAGGCCCAATCCGCCGACGGTCGCGGCGAAGCGGCCAGAATTGTCCTCCGGTCGAAGGATGTGAGACTCGCCGTCGGTTCGCAGCAGCTCGATCTCGCGCACCCAACGCCCGAAAGTGCCAGCCGAGTGATGGTTCTTGCCGTGCACGTCGTTGGCGATCGCGCCGCCGAGGGTCACGAATTTGGTGCCGGGCGTCACGGGCAGGAAGTAGCCGTGCGGCACAGCGAAATCGAGAATCTGGCCGAGCGATATGCCGGCTTCCGCCTCCAGCAGCCCGGTGGCCGGATCGAAATCGATGAGGCGGTCGAGACCGGCCATGCCGATCAGCGCGCCATCACCGTTGAGCCCGCTGTCTCCATAGGAGCGGCCAAGACCGATGGGCAGGAGCGGCAGACCGAGCTCGCCGGCTTTGGCGACCAGCGGCCTGATCTCATCCCGGTACGAGGGGCGGGCGACCTCATGCTGGAGGCGCTGCACCCGTCCCCAGGAGACGATCGAGCTGTCCGGGACAAAGGCGGTCACAGGGCGATCAGGAACAATATGGCGATGACGGCCGCAATGGCGAGGCTTGGCCTGTCGCGCAGGGCGAAGCTGACGGGATCGTCGTTCATCTGTCCGCGGTGGGTCAGAAGCCACACCCGGCCGATCCAGATCGACACAAACAGCACCACCGCCCAGAGGAACTCCGGTCGGGCATAGCCCACGACCCGGAAGGCTTCGTCGACCAGATAGAAGACCAGGATCACCAGCGAAGCCAGCCCGGCGGTGACGCCCATGTTGAGGGTCAGCGGCCAGTCCTCCGGCCGGTAGCCGCGAGTCGCAAGGCTCGCGCCATTGCCGGCGGATCGGAGCACTTCGGTGTGCCGCTTGGCCATCGCCAGGGAAAAGAAAAAGAACATCGAAAAGGTCAGCAGCCAGATCGGCAAACCGGAGCCGACAAACGTGGCTCCCATCACCAGGCGCGTAGTGAACAGCACGCCGATGATGAACGTGTCGAGCAACGGAATGCGCTTCAGCCCGAAGGAATAGGCGAGCGTGATGACGAGATAGGCGGCGAGCGCCATCGCGAACTCAATGTTGAGCAGCGCCGCAAGGATGAGGGCCAGCGGCAGGACGATCACCGGCACCAGCAGCGCCTGGCTCAGCGGCAGTGCTCCGCTGGCGATCGGCCGATGCCGCTTGGTCGCGTGCAGGCGGTCGGCGTCGATATCGGCGAGGTCGTTGATCAGATAGCTCGACGAGGTCACGGCGAGCAGCAGCCCGAAGCCCATGCAACTGCGGGCAATCAGGTCGAAATTGAACCATTCATGCGCGAGGAGCAGCGGCACGAACATCAGGATGTTTTTGGACCAGTGATGCACGCGAAGTGCCTTGGCCCAGATCTGCAAATGGCTTTTGGGGTTGGCGGCGCGAGTCCGAAGTTCGGCGACCACGGGCTTGCCCATCGCCCGGGCCCGGCGCGCCACGCGGTCGCTCACGCCGACCAGCACGATACCATCGGATTTGGACCAGATGGCGAGGTCCGCTTCGTCATCGCCCGCGTAGACGAAGCCTTGCGGGAATCTGCGGGCCAGCGCCTCCGCTTTGGCTGGCCCCTTGAGGTTGGTCGAACCGCTCGTCGCGATGACTTCGTCGAACAGCCCGACATGCGCCGCAAGCGCGTTTGCGACCCGGATGTCGGCAGCGCTGCAGAGGACCAGATAGCTGCCGGCGGCCTTTTCGCTGCGGATGAAACCGAGCACTTCGTCGCAGGCGTGCAGCGTCGCCGGGTCGAGTTCCACGTGATCGGCGCAATAGGCCTTGGTCGCCGCCTTGCCGCGGAGCAGGGCCCCGAACAATCCCGGAAGTCGCTTCGGCTGACGGAAGATCAAGCGAACGATCTGCTCATGCAGGGTGTCGTTGCGCACCAGCGTCTGATCGAGATCGATGACCACGATGCGCCGCTCGGTTGTCGAAATGGCGATTTCCGGGGTGCTCGCTGACAACCAGGCGCTCCTCAGATTCTTCTTGTTACAACTTGTGCGGTCGGACCTGAGGCCCCGTGTATGCTTGGCCTTACACCGACTAACGACCGTTGGCCACCATCGTGATTGGAATTGCTGGGTCCAACGCCGTGCCGGCCCTGGCTAAAGCGGACAATCATTCCTCAAGCCCGCTTCAGCCATTGTGTTTCCTTGGGCCGGACTGTTCAAAGACCCCGAATTGTTGTCTTAGAGGTGCTGATCGCGTTCGTTCGCGTCGCGTGGTCTGTTTGACCGCCGTGTCACTGGACGACTTGGGGGGCTGGTCTTGGCTGACAGTAATAAGCGTCCGCGCGATGTCTTGGCGGTAGGGCGTGGCATTCAGCCCTCGCATGTGCGGCAGACCAATCAGCGCGCCATTCTGAGCGTCATTTCGCTGCAGCCGGGCATCTCCAATGCCGAACTGGCGCGGGTCACCGAGTTGGCGCCGCAGACAGTGTCGGCGGTGCTCACCGATCTCGAGCAGCTCAATCTGGTGACGCGCGGCGAGGTGCTGCGCGGCAAGCGCGGCCAGCCGGCGACGCCGCTCTACATGAACCCCGTCGGGGCGCTGTCGATCGGCGCCGAGATCGGCTGGCGGCACATCGAGGTCTGCCTCGTCGGCATCGGCACGCAGGTGCTGGGCCGCGTGCGCCGCGACTATGACTTTCCCGACGCCGGCACGATCTTTGCCGAACTCGCATCGATGATCGCCGACCTCACTGCGTCGCTGTCGCCCATGGAGCGCAGGCAGCTCGTCGGCGTGGGGCTGGCCGCCCCCGGCGGCATCGGCAATCCTGCCTCGCTGCTGCAGCCGCCGGCCGGCCAGGCGGAGCTGTGGGCCGGGGTCGATATGGCCCGCGCTGCCGCCGCGGCCACCGGTCTCGAAGTGTCGCTGTTCAACGATGGTCATGCCGCCTGCTGGGCGCAGCGCGTGGCCTATCCGGCGCCGCGGCCGCTCAGCTTTGTCTACCTCGTGCTCGACACGTTCGTGGGCGCCGGCATCCTGGCGGAGAACCGGCTGTGGGAAGGGGCCAAGGGCTCCTCGGCCAATCTGGGCGCGATGCTGGTTACCGATCGCGATGGCCATATGCGGTATCTGCACGAGGTGGCGTCGCTCTACGCCCTCGAGCAGCGGCTGAAATCGGCGGGTCTCGACCTCGACGCGGTTCGGCAGGTGCCTATGGCGGCGGCGGCGCGGGCGCTGTTCGACGACTGGATCGCCGAAGCGTCCGAGGCGCTGGCGCAGGCGCTGATGAACACCACGCGCGTCATGGAATTCGAGCTCGCCGTCATCGAATCGGCGCTGCCGCCGGCGCTGACCGCCGAGGTCGCCGCTGCGACGCGGCAGCGGATGGAGCGGTTCCCGACGCTGGGGCAGGGGGCTCGCGTGTCGGTTGTCGCCGGCCAGCTCGGCCGTTCGGGCGCGGCGCAGGGCGCGGCGCTGCTGCGCATGCACCGCCGCTTCTTTTCGCGCGAGCTTGCGCATATGGACGTCTAGCGCCAAGCGTCGGACAATAACCGTGCGAGCGCACTATCGGAGGGAACTGACTTGGCTACGAGCGACTATTACGAAGTGATCGACCAGCGTTTCGGCAGGTTGTTCAACGGCAATGCGGAGGTCGAAAAGCTCGCGACCGGCTACAAATGGGCGGAAGGGCCGGCCTGGTTCGGCGGCGGTCGCTACCTTGTCTGGTCCGACATCCCCAACGACCGCATGATGCGCTACGACGAGACCGACGGCTCGGTCTCGGTGTTCCGCAGTCCTGCCAGCAATGCCAATGGCAACAGCGTCGACCGGCAGGGCCGGCTCATCACCTGCGAGCATGGCGGCCGCCGCGTCAGCCGCACCGAGCACGACGGCACGATCGTCACCCTCGCCGACAGTTTTGAGGGCAAGCGGCTCAATTCGCCCAACGACGCCGTGGTCAAGTCCGACGGCTCGATCTGGTTCACCGATCCCAGCTACGGCATCGACAGCGATTACGAGGGCAACAAGGCGACGAGCGAAATCGGCGCCTGCAACGTCTATCGCATCGACGGCAGCAGCGGCGCCATCACCGCCGTCATCACCGACATGGTGCGACCCAACGGCCTCGCCTTCTCGCTCGATGAAACGCTGCTCTACGTCGCCGACACCGGCGCTACGCACAAGCCCGGCCACCCGGCCGAAATCCGCGTCTACGATGTCGGTGGCACGACCGTCTCCAACGGCCGCCAGTTCTGCGTCTGCACTGCCGGGCTGTTCGATGGCTTCCGGCTCGATGCCGATGGCCGGATCTGGACCAGCGCCGCCGACGGCGTCCATTGCTACGATCCCGACGGCACGCTGATCGGCAAGGTCAAGGTGCCCGAGCCCGTCGCCAACGTCGCCTGGGGCGGCAACAAGTACAACGTGCTCTACATCTGCGGCACGACTTCGCTCTATGCCGTGCGGCTGATGGTCAACGGCGCCAAGACCTATTGAGCGTAGGAGGTTGCGCCAACGATTGGTCGGCGCGAGCGGCCCACCCCTCATCCGTCTCGGCCTTCGGCCGATCCATCCCCGCTTTCGCGAGGACAGGCTCTTCTCCCGCAAGGGGAGCAGGGAGTCCTGACTGCGATGTTCGTGTGTCGACCTTCTCCCCTTGCGGGAGAAGGTGCCCGAAGGGCGGATGAGGGGGGCCGCTTGCGAGGTGTCGCCAGTACGAAAGCTCAGACGTTCTCCCAGCCGCCCGATGTCTCGCTGCGGAAGATCGCGTCGATCACGCGCATCTGCGCAATGGCGTCCTCGACGCCATAGGCGTTCTTCTGCTCGCCCAGCACGGCGAGGGCGAAGGCTTCGGCTTCTGCCGTGTACTGGTCGATCGCCGGCAGAATCTCGCGACGGTGGAGGCTGCGGTCCATCGGTCCGCCGCTGCCCACCATGATCGCCGACTGCTCGCCGAGCGGCGCGTTGTAGGGGATCACGATCTCGAGGCTGCCCTTGTCGCCGATCGCCTCGACGCTCTGCCGTCCGGAACTCTGTGTGCCACACACAAAGCTCAGCTGCCGTCCGTCGCCGAAATCGGCGATGACGCTGGCGAGCCGGTCCGTTCCGAATCTGGGGTCGCGGTCGACCAGTGCCACGACGCGCTTCGGTTCCGCCTCGAACAGATAGCGCCCGGAGATCACGCAGTAGCAGCCGATATCGTAGATGCCGCCGCCGCCGATGTCGGCGATGTTGCGCACATTGGCCGGGTCGTCGTTGAAATAGAGGAACACGGCGCGCACCAGATTGACGCGGCCGAGTTCGCCCGAGCGGATGATTTCCCGCGCCCGATGCCACTGGGGGTGATGCCGCACCATGAAGGCTTCGCTGATGATCAGGTTCTTGGGCGCGTCGCGCAGCGCTTCGGCTTCGGCCGCGGTCATCGCGATGGGTTTCTCGCACAATACGTGCTTGCCGGCTCGTGCCGCCGCCAGGGTGATCGGAACGTGCAGATGGTTGGGCAGCGGATTGTAGATCGCGTCCACATCCGGGTCGGCGAACAGCTCCTCATAGGAGCCGTACGCGCGGGCGTTGGGGAGCCCCAACTGCGCCAGCGCCGCCTGCGCCTTACTCCGATCGCGCGAAGCGAGCGCCACGACTTCCGAGTGCGGCGACTTCATGATCCCCGGCGTCACCTTCTCCATCCCGATCGCCGCCGTCGAAACGATCCCCCACCGCACCTTCCGCTCAGCCATGTCACCCTCCCTCTCGGTTCCGAGGTCATGGCGCAGCCAGTCTGAACTGGCAAGCCTCCCAACCTTCGGTGCCGGCAGTCGGCGATCCCCTCCCGCCTGCGGGGGAGGGGGCGGCCGCACAACACCGAGCGAATGGCCCACCCCACCCGCCAACGCTCGCAGTCGGCGTCCTCTCCCGCCTGCGGGAGAGGGGG
>JBKJTB010000109.1:0-8235 GCA_046594305.1 Devosia sp. | reverse complement strand
ATCACCAAGCTCAAGCTGGTCAAACGGCAGATGTACGGTCGCGGAAAACTCGACCTGCTGCAGGCTCGATTAATCGGCGCAACCTGATGCACACATCATCAAAACTGCGTCAGAGCCATTATTGGACGCCGATAAGGGGTCAATCTTCAACGCCGTTTGACATCCTGTAGTTGAGTATCACCGTGCGTCGCACTTCGAGTCAGATTACGAGGGGGAGTAAGATCGACGACTGCGAGGCGGGGCCCCAAGTGCGCTCCCATCGCGGAATGAGGTGAGCCACTGGCAAAGCTAATTGAAGGTGATGATGGATTGCCCGCTGATGAAGTTGGCGACTGGACACCAGAGAAACATGAGTGCCTTTGCCGGTACGTCGACATAACGCACGGTGTTCGCGCAAAATGGCTCGGACCGAAGCGCGGCGGCGCCACCTACATAGATCTGTTCTGTGGCACTGGACGCGCGCGCATCAAGGATAAGAATCGCTGGATTGAGGGAGGCGCAATTGCCGCCTGGCGGCAAAGCGTTGAGAGCGGGTCGCCCTTCAGCACTGTCTACGTTGGCGATCGAAATGAGGACGCGCGGGCGGCGATGGTGAAGCGGCTGATCAAGTTGGGGGCGCCGGTCATTGAAATGGCCGGCGACGCCGTAACGACGGCGGCGAAAATTGTCGCTGAGGTCCCGCCGCTGGCACTGAATTTCGTGTTCCTCGACCCATACAGTATCCGAGCGCTGGACTTTCAGATCCTTCAGTCGCTGTCCGCGCTCAAGTACATCGACGTACTCGTGCACCTCAGCAAGATGGATTTGCAGAGGAACCTCGACGCAAACATGCAGGACGACTCGGACTTTGACGTGTTTGCGCCAGGATGGCGAGAAGTCGTTGACCAGAAACAAGGACAGGCGGCGCTCCGAACGGCCATCCTAGAATACTTGCGGAGCCAGATAGAGACCCTTGGAGCTACGGCCACGCGCGACGCCCGACTTATTCGGGGTCCCGGGCAGATACCGCTCTACTGGCTGCTACTGGTGGCCAAGCACGAGCTCGCGATGAAATTCTGGAAGGTCGCCGCAAATCCGTCCGGTCAGGGCACTTTGCTCTAAGCGCGGGCCTCGGGATAAGCATCCCAAGTCCGCCCGCGATATTCCCGACCAGCCGCCTTCTTATTCCGACCGCCCCACTGCTTGAAGAAAAACGCCGCCCCCGACTTTCGGCAGGCGCTCTCGATTTCATCGACCCATACCGGATCCATCGCTCTAGCCTGTGGCCCGGATTCCCCGCCGACGATTGCCCAATGAATACCATCAATCTCAGCGCCCGCCACCGATCCGATTAGCGGCTCGAATGAGACGAAACGGATCGCGGCTGGGACGCGGCGCAGCTCGTCGAGCCGACCGACCACGCGGCCGTCCTCGACGCTGGTGCCGAGCCAGACATTGGGAAGAATGGGGAAATCGCCGTTGAGAATTTCCGCCATGCGCTCAGGCCGCTTGGTTAGGATCTGGTAGGTGTGTCGGGGGGTCGCCGCCATCGTGATCCAGACTTTGCGGATGAAGCTCTCTGGTACTTCGTCATGGAATAGGTCGGACATCGAATTAACAAAGACTCGGCGCGCACGAGACCAAGTGTACGGCGCATCGAGCGCGTGGTTATCGAGGACAATCTTCCCCGTCCACTTCGCTCGCCCCCCACTCTTGCGAGTGGTCCCAGCGTACTTTTCAGTGCCCATGGCCTCGAGTCGCGCAGCCATCCGCATCGCGTAACAATTCGTGCAACCTGCGGTCAGGATCGTGCATCCCGCAACAGGGTTCCACGTCGCGTCGGTCCATTCGATCGACGTTTCGGCCATGACGTCCTCCGATGATCGAATCAGAGAATCGCACGCAGATGCCTAAGCGACAATTACGAAGCGTTGGCGCTCGTCCAATTCGGCGGACTCGAAAGTCAGACGATGTGGGTGCCAAGCACCTTACGCTGCTCACCCCACAGCGAGGGCATGCTTCCATCGACAGTCAACGATTTAACGCTGACGCTTCCGCGCTGGTCACCATTCAACATCGTCTCGACCACATCCGGCGCCAGGAACGCGAGATCAACCATGCGGCTGACGTACCGATCTGTGACTCCGACGCGCTCCGCGATCTCGCCGAACGACGACGCCTTGCCGCTTGCCAACTCGTCGAACCAAGCTCGCCCACACGCTATCGCGCGAATGAGCGGTTCGTCGGAGACTCCTCCCTCACGCGAAGAGTTCGCGCCTTCAACCACGAGCCGATTGGCCATGCCATACCGAGCGATCTGGACCGCAATGGCGATCTCAATGGGAGCTGCACCCTCATCTGGCTCGTCTACCCGGCCGAGTAGCCGCGCCCGCAACTCGCGCTGCTTCAAACTGATGGCGACGTTGCCCTGGGCGAGTGCGACGCTCTCGACGATCTCACTCATCGTCTCGGCCAGCGAACCGGGAAGGGACGCGTCGATCTCCGAGGCGAGTTGCACTCCGACTGACCGCGCTCGGGCAATAACTTCGGGCTTCGACTTCTCGATGCCAAGCGCATCGGTCAATCGGCTAGCGTCGCGCAGGAACGTCGCGATCTCACGCGAGACGATCGCCTCGATCTCACTCGCCGGGATCCGGTACGCGCTGACCGGCTGGTTGTGCGAACCGCGCGCCGCCGACGGCTTGCTGGTGTAGTACCGGTAGCGCTTGCCGTCCTTCACGGCGTGCGTGGCGGTGAGCTTGTTGCCGAACTCATCGACCAGAAGGCCGGCCACGAGGCTCGGCTCCTTGGCATTGGCGCGCCGGCGCTTGCCCTGGGTGTTGTCGCCCAGCGTGGCCTGGACCTTGTCCCAGATATTCCTGTCGACGATGGCTTCGTGCTGCCCCTCGTGGCGCTCGCCCTTGTGACTGACTTTGCCGATGTAGAGGGGGTTGCCAAGCAGCTTGTAGAGGTGCCCGCGCGTGAAGGTCCGGTCGCCCATCTGACGGCCCGACTGCGCGACGTAGGACTTGGTCCGGAGTCCGAGCCGGCGTAGCTCTTCTTCGACGAGCCGGACATTGCCGAGTTCGAGATAGAGGTCAAAGATCCTGCGGACGGTTTCGGCCTCGGCTTCGTTGAGAGTGAGCTGGCGATCCTTGACGTCGTAGCCGATCGGCTGAGGCCCACCCATCCACATTCCGCGCTTCTTGGAGGCAGCGAACTTGTCGCGGATGCGCTCACCTGTCAGCTCGCGCTCGAACTGCGCGAAGCTGAGCAGGACGTTGAGCATCAGGCGGCCCATGGAGTCCTTCGTGTTAAGCGACTGGGTGATCGAGACGAACGAGACGTCGTGCTTTTCGAACTCCTCGGCCAACTTGGCAAAGTCCATGAGCGAGCGGGTGAGCCGGTCGATCTTGTACACGACGATGATATCGACCTCGCCGCGGTCGACGAGGCCCATGAGCTGTTGCAGCCCGGGGCGCTCGATGTTGCCGCCCGAGAAACCACCGTCGTCGAAATGATCAGGGATCAGCGCCCAGCCTTCGTGCTTCTGGGACGTCACATAGGCTTCGCAGGCTGCCCGTTGCGCATCGAGGGAATTGAACGATTGCTCGAGCCCTTCTTCCGACGACTTGCGCGTGTAAATCGCGGCACGGAGCGCTTTGCGGCTTGGCCTGGCGTCACTCATCGATCGTCACCGACTTTGCCGCCGGTGGGGCCTTCGTGGGGCCGGTGAGGCCGAAGAACACGTTCCCGTTCCAGTTGGTGCCGCTGATGGCCTTGGCGATGCCTGAGAGCGACCGGAACTTCTGCTCGTTCCAGGCGAAGCCGTCCGCTAAGACCTCGACGGTGTGGGTCTTGCCCCCATAGGCGCGAACGAGGCGTGTCCCAGGGCGGAGGCGGCGAGGCGAGCCCGCGGTCGTGAAGGTGCCCCGTTCGGCCTCAGCGGCGATCTTCAGCAGCTTGCGCCGCGTCTTGGGCGACAGGCCGCCATAGGCCGTCACCTGAATCTGGTGCGCGCAGGCGCGGATCAGAAGCTCGCGCCGAAAGCCCTTGGGTGCGGCTGTGCGATAGAGCTTCTGCCAGAGTGCTCGCAGGTCCCCGAGGTCCATCCCGTCGAGCGCCGCTATATCGTTGTGCACTCGGTCATCAACGGAGGACGGACGACCTGTGCGATGGCGAACCCGGTCGGCCACCGGAACTGGCGGCTCGGTACCCGGTTCATCACGACGCAGCAGGTCGTCCATCTGGTTCACTCCTTCGCCGGCTTGAGCGCGGCGATGTGATATCGGCGGTCGTTGCCGGTCTCCTTCGTTGAGACCAGCGGCAATTCGAGTTTCTTGCGCACGGTGGCGGTCAGGAACCCTCGGACCGAGTGAGGCATCCAGTCCGTTTCCGCCGCGATCTCCGCGATGCTCGCGCCATTCTGGCGACGCAAGAGGCGTAGAACCGCGTCCTTCTTCGATATGGTCGCCTTGGCAGCATGCTTCGGCGAGGTGGTCACTTTTGGCGCCGCCTTGCGAGCGCGCGGTTGAGTCTTCTTTATCTTGGTGGGCATGTTGGCCTTCCTGTCGGCTCAGTCGGGCGGGAGTGCCCGGCTTTACCGCCAAGAGCCCGGAGTGGTCACCGGGCGGAGTACGCGCATCGCTGCAGCGCACGCCTTACATGCTCCAAAACAACGTGAAGTCCAGTCGGCCTTATGATGTGAGGGGGCGACTTAATGGGCAGCCAAGACACACACTTAATGACTGGTTTGCGCAACCGCCTCGATTGTATAGCCGGCGCTACCTCGAGAATTAGTACATCTATGGCACGATCGGAACATTGCTCCATTTCTGGAACCTTGAGACTTTCATTTTTCGGCGCTGACTGTCGACATCGCAGGCTCGGAGCCAGCGCCCCGCGAGGACCTATGCTCAAGAAGAATCTAGAGCTCGATCTCAACGCAGCGCGGCGCCACGTCGAGCTCTTGGCTGGCGACGAGTTTGCCAAGGTTGCCTGGCAGGTCTTTCCTGACCACGACAAGAAGCGCCCACTCGCTCGAGGTTTTGCGGGCCGCCTTGAAGATGTCGCAGACCGATTCATGTTGGCGCAACGCGAGGGCTGCGGTGTGTTCATTGCGGTCAACGCGACCGACGGGAAGGCGCGCAAGGAAGGCAACATCACGGCTGCTCGGGCTGTCTTCCTTGATCTGGACGGGACGCCGCTGCCGCAGACCTGGCCAGTGGCGCCCGACCTCATCATTCAGTCGTCCTCAAAGGGCGGCGTCGCCAAATATCAATGTTGGTGGATGATAGACCCAACGACCGACTTCGCAGGCTGGAAGGCCTTTCAAGAACTGCTCGCAGATGCTTTCGGCGGCGACCCAAAATGCACCCTGCTGACCCAGGTTGGACGTTTGGCTGGAACCTGGCATCAGAAGGATCAAGACCAGCCCTTCCAGGTGCGGATCGTCGCCGACAATTCGGATTTCGAGTCACGGTGGGGTCTGGATTGGCTGGCCGAAAAGTTCGGGTTCGATCTTGCGAGGGCGCGCGAGCTGCCTGATGCTGACGGGCAGCGCCTGGGTGCCGAGCCCAAGTACGGTTGGGACGATCCTGGTGACGTCGCGCGTGCCACCACGTTCGTGCGTGCGACGGAGAATTGGCGTACGACGAGTGATGATGCCGTCAGCGTCTTCGGCATGGCACTTTCCCTGCGAGACATGGGCATCTCGACGGACAAAGCCGAAGAGCTGATCGAAGAATACCTGCCCATCGATGCCCCAGCCGACTGGCCAGATAATCACGTCGCTCGCAAAGTGGCTAACGCCTACCAATACGCAAAGACCGAGCCAGGTAGTCGCAGTATCTCCGCGGCGATCGACGAATTCCCGGACGACGTTAGCACCGACGACATCCGATCGGTACCAGAGCCCGCCTTGGGCTTCACGCCCTACGTGTCGCGGAACCCGAAGACGATCCCGCCTCGTGCGTGGCTATACAAGCCGAGCTACGTCCGCCAGTTCACCACCGGCACGCTCGCGCACGGTGGCATCGGGAAGTCCACCCTCCTGACCGCTGAGGCCGTGGCCATGGCTTCCGGCAAGCCCCTCCTCGGTACGAAGCCTGTGCATCGCCTCCGGGTTGCGCTTTGGAACGGCGAAGACCCCATGGACGAGCTGATCCGAAAGGTGGAGGCGGTTCGAAAGCAATACCAGCTCAAGCCCGACGACATCGACGGCTACCTCTTCCTCGACTCGGGCCGCGACTTTCCCATTCAGATCGCGACCCAAGATAGAACTGGTACGCGCATCGCCAAGCCCGTCGTCAGCGCCCTCATTGCCGCGCTCAAGGGTTCCAAGATCGACGTTCTGATTATTGATCCGTTCGTTTCTACCCACGCAGTCTCGGAGAACGACAACACCGCGATCGAGCAGGTCGCGCGGACGTGGAACGAGATCGCGGAGTCAGCGAACTGCGCTGTTCATCTCGCCCACCATTCCGTCAAGGCTCGCGGTCGTGACTCCGAAGGCATGGATTTCCGCGGTGGCGGCGCGGCCCTAGCCAAGCTGCGTCACCTCCGCGTGCTGAACGCCTTACAGCCGAAGCATGCCCAGAAGCTTAGTATTCCTTTAGCGCAGGCGTCTCTGCATTTTCGCGCCGACCAGGGGAAGGGGAACCTGGCGCCCCCCTCTGCCGACGAGACGTGGTTCAAGCTCCAGTCGATCAGCCTGGAGAACGCCAACATCGACCGCGACGGTCTGGCCGCGGAAGCGGACAAGGTCGGCGTCGTTGCGACCTGGACGCCACCGCAGCCCGGCCTCGACGCCACGCGGGAACAGCTCGAAGAGGTGTTCCGGCTGATGGGCGACAAGATCTGGCGTAAGACGTCTCAGTCTCAGGACGAGTGGGTGGGCTCGCCCATCGCCAAGATCCTCGGTCTCTCGATCGTGGAGGGGAACGATCGCAAGCAGCTCCGCGTCCTGATCGATACGTGGCTGCACGACGGGATCCTCGTGAGCAAGACGCCCGAGCAGAGCGACGAGAACGGCAACAAGCGTGAGGGCTATGCGGTCGGCAAGCTGCCGCCTGAGGATGACGACGAAGGCGATGCCGATGTCGTCTAGGAGCACTGCCGCAACTGCGCGGGAGAGAAATTGTCTCGACGTTTCCGAGGCATCGGCAGCGCAAACCACTGCCGCAGCGAACGTGTGGCTCCATGTTGCGGCAGTACTCGGAATTCACGTTGACGTTGCCGCCGCAAAGGCCCGCAAAACCGCTGGAATGCGTTTGACCCACTGCCGCGGAAACACCCCTGAAACCACTGATACGCCTCAACGGCGGCAGTGCTCCACGCTACTTAAAGCGTGGAGGCACTGCCGCAGACGTATCGACCATGATGGAAGGACGGAACTTAGATGGATGGATTGTTTGGTGAGTTCGACCGCGCGTTGCCGGTCGATTGGCTCGTGGAAGACTGGATCAAACGCGACGATATTTTTGGGCTCTTAGGAAAACCGAAGACGTTCAAATCGTTCGCTATGCTGGACCTCTGCCTTTGTGTTGCAAGTGGGCGAACCTGGCACGGGAGCACGGTGACCAAGGGCAAAGTGCTCTTTGTAGAAGGTCGGGGGAACGCCGGCCTGTTAGGGATCCGGCTGAAGGCGTGGTGCGACCACACTGGCGTCGACCCATCAACGCTAGCGGATTTCTCGTTTGTCGCCGAGCGGCCGATTCAACTTGGCAGCGGGAGGGTGAAAGATCTGATCGCCGCGATCGACGACAAGTATGACTTGATCGCCCTCGACCTATCAACGCCCTTTGATCTTGGGACAGGCGATCTGTCCAAGTGGTCGGCTGACATCCACGAATCGATAGGCGCGTTGCGGTCCAAATTTACACAAGCGATCGGACTGACTTTCGGGTCGTTTGATCCACCCGAGGAAGCAGCGCGCGCGCTGGGTTTGGGCACGACTATCGCGGTCAAAGGGCACGCAAGTGGCGGCGCCATGACCCTGAGCAAGTTGGGCACAAGCAAGCAGCTCAAGAAGAAGCTTTCGGCAGTCCTAGTGGAGCTCGACGATGAGCATTCGTCACTCGCCCTCGTCGATGCCTAAGTCCACGGCGGCGAGGATGGATAGAAGAACCACATTCTTGGGTACGCGAAATTCTGGAGGGTCCCGTTAACCATAACTGTTCATGTGGGGCGGCGAAGTCGCGCATAGGCAGCAGCTACAGAGAAATTATGCTCTGCTGCTCCTCCACGGCGCCGCCA
>JBKJTB010000024.1:0-16482 GCA_046594305.1 Devosia sp. | reverse complement strand
GCCATCGCGCTCATCAGCGTCGGTGCAATCGCACTTACCGTAGCGCAGCCCTCTCCCCTCGCAGGCTCATGGGGGGAGGTAGTCAGTGGCTAAGACTCAAGCCAACTTCCGAGAGGTCGACGTCAGGCGCGCTGTGAGCGGCGCCGTAGCAGCCGGCATGCGCGTGACCCGAGTCGAGGTCGATCCCTCCACAGGCCTTATCATTCTCGCCAGCGGTACGTCGGATACCGTTGCGGCTTCGAAACCCGCCAACGCTCTCGACGCATGGATTAGGGAGAACGGTAATGCCAAGGCGTAGGGGGATGTCGAAGAACCCCTTCAAGGGGCTCAACTCGGTTCGTGTTAGGACGGCCGATGGCACCGTTCATCGCTATTACTACGCGTTCAAGGGCGGGCCGCGTCTGCCCGACGAATACGGCTCACCCGAGTTTGTGGAGGCGTTCGTCGCAGCTACCAAAAACAAGAAGCCGACTACGGCGGCGACAATGCAGTCGCTGCTCGCCGCGTTTCAGAACAGTGCCGAGTTCCTCGGGCTGGCTCCACGCACAAAGGATGACTACATCAAGTTGATCGTCAAGATCGAAGCCGAGTTCGCAGGGTTCCCGCTGGCCGCTATGCCGGACAAGCGCACTCGCGGCATCTTCAAGGAGTGGCGTGACAAGCTCGCCAAGGCATCCCTGCGGCAGGCCGACTACGCTTACACGGTCCTCGCCCGGATCCTGAGCTGGGGTCTCGATCGCGGCATCATCGACGCCAACCCATGCGAAAGGGCGGGCCGGCTCTACACGGCCAACCGATCGGAGGCCGTCTGGACCATTGAGGACGAGGAAGCCTATCTTCGGGTGGCGCTCGACCACCTCAAACTTCCACTGGTCATGGCTCTTTGGACCGGCCAGCGAGAGGGCGACCTGTTGAACCTCAAATGGGCCAATTATGACGGCAATCACATCCGCCTGATCCAAGGCAAGACCAAGCGCGGCGGCAAAGGCGGTAAGCGCGTCATGATCCCTGTGGGCAAGCCGGTGAAGCTGATGCTCGACGAGCTCAAGGCCAATCGCAACCCGAACCCAATGGACAGCATCCTGCTGACGGATCGGCGCAGTCGACCGTGGACTCTGGACGGCTTCAGCGTGATGTTCCGCAAGATGTGCAAGCTCGCCGGCATCCAGGGGCTGACCTTCCACGACACCCGAGGTACCGCCGTCACCCGCCTGGCTCTCGCCGGCGCATCGGTTCCGCAGATTGCCACCTTTACTGGGCACTCACTGAAAGACGTCGAGGCCATCCTCGAAGTACACTACCTCAACCGTGATCCACGGCTTGCCGAGGAGGCTCTCCGCAAGCTCGAAACGGGAACAAACTAGCTAAATGAAAAGCTAAACGACTTGTTTTGTTCTCGTCCGGTGGGCCAATCGGTGGTCTCGAAAGCCCAGTGATTACAACGATTAAGGGTATCTCGGACGCATCGAACTCAGACTGCGGACCATCGGACAAAGTGTCCGCAGTTCTGGGTTTGGTCTCAGTTTGAAATAGGATTTCCGCTGGCCCCAACGGCCACCGTTTGCGGCGGCAAAGATTACAACGCTTCGACTCTACAGGCGGGCGAGTCCGTACGGGTCAATCGCCCGGCGATGGGGATGGCTGTCGCTGAGCTTGCAAACGTATGCAAGGAATCAAGCGGCTTTACCAATATGGGCAAGGCAGATTTCGCACTGGCAACTCAGGCCAGCGAAGTGGCGAACGCCAACCGTCTTCCCCTTTGCCCGATCAGCTCGCGCGAAGACTCTGTGAAAGAGATCGGTGTCTCCATTCTCGACATAGCGCCTCAAAGCGTATGCACAAAGATCGGCCAGTTGGACCATGCGAGTTAGGCTGCTGTCCACGAACAGCGGCGTCTCGATTATGTTGTCTACCGTGGTCCAAAGTGTCCCGCTCTTGTGAAACTGCCGCATAAGGTCGGTATGCTTTTTCGCTACGCTCTGATTGTTATCATGCACAAGGAGCGCCAACGTGCTCTGCGGCGTGGCCCCGGCAAGGGAGAGGGCGGATAGGTACTGCTGAAAGCGTGAGATTACCTGTTCAAATGCCTGCTCGCCGATCGTCCTAGGATTCCGGTTTGGATCGAAGTGCGTTTTGTCGATGCATTCAGCGAAGAGGCGGGCGTTGGACCATGAGCCCAGAGCATCAGCGACCGCTCGAATTGCCGACAGGCGCTCGTCAAGGGTAAGGTGCACATACGCCTTGCTGTGGGTATAGTTCTTCTTGGCCTGCCGATAGGCGGAGCTGTTTTGTTTGCGTTGGAGCATCAACAGATGGGTGGCGCGCGCTCGCTCCACTGCTGACCTTCGGGCCGCCCAGTCCAGGCTCTCGAAATCAGGAATGCGAACCTGTTCAAGGTACTTTCTGGTCAGCCATGCCGTGTGGAGCTCTTCATCTTCTAGGCCATAACGGCCCAGAACTTGGGAAATCTCGCGGTCGCAAGCTCGCCAACTCTCAATTGGGATGCTGAGCCCTGCCAAGATAAAGTGTGACGTGGTGCCCGGAACCTCAGGCGTACCTGACTCGTCGATGTAGCAAATATACATCGCCGTCAGGCCGCCAGGTTAGATAGTGGCGACTGAGCTATTAGGGCTGTAGCCCTAAGTTGGGACGCTTGGCGACCCGTCTCAGACGCGCAGACATAACTAGCCCATTCGACGGTCGGTTGCAATGTTTTCGCCCCTTGCGAGTACAAAGAATTTTCTTAACGATTGTTAACATACATCTTTCCGGCTCGACTGGAACCTGCCGCGACGCTTCCGAGCATCCGCGCAATGTCTTATGGATGCGGCAAAGTTGTAAACGTGAAGTAGAGCGCCAGCATGAAAACGTGGTGGTGGATGGCGTGAACCGCCCGACCAGAGCGGACCGCGCAAGAGGAACGCACCACTCAGTCCCTATTTTAGAGACTTGAGACGACCGTCGGCCCACTCGTGGGCGAGCCCGAAACGGGAACAAACTTCCCAAAAATACTCCCAAAAGCTCTCTCTGTTCTCCGCGCTGATAAGCAACCGAAGTCATAAAGCATTTATATATCAGATGATTACGGCTGGCTGGGGAACCTGGATTCGAACCAAGATTGACGGAGTCAGAGTCCGTAGTTCTACCGTTGAACTATTCCCCAATGGCCGGCGATGCCTGCGCACAGGTGAAATGGCCGCGTGGCGCGGGAGCGCCCGGGGCATTTCGGCCCGGCTTGTAGCGGCAATCGCAGGGGCGATCAACAGCCAAAAGACGGGGTGCCGCTTTCTGGTTGCGGGACGCGGTCGCGACCTCAAAGCCGCACGCCGCGGCTAGGTCCGGGAGCCGCCCGACACGCGGCGGAGGATCGTCTCGAGCCCCCGGGCCATCGCCTCCTGATCGCCTTCGTCCAGCGCTGCCAGCGCCTTCTGCAGTTCGAACGTCGGATCGGATTGCAGCACTTTGCGTCCGGCGTCGGTGAGATCGAGCACTTCGGCCCTGCCCCGCGGCTGCACCTCGGCCTTGGCCAGCATGCCCTTCTGGATCAGCGTCCGCACCGTGCGGCTCACCGGACCGTTGGCGAGGCCCTGGAAACGGGCGAGATCGCTGGCCGTCCGTCGCTCGGCCGGCGATTTCGAGAAATAGCGCAACGCCATCCACTGAGCGGGAAACAGGTCTTGGGCATAGCCGCGCGAATGGAGCATGCGTGCGACCAATTCTAGCAATTCCGCCAAAGCGGATGCCGATATCTTTGCCAAGGGCCAACTCCAGTGCAGGCGACGCGTCCTGCGCCATTCGGCCGTCAATCGAGACCGCAGCGGCCCAATGGGGCGCTTGCGGCCATAGGTGACCATACTACGTCAGCGGCATGTTGCGACAGCACCTCGCCGCCGTCTCACACACCTGCTGGCCATTCTCGCGCACCTCACCGAGTCATTCCCGCGAAAGCGGGAATCTCAGTTGGCGGAGCGTGCAGTCGGCATGGAACGATCGGGCCGGGCGTCGCCCGGCTCGTCCCCTCTGTTCACTAGCCGCGCACTTCGCAAACGGAGATTCCCGCTTTCGCGGGAATGACTCCGTGGGAGATGCGACGATGTGAAGCTTACGGCTCGCGGAAGGCCAGCTGCAGTTCGGCGACGATGGGGTGGATGAGGTAGTCGAGCACGCTGCGGTCGCCGGTCGTGACGAACGCTTCGACCGGCATGCCGGGCAGCAGCTTGATCGTCTTGGGGAGTTTCGCCTTCTCCTCGGCCTCGATGCGCACATTGGCCGTGTAGTAGCGGCGGCCGGTCTGCGGCTCGACCACGAGGTCGGGCGACACATTCTCGACATTGCCCCAGGCTTCCGGCGTTTTGCGCTGGTCGAGGCTCGAGAAGCGCAGGTGCACCCGCTGGCCGAGCTGGATCTGGTCGATGTCCATCGGGTCGATATGGATGGCCACCAGCAGATCGTCCGATTGCGGCACGATCATCATCAGCGTCTGGCCTGAGCCGACGACGCCGCCCACCGTATGCACGATGGATTCGTGGACGATGCCGGCTTGCGGGGCGCGGATAATGGTCCGTGCCAGCCGGTCCTCGGCCGCCACCTTCTGCTGCGTCGCTTCCGCCAGGGTCTGCCGCGTGCGCTGAATCTCATCGAGCGCGCGCTGGGTGAACTCGGACTTGATCTGCTCGATCTGGAGCCGCTTCTCGGCGATGGTGGCGCGGCTCTGCGCCACGGCCGCGATCAGCCGGCCCTTCTCGCCTTCCGCCGCCGCAAGCTGCAGCCGCAATTGCGAGACCTGCCCGCCTTCGACGAGGTTCTTGGTGAAGAGCCCCTCCATGTCTTTGGCGCGGTCGGCGATGATGTCGTATTGCTGGTTGGCGGCGGTCAGCTGGATGTCGAGCCCCTCGATCTGATGATCGAGCTGCGAAATCTGTTCGTCGAGCTGGCTTACCTTGCCGGCCTGATCCTGTACCCGTGCAGTAAGAATCTGCTGCTGCGTCAGGTAGCGCGAGGCAATCTCTGTGTCGTCCCCGATCGGCGCAAGCTCCGCCGGCAGCACGAAATCCTTGCCGCCCGCCAGTTCTGCAACCAGCCGCGCCTCGATGATCAGCGCCTCGTTGCGCTGCGCATTGACGACGCCAAGGCTGGCCTTGATCGAGGTGTCGTCGAGCCGGACCAGCACCTGGCCCTCGTCGACGGTGTCTTCGTTGCGCGCGAGGATTTCCGTCACGATGCCGCCATCGGCGTGCTGGACTTGCTTGGAGAACCCCTCGACCGCCAGCGCACCGCCCGCGATCACGGCGCCCTGGATGTCGGTGAACGCAGCCCACAGCGTCAGGCCGCCGAACAGGCCGATAACGCCAATGAGCCCGACCAGCGAGTGGCGCTTGAGGCTGGCGATGTCGAATACGGGACCGCCGCTGCCGCTGGTGGCTTCCGCGGTCATGTTCCGGGCGTCCTTATCGGCTGCACATTGTCGCCGGTGATCTGCTTCAGCACGTCGTTCTTGGGTCCGAACACAACCTGCCTGCCGCTCTTCATGAACAGCAGCTTGTCCACCGCAATTACGGCGCTAGGACGATGCGCCACGACAATCACGATGCCGCCGCGCTCGCGCACCGCGCGGATCGAATCCGTCAGCGCCGCGTCGCCCTCGGCATCGAGATTGGCATTGGGCTCGTCGAGGATCACGAGGAACGGGTTGCCATAGAGCGCCCGCGCCAGCCCGACGCGCTGCCGCTGTCCGGCCGAGAGGTTGTCGCCGCTCGTCCCGACCTGCGTGTCGTAGCCGTTGGGCAGGCTCGAAATCAGATCGTGCACATTGGCGAGCCGCGCCGCCGCGATCACGTCCTCGCTCGAGGCATCCGTCTGGAAGCGGGCGATGTTTTCGGCCACCGAGCCGTCGAACAGGTCGGCGCGCTGCGGCAAATAGCCGATGATCTTGCCGATCTGGCTGGGGTCGTAATGCTGCAGCAGCGCCCCATCGAGCCGGATTTCGCCGGAGCCCGGCGTCCAGACGCCGCAAATGGTGCGCACCAGCGATGACTTGCCCGACCCCGAAAGACCCAGCACGCCCATGCCGTCGCCGGCGACGAGTTCGAGGGTGATGCCGGCGATGATCGCCGTGGTGGAGCCCGGCGGGCCGGCCGCCAGCTGGCGGACCGACAGCGTGCCCTTGGGCAGCGGCAGCATGGTCTCGCGGCTGCGGTCAGGCGCCGCCGTCATGTAGCGCTTGATCCGGTCCCACGCCTGGCGTGCCGAGATGAACTGCTTCCACTGCGCAATCGTCTGCTCGATCGGCGCCAGCGCCCGCGAGGTGACGACCGACGCGGCAATCATCAGACCGCCGGTCATTTCGCCCTTGATCACGACATAGGCGCCAAGACCCAGAACCAGCGACTGCAGCAGCAGGCGCGTCGCCTTGGTGATCGAGGAGAAGAAGGTGGCACGATCGTTGGTCATCCGCTGCGTGGTCAGCATGTCGCCGGTCCGGCGCAGCCAGCGGCGGCCGACGTCGCCGATCATTCCCATCGCGACGACCGTCTCGGCATTGGAGCGCGCATCGTCGGTCTGGCGCTGCCGCGCATTGATCGCAGCGGAGCTGTCCTTGCTCGGCTTGCGCAGGACGAATTCGTTGATGATCATCAGGATGGTGATGACAATCGCGCCGCCGACCGCCAGCCAGCCCAGCATCGGATGGATGACGAACACCACCGCCAGATAGATCGGCACCCACGGCATATCGAGGAGCGACAGCGGTCCCGGTCCGGCGAGGAACGCCCGCAGGCTGTCGCCATCGCGCACGGGATCCATCTGGCTCGCCTGCCCCGAGGCGAGCCGCAGTCGAACAGATGCCTCGAACAGCCTTTCGCCCACCGCATGATCCATGAGGTTGGCGAGCCGCAGCGACATGCGCGTGCGGATGGTCTCGATGAAGGCGTAGAAGATGTAGATCGCGATGATGATGACGATGAACGCCGTCAGCGTCGGCAGCGACCGGCTCGAGAGCACGCGGTCGTAGATCTGCAGCATGAACAGCGGCCCCGCCAGCATCAGCAGGTTCGACACCAGGCTGATGAGGAAGAGGGAGACGCCTGCACCAAGTGCTACGCCGGAGAAATTACGCGCGACTTTGGGACCGGGAAGCCGTTGCTGCACAGAAATAGTCTCTGAAGGGCGAAATCCAATTGCCTACAATACCATAGACCGGGGTCCGCAAGCAATTTGAACGAAAAGCATTTCGGTCGAATGGCTAATCACTTCTTCGATTAACGTCTTGTCAAAGTATTGCCGCAGATCCGGGCAGCGGGAAGCGTTCGACTTCGGCGAGCAGTTCCAGCATCCCCGCTACCTCCGCCTCGGCGATGATCCGCCCGCGTTCCGCCGACGCATTTGCGGCGTTGCCCACCGCGCCCGATGGGTTGAGGTCCGAGGCGATCCATGAATAGGCGTGCGTGCCGGTCGGCCGCAGATACTTGAACTGCTGCTCGTCGCGTGCGGCGATCGAGCGGAAATCGTCGAGCTTGTCGGGGTGCACCAACTCGGGCCGGAACAACAGCATCAGCGAGGTTTCGAGATCGCCCGCATGGATGCCGTGGCGCTTCTCGACGTCGGTCAGCAATCCATCCGGCGGCTGGAAGCGGGTCCAGCCGGTCTTGACCACCAGCATGGTCTCGCGCACCCGCAGCTCGCGGCCGACAATATCCATCACCGATTCATTGCCGCCGTGCGAGTTGACGAAGACCAGCTTCTTGACCCCAGCCCGGCTGATCGACCGGCCCAGTTCGAACCACGCATCGATCAGCGTGTGCGCCGTGTGCGTCACGGTCCCCCTCGCCCAGGTGTGTTCGTTCGATTTGCCCACCTGCTGGATCGGCAGGATGCGGATATCGAGGTCTTCAGGGGCGCGCGCGACCAGCAGATCGAGGCACCCCTGGTTGAGGATCATGTCGGTCCCGACCGGCATGTGCGGGCCGTGCTGCTCGACCGCCGCGATGGGAACGACGGCGATGGTCTTCATCGGATCGATGTTGCCGTATTCGGCCGCGGAGAAATCCGTCCAGTAGATCTTGCGCGCCATCATCACACCTCCGACGCCGGTCCCGCGGCCACCACTTCGATCTCGACGAAAAACTCCAGCCGCGCAAACCCTGCGACGATCATCAGCGTCGAGGCGGGCAGCGGGTGGCTGAAGCGTCTGTTCCGCACGTCCATATAGGGCCGCAAATGCTCGCGTCCGGTGACGAACGCATTGATCCGCACGACGTGCTCGAGCCCAAGCCCGGCCTCGGCGAGGATCGCGGCAATATTGTCGAAGCAGAGTTCCGCCTGCTCGCCCGCATTTTCCGGAATCGTCCCATCCTGGGTGATCCCGAGCTGGCCCGAGCAGAACACGAGTCGCTGCCCCGCCGGGACCTCGACTCCGTTGGAATAGGCCGAGAAAGGCGGGTGGATCGTCGTCGGCGAAAGCGGCTTGTGCATAAGTGTCCCGTGCTGTTGCCCAGCTAACCGGCAAGACCGGGCGAAAGCCAGCCCAAAAGCGTGCCCGCTTGCTCCTTATCTAGGCACATCGTCCGATGCCGCGATTTTGCGCTTTTCTTTTGTCAGCCACGCTGAATTAATCGGCTTCAAGATGCCAGTCGAGGCATCGAACCGGCTGGCGCCTCCCCAATGACACAGCCGCGGCCGCCACGGGGATCTTCAGGGACAACAGGGAGACTACCGACATGCACACGATATTGAAGCTGGTCACGGCTGCTGCCGTCGCCGCCTTCGCAGCCCCTTCATTCGCACTGGATGAAGTGAGCTTCGGCACCAACTGGCTCGCGCAGGCCGAGCACGGCGGCTATTACCAGGCCGTCGCCGACGGCACTTACGAGAAATACGGCCTCAAGGTCACCATCCGCCAGGGTGGCCCGCAGGGCGCCAACCGCGCGCTGCTGACCGGCGGCCAGATCCAGTTCTACATGGGTGGCATGACCACTGCGATCGACGCGGTCAAGGAAGGCATCCCGACGCTGACCATCGCCTCGATCTTCCAGAAGGATCCGCAGATCCTGATGGCGCACCCCGATGCGGGCTTCAAAGCCTTCGACGACCTCGCGGGCGCATCGAAGTACATCCTCAGCAAGGACGGCTTCATCTCCTACTTCCTCTGGATGAAGGCCAAGAACCCGGCTTTCGTCGACGAGAAGTTCGAGCCCTACACCTTCAACCCGGCGCCGTTCATCGCCGACAAGATGTCGATCCAGCAGGGCTATCTGACGTCCGAGCCACTCGCCGTCGAGAAGGAAGCCGGCTTCGTGCCGCAGGTGTTCCTGCTCGCCGACAATGGCTACGAGCCCTACTCGACCACCATCGAGACGATGAAGCCCTGGTATGACGCCAACAAGGATGTCGCCAAGCGCTTCGTCGAGGCCACCATCATCGGCTGGTACCATTACCTCTATGGCGACAACACCGCCGCCAACGCGCTCATCAAGACCGAAAATCCGGAAATGACCGACGAGCAGATCGCCTTCGGCATCGCCAAGATGAAGGAATACGGCATCGTCGTCTCCGGCGACGCCGAGGACAAGGGTATCGGCTGCATGACCGACGCGCGCTGGGACGGATTCTACCAGCAGCTCGTTGGCGTCGGCCTGTTCGAAGCCGGCATCGACATCAAGCAGGCCTACACCACCGAACTCGTCTGCCAGGGCCTTGGCAAAGAGCTGGTGAAGTAATCTACCACTCCTCGGCGCGGGCGATCCTGCCCGCGCCGTTTTCGCCCTAACACGGGTTTGTCTTTGACTGATCTCTCCGTTGCCGAACCCCGGCCCGAAACAAAGCGGGGCGCATCAAGCCGCGCCGTTGTTTCGATGCGCAAAATCTCGAAAGTGTTCTCGAACGGCACGCTCGCGCTCAAGGACATGTCGCTCGACGTCGAGCGCGGCGAATTCCTGAGCCTGCTCGGCCCCTCGGGCTGTGGCAAGTCGACGGCGCTGCGGATCATCGCCGGCCTCGGCGCCGCCAGCTCGGGTAGCATCGACTGGCCCACCAGCCAGCTCAATTCCAAAGGCATTCCACAGGGCGATATCGGCTTCGTCTTCCAGGAGCCGACGCTGATGCCGTGGTCGACGGTGTTCGGCAACGTCTACCTGCCGATGAAACTCCAGGGCATCAGCAAAGCCGATGCACGCGACCGCGTGATGGCAACGCTCGCCGAAGTCGGCCTCGCCGATTTCGCCGAAGCCTATCCGCGCGAGCTCTCGGGCGGCATGAAGATGCGCGTCTCGATCGCCCGTGCCCTCGTCACCAAACCGAAGCTCCTGTTGATGGACGAGCCCTTCGCCGCGCTCGACGAGATCACGCGGCAAAGGCTCAATGACGACGTGCTGCGGCTGTGGCGTCAAACCGGCATCACAGTCATCTTCGTCACCCATTCGGTGTTCGAGAGCGCCTACCTCAGCAATCGCATCGTCGTGATGAAGGCGCGGCCGGGCCAGGTCTATGCCGACATCCCGCTCAGCACGTCCACGCATCGCGACTCCAACTACCGCACCTCCGAAGAATACCGCGCCATGACCGACAAGGTGTCGCGCGCGCTCCAGGAAGCCATTCACGTCGGAGGCGGCAGTGTCGGACACTAGTCAAGCCCAGCCGGTCCTCTCCGGCGACGAAGGCACCGACGCCTCCGTCGTCATCGTCGCGCCGCGCACCTCGACCCTCGAATCCGTGCTGCGCATCGTCGTGCCGGTCACCATGCTGGTGCTCGCGGTGTTCGCGTGGTGGGCCTACGTCGTCATCACCAAGCAGCCCAAATACATCCTGCCGAGCCCCGTCGACGTCTGGAACTCGCTGCGCAACGACTACCCGACGCTCCTCCCCTCGCTGTGGGTGACGCTCAGCATCACCTTCCAGGCGCTGATCCTCGCGCTGATCGGCGGCGTCGGCATTGCAATCCTTCTCGTCCAGTCCAAATGGATCGAGCTCGCGGTCTTCCCGTTCGCGGTGATCCTCCAGGTGACGCCGGTCATCGCTATCGCGCCGCTGCTGTTGATCTACACCCCCAACACGCAGACGGCCCTCCTGATCGTCGCGTTCCTCGTCGCGTTCTTCCCGATCCTCTCCAACATGGTGTCGGGTCTGAAGAGCGTCGACCACAACCTCCTCAACCTGTTCGACCTCTATGGCGCGGGCCGCTGGAAGAGCCTGATCTATCTCAAGATCCCCGCCTCCATGCCTTACTTCCTCACCGGCCTCCGTATCGGCGGCGGCCTGTCGCTGATCGCGGCGGTGGTCGCCGAGTTCGCGGCGGGCAGCGCCGGCCAGGGGTCGGGCCTCGCCTTCCGCATCCTCGAATCCGGTTATCGCCTCAACATCCCGCGCATGTTCGCGGCGCTGGTCATGCTCACCGCCACGGGCGTCGCCATCTTCGGCTTTACCTCGCTCATCTCTTGGCTGGTCCTGCATCGCTGGCACGAAAGTGCCGTGCGCCGGGAGAATTGATGCAGACCCTCCGCAACGCAGGCGTGCCATCAGCAATGATGGGCCGCCCCGGTGGCGGCATCGAGCGCGTTGATATCGTTATCGCCGACGGCAAGATCGCCAGCATCGCACCGCACACGCCCGGCCCCGGCCGCGATCTCGACGGCGGCCTCGTGCTGGCCGCCTTCGTCGACATCCACACGCATATCGACAAGGGCCACATCTGGCCGCGCAAGCAGAACCCCGACGGCACCTGGCTGAGCGCCCTGCTCGCCGTGCAGACTGACCGTGTCGGCCTGTGGTCGGCCGAGGACGTCGAGCGCCGCATGAATTTTGCGCTGCGCTCCGCCTACGCTCATGGCACCGCCGCCATCCGCACCCATCTCGACTCGATCCCGCCCCAGCATGACATCAGCTGGGATCTGTTCGCGAAAGTCCGCGACGCGTGGAAAGGCAAGATCGAGTTGCAGGCCGTCTCGCTCGTCGGCCCTGACAATCTCGTCGACGCCGCGCAGCTCGATGAAGTGGCGCGCAAGGTCAAGGCGTTCGGCGGTCTGCTCGGCGGCGCCGTCCTCACCTACTCGCGCAGCGCCGAAGCAATGCTGCGCGTCGTCGAGAAGGCCGGCGAATACGGCCTCGACCTCGACATCCACGCTGACGAAACCGGCGACCCGGACTCGCACGTCCTCGAGCATCTCGCCGACGCCGTGCTCGCCACCGGCTACACGGGCAAAGTCCTCGCCGGACATTGCTGCGTGCTCACCGTCCAGGACGAGATCACGCAGCAGCGCACCATCGAGAAGGTGGCGCGGGCCGGCATCTCGATCGTCTCGCTCCCACTGTGTAATCTCTATCTGATGGACCGCAACGCCGGCGGACACGTCACCCCCATCCGCCGCGGCGTTACGCTGTTGCACGAGTTCCGCGCCGCCGGCGTCTCCGTCGCCATCGCCTCCGACAACACGCGCGACCCGTTCTACGCCTATGGCGATCTCGACGGTCTCGAAGTGCTGCGCGAAGGCGCCCGCATCCTCCATTTCGACCATCCGCAGGACGAAGCCTGGAGCTGGGCCCGCAGCATCACCGGCGACGCGGCCGCGATCGCCGGCTTCGACTACACCGCCGAGATCAAGGCCGGCGCACCGGCGGACCTTATCCTGTTCCGCGCCCGAACCTGGACCGAGCTGCTGTCCCGCCCGCAATCGGACCGCGAAGTGCTACGCAACGGCGTCGCGATCGACACCACCCTGCCCGACTACCGCGAACTCGACGACCTAATGGAGGCCTGAGATGGACCTGACCGCCTTCCGCGCCGCAATCGGCGATATTCCGCAGCAGGATCACCCCAAGATCGTGCAGCAGAAGAGCCGCGACCATTATTGGTACTCACCACGCCTCAAGGCCGAGCTCGAGAACGTCACCGCGCAGCTTGTCGTCACGCCGCGCAATCAGGTCGACATCGTCACCATCCTCGCCGCCGCCTATAAGAGCGGCATTCCAGTGACACCGCGCGGCGCCGGCACCGGCAACTACGGCCAGGCAATGCCATTGTCAGGCGGCGTCATCCTCGATCTCACCAGCCTCGACAAGGTCATCTCGATCAAGAAGGACCGCGTCCGCGCCGAAGCCGGCATCATCCTCGAAAAGCTCGACGATCAGACCAAGGCCGCCGTCGGCGGCGAGATGCGGTTCCACCCCTCGACCTATCGCATGGCGACGCTGGGCGGCTTCATCGCCGGCGGTTCCGGCGGCGTCGGCTCCATCCGCTGGGGCGGCTTGCGCAATTTCGGCAACATCCTCGGCCTCCGCGTCATCACCTGCGAGGAGACGCCGCGCATCCTCGACCTCACCGGCCCCGACATCCTCAAGGTCGCGCACGCCTATGGCACCAACGGCATCATCGTCGAAGCCGAGATGCCGCTGACGGCCGCCTATGACTGGGTCGACGTCATGGTGGGGTTCGACTCCATCATGGACGCCTGCGCCTTCGGCGAACAATCCGCGCGGCAGGACGGCCTCCTCTGCAAGGAGATCTCGCCGGTCGCGGCGCCCATCGCCTATGACTGGTTCAACCGCCACCGCCCCTACATCAAGCACCGCGACCAGTCGGTCGTGCTGATGATGGCGGCGCCCTTCGCTGTTCCCGCGCTGATGGACCTCATCGCCTTCCACCAGGGCGACCTGCTGCTGCGGTCAGACACCCTGCCCGAGGACGAAAAGAAGAATCTCCCGCCGATCTATGAGCTGGCCTGGAACCACACGACGCTGCGTGGTCTGAAGCTCGATCCCGCTATCACGTATCTGCAGACGCAGTACCCCGATCTCGCCCACGTCAAATGGGCCATCGATCTGTTCGGCGACGAGATGCCGATGCACATCGAGATGGGCCGCTTCGACGGGCGCATCGTGTTCTCCGGCTTGCCCATCGTTCGCTACACAACGGAAGCGCGGCTCGAAGAAATCATCGCGCTGCACGAGGCCAATGGCTGCCTCGTCTTCAACCCGCACCGCTACACGCTCGAAGAAGGCGGCATGAAGAAAACCGACCGCAACCAGCTCGAGTTCAAGAAGCAGGCCGATCCCAAGGGCATCCTCAATCCGGGCAAGATGATCGCCTGGGATGATCCGAACTTCGATTTCGATAGCGGCCGTGCCTGGCTGTTCGACGGCCTCAAGACTCTCGGCGCTGCCTGATGCGGGTCATGGTGCTGCATGCCCACCCGCTCGAGACGAGCTACAACCGCTCGCTCTGTAACGCCGTTGTAGAGACGCTGAAATCGAAGGGCCACGAGGTCGATCTGGTCGACCTTTACGCTGAGAACTTCGACCCGGTCCTGAGCCGAGAGGACCGCCTCGGCTATCACGACGTGCCCAACAACATCACGCCGGCGCTCAAACCCTATGTCGACCGGCTGATGGCCGCCGAAGGCCTCGTCGTCGTCCACCCCGTCTGGAACTACGGCTTCCCCGCCATCCTCAAGGGCTATTTCGACAAAGTCTTCATGCCCGGCGTGTCCTTCGTCCTCGTCGGCGGCGACGGACCGGACAAGGGCAAGCTCAAGCCCAACCTCAAGCACATCAAGAAGGTCGCCTTCGTCACCTCCTATGGCGGCGACCGTTTCCGCACCTGGGTAATGGGCGACCCACCGCGCCGCATGGCCAAACGCTGGGGCTGGGTCACCTTCGGCGGCTGGCTCCCGCCGACGTACTTGGCGCAGTACGACATGAACAATGTGAGCCCGGACCAGCTCAAAAGCTTCATCGAGAAGGTGAAGCGGGTGATCGGGCGGTGGTGATCAGGCTATCGCTTTGATCTTGTCGCGGGCAGCAGCCGCGAGGAAAGACGAGCGGGTTACGCCATTGCGTTGAGCAGCCTCGTCGATTGCGGTTAGCAGTCCGGAGTCGATCGAGATATTCGCGCGCGCGGAGCGTCCCGTATCGAGGACCAATGGTATCGACACAAAGATCGACCCTGTCGCTAGATCGCCCTGGACCTCTGGATCCTTGAGCAACTGTTCGGTCGTCCGGGCTTTTGGCACGCGAAGTCCGTCGGCCGTAACATCAGCGATCCACTCAGAAAGAGCCTCCGTTCCGAGTTGAACAACTTCGTCGATCGACTTGCCCATCGCCACACAACCCGGCAAATCGGGAAAGATCAATCCGAACGAACCTGGCTTCCCTTCGACCATCGCCATATATCTGGCCATAGATTTATTCCTCTTTTAGTGGCCAACCAGCGCTCTTCGCTATCGACCTTGCCACGCCCGACTTAACTTCCGTATGCCGTGGCACCATAATTGGGACGTGACCGGGCTTACGAAATTTGTCGTGACTGCCGCCGCCGACATTCACCCAGCCCGCGTAACAGTCTCGCCACTATCTTCTTCGTATTGGTTTCGTGCTGCACGTTCCTCTCCGTGCTATGCGCACATATATGCACAGCACACATATTTGCGCAAGATTACACCACCTTCGCCTTCCGCTTGAACGCCTCGCGATCCCAAGCGCGCGTCGCCATCACGTCAGCGAGTATCTCGACCGCCCGGAACACATCCTCGAACCGCAGGTACAGCGGCGTGAGCCCGAACCGCATGATATCGGGCTGGCGGAAGTCGCCGATGACGCCGCGGGCGATCAGCGCCTGCATGATCGCGTAGCCTTCCGCGTGCCGCAGCGAAACCTGCGTGCCGCGTTTGCTCGCGTCGCGCGGCGTCAGCAGCTCGAACTCCGGGCAGCGCGCCGCCACTTCGCTTGTGAACAACTCGAACAGCGCATCCGCCTTCGCCCGCACCGCCGCGAGATCGACGCCATCATACGCATCGAGCGCCGCATCCAGCGCGCTCATCGAGATCACCGGCGGTGTCCCCACCCGCAACGCGTCGATGCCCTCGGCCGGTTGATACTCGGCCGCAAATGCAAACGGCGCGACATGCCCCAGCCACCCGCTCAGCGGCTGCCGCAGTCCCGGCAGATGACGCGGCGCGACGTAAGCAAACGCCGGCGCCCCCGGCCCGCCATTGAGGTACTTGTAGCCGCACCCAACCGCGAAATCGGCATCGGCCCCGGCAAGGTCCACGGGAAATGCCCCCGCGGAGTGGCAGAGGTCCCAGATCACCAGCGCGCCCGCCGCCTGGGCCCGCTCGGTGAGCGCCCGCATGTCGTGCCGTGCACCGGTCCGGTAATTGACCTCAGTGACGAGGACGACCGCGACATCGTCGCCGATGACTGACAGGTCACTGACCCTCACCTCGTGTCCGGCCAGCGAGGCGAACCCTTCGGCCATGTAAATGTCGGTCGGAAAGTTCCCGGATTCGGTCAAAATGACCCTGCGGTTTGCCGCCTTTTGGCAGGATATCGACAGCAGCTTGAAGATATTGAGCGAGGTCGAATCGGCGACGATCACCGTACCCGGCTCCGCTCCGATCAGCGGCGCGATGCGCTCGCCCACTCGCCGCGGCAGGTCGATCCAGTCGTGCGTGTTCCAGCTGGTGATGAGGTCGCGGCCCCATTCCTCCTCGACCACCT
>JBKJTB010000339.1:0-10347 GCA_046594305.1 Devosia sp. | reverse complement strand
GAAGACTCTTCCGGCTCGCTCGCCAGTATTTCTTCAAGGGTCGGCCTGTGAGGCACGTCACCGCTCACTGATCCAAGAAGCTCCGCATTTTGCGGCTGCGGCTCGGATGCTTCAGCTTCCGCAGCGCCTTGGCCTCGATCTGCCGGATGCGTTCTCTCGTGACCGAGAATTGCTGGCCGACTTCCTCGAGCGTGTGATCGGTGTTCATGCCGATCCCAAACCGCATGCGGAGGACTCGTTCTTCGCGCGGGGTTAGGCTTGCCAGCACCCGGGTGACGGTTTCCTTGAGGTTGCTCTGGATCGCGGCGTCGACCGGGATGACGGCGTTCTTGTCCTCGATGAAGTCGCCCAGATGGCTGTCTTCCTCGTCGCCGATGGGGGTTTCGAGGCTGATCGGTTCCTTGGCGATCTTGAGGACTTTGCGGACCTTTTCGAGCGGCATCGAGAGGCGCTCGGCGAGCTCCTCGGGGGTGGCTTCGCGGCCGGTTTCGTGGAGGAACTGGCGGCCGGTGCGGACCAGCTTGTTGATCGTTTCGATCATGTGGACCGGGATTCGAATGGTCCGCGCCTGGTCCGCGATCGAGCGGGTGATCGCCTGGCGGATCCACCATGTCGCATAGGTCGAGAATTTGTAGCCGCGGCGATACTCGAACTTATCGACGGCCTTCATCAGCCCGATGTTGCCCTCCTGGATAAGGTCCAGGAACTGCAGGCCGCGGTTGGTGTATTTCTTGGCGATCGAGATCACGAGACGAAGGTTGGCCTCGACCATTTCCTTCTTGGCGATGGCGGCTTCGCGCTCGCCCTTCTGCACCTTGTGGACGATGCGGCGATATTCGGTGACGTCGAGCCCGGCTTCCGTTGCGAGGGTGTGGATCTCGCCGCGGATTTCCCGAACCGTGTCGCCTTCGCGCTTGGTGAACTCGGCCCAGTGCTTGGAGCGGATGGCGACGTCGGCGGCCCAGCTCTCGTCCAACTCGTGCGTAAAATAGGCTTCCAGAAATTCGTCGCGCTTGATGCCGTAGCTCTCGGCGAGACGCAGCAGGCGACCCTCGAGGCGCACGAGGCGCTTGTTGATGTCGTAGAGCTGTTCGACGAGGCTCTCGATACGCGAGGCGTTGAGCGACAGCGATTTGACGTCGGCGATCACCGTCGAGCGGAAACCTTCGACCTTCTTGGTCTCGGCGCCGGTGACGGGCTTGCTCCGATCGGCCGCGTGCTTGTCCTGGAGCTTGCGCATCTTGCCGTAAGCGTCGGCGATGCGATCGAAAGTCTCGACCACCTGCGGCTTGAGTTCGGCTTCCATCGCCGACAGCGACAGCGAATTCTCGAAATCGTCGTCGTCGTCGTCGACCGGATCCTGCGGCGCCTGCGGCTCCTCGGGAACATAGTCGTCGTCGGAATCGCCACCGGCGCGGCGCGGCTGCGGGGCGGCCGGCTTCTGCGTCCTGACCTGCTCGGAGGCTACGGCGGGCCGATATTCTTCGGCGGGCACGACCGGGGCGGCCTGCTTGGCGTCGGGGCCGGCATAGGTCGCTTCGAGGTCGATGATGTCGCGCAGCAGAATTTCCGCGGCGGCGAGCTGGTCGCGCCAGATGATGATGGCCTGGAAGGTCAGCGGCGATTCGCAGAGACCCTCGATCATCGTCTCGCGGCCGGCTTCGATGCGCTTGGCGATGGCGATTTCGCCCTCGCGGCTCAAGAGCTCCACCGAGCCCATCTCGCGCAGATACATGCGGACCGGATCGTCGGTACGATCGGAACCTTCGCGGGCGTTGGACTTGCTGGCGACGGCGGTGCCGGTGCGCTCGGCCAGTTCAGTCGATTCTTCTTCCGGCGTCTCGGGCTCGGCCTCTTCGACCTCGTCCTCGTCGACGACGTTGATGCCCATCTCGGAGAACATCGACATGATGTCTTCGATCTGGTCGGGCGAAACCTGGTCGGACGGCAGAACCGCGTTCACCTCTTCATAGGTGACGTAACCGCGCTTCTTGGCGGTCTTGATGAGCTTTTTGACAGCAGCATCGGAAAGATCGAGCAGCGGGCTGTCGGGCGTCTCGGCAGCGCCCTCGGGCTTTTCGCCCGGGGCCAGAGCCTTGTCGTCCTTGCCGTTCTTGGCCGATGCCCTTGCAGCGGTTTTGGCGAGGACGGGCGCGGCGGTTTTCGGCTCGGGAATGGTCTCGGTCTTCACTGGTTTTACGTCTGTCTTTGCTGAGGCGGCTTTCGCCGGAGTTTCTTTTGCCGGTGCCTTCACCTGGCTTTTGGGAACAACGGCCTTGGCCGGTGCCTTGATTTTTTCAGCGGGCCTGGGAGCTGCCTTTGGCTTAGCTCCTGCCTTCAGCTTTGGTTCCGCCTTGTGGGGCTCGACCTTCGCCTTGGGCGCCGGTTTCGCCTTCACCTGCGGCTTGCCCTTTGATTCGGGCTTTGCCTTGGCGAGCGGCTTCACTTTCACTGCCGGCTTCGGCGCCGCTTTTGGCTTCGCCGAAGTCTTCGCCTCTCCCTTTTTTGCGGTCCCCTTGGCCGCCGGCGTCTTGAGCGGCTTGGCCGCAACCTTGCTCACCGCCTTCGGGGGAGTCCTGGCGGGGGCCGGCTTCTTCTTGGGCGCTGCCTTGGGTGCGCTCTTCTTGGGTACCGCCTTGGCGGCCTTCGCCGCCCTGGCAGGAGCCTTCACGGGTGCCTTCGTAGCCATCTGGCTTTTGCTCCGTGACCCTCAGAGGGTCCGTTCGGTTCAAATGGTGGCAGTGAGAGAAGCAACAAGGGCCTGCGGCAGCCCGCAGATGATTCGTTTCCGGAGGGCTTATGTAACTGATTCGCCCTTAAGCAAAATCGCGCGTTCGCGAGCCTGTCCTTAGAAGCTCCGCGCCGCGCGTCCGGATAGCGAACCAAATCCCTCGATCAATGCCTCAGTGCCATCGACGGTCGTGATCTGATTCTTGATGTCCTGCAGCACCCTGAAGGAGTCCTCGGTCCAATCGACGTCGAGGGCGTTTTCTGCTGCTTTCAGGGCCTTATTTAGCTCAACCGACTTGTAATGCAAGGCCAGGGCGTGCGTTAGGCCGGTTTCGGCGTCGAGCCCGGCGGTTTCCGAGCCCACCTGCCAGATCCCCTGCCCCCTGAGCAAAGTGTCCATTTTCTCGATCGCCGGGCCAAAACCCCGGCCGCCGAGCGCCGCCTTGAGGTCGGCGCCCAAAACATCGTGATCGGCCATGATGAGGTCGAGCACCGCCGAAAACAGCTTGCGGGCCGCCGGCGAGCCGAATTCGAGGTGCGCGAGGCTCTCGAGCCGGGATTCCGCCAGCGCCGGATGGTTGATGAGGCTGATGAGGATCACCGCCTCACGCGGGCTGGGATCGGCGGCGAGGCCCGGCTTCACCAGGCGGGAATTGCGCAGCGTGTCGGAGACCACCAGCCGCGGCGTGCCGCGATTTTGGCCGTAGGGCTGGCCGTACTGGCCGCGCCCCCCGCTGCCCCGCCGGTCATTGTTGCGCTGGCCGTCCCAGCGCTGCGGTCGCACCGGCTGGAAGAACGCGGCGAGCTTTTCATCGAACGCTTGCATGTAGTGCCGGCGCACGGACTGGTCGCCGATCGAATTGGCCCGTTCGCGCAAGCGCGCCTCGAGCGCGGCGCGCGCCTCCGGCGTTTCGGGCACGATACCGCCGGTCTCGAGGCTCCACACGACGTCGGAGAGCGAACGGGCGCGGTCGAGCACGTCGGCAAAGGCATTGCGGCCCTCTGCCTTGATGAGATCGTCCGGGTCCAGGCCCTCCGGCAGCGTCGCGATCTTGACGGTCTTGCCCGGGGCGAGGTGCGGCAGGATCAGGCCGGTGGCGCGCTCGGCGGCGCGGATGCCAGCGCTGTCGCCGTCAAAGCAGAGGATCGGGCCGTCGCTCATGCGCCAGAGGAGCTGCAGATGGTCCTCGGTCAGCGCCGTGCCCATCGGCGCGACAGTGCCCTCGAACCCCGCCATCACGGCGGCGATGACATCGAGATAGCCCTCGACCACCACAACCGGCTTGCCGTCGCGGGCGGCCTTGCGGGCATCCATGCCGTTGTAGAGCACCAGCCGCTTCTGAAAGAGCACGGTCTCCGGCGAATTGAGGTATTTGGCCGGCATGTCCGCCGACAGCGCCCGGCCGCCGAAAGCAACGATCCGGCCGCGAAAATCGGTGATCGGGAACATCACGCGGTTGCGGAACCGGTCGTAGGTGAGCGGATCATCCTCGCGTGACGCCACGAGGCCGGTGTCGGCCATTTCCTGCGCGGTGACACCATTGGCCGCGAGGTGTTCCTTGAGCCCATTGCGGCTGTCGGGCGCAAAACCGACGCGGAAGCGCGACTGCGCCTGCGCTGTGACGCCGCGCTCGAGCAGATAGCCGCGGGCCCGGGCGCCGATATTGTGCACCAGCGCCGCCTCGAAATAGGCTGCCGCCATCTCCATGACGTCGAACAGCGATTTGCGGACTTCCTGCCGCGCTTCTTCGCGCTCGTCGCGCGCCGGCATCGCCACGCCCGCCATGCCGGCGAGCTTTTCGACCGCCTCCGGAAAACTCATCCCAGCTTTTTCGGTCAGGAAGCGGAAATGGTCGCCAGTCTTCTGGCACCCGAAGCAGTGGTAGATGCCCTTCCGGTCGTCGGCGTGGAAGCTGGGCGTCTTCTCCCCATGGAACGGGCAGCAGGCCCACATATCGCCCCGGCCGGGCTGGCTCTTGCGCTTGTCCCAGATGACATGCTCACCCACCACCTGCGAAATCGGCAGGCGCTGCCTGATCTCATCGAGGAAGCTGTCGGAAAAGCGCATGGCTCTGATCTAGGTTGGCCGCCCGTGGATTGTCAGAGGGCCGACTGCTTATACACGGTTGTCCACAGCCCTCAGGCCGCCTTCGCCTCGCCGCCCCCGCCCTGCCACATCCGCCAGGCCAGCGCGAACAGCGCCACCGAGAACAGAACCATGAGCACGCCGCCGAGCACCGTGAGGAAGATCGCGCCCATCAGCGGCGCAAACAGCAGCGCGATGCCGAACAGGACATAGAGGACGCCCGAGACCAGCACCGGCCAGACCTTCGAGTACAGCGCCCGCTCGCGCAGCACGATGACGATTTCCATGACGCCCACGAGGATCGCCTGGAAGGCGAGGAGGTAGACCACGAACCACACCGTGATCAGCGCGCCCAGGATCGGCGAGATCAGGATCAGGGCGCCGGTGAGGATGGCGAGGACGTTGCGGATGACGTCGAACCAGTAATTGCCGGTCTTGGCGCCCCCGAAGGTCAGCGCCCAGAGGCCGAGCACACCGTCGACGACAAGCAGGATCGCCCCGGCCCAGATGAGGATGAACAGCGCCTGCGCCGGAGCGATAACGGCAAACAGCCCCGCGAGGAGCATCAACAGGGCGCGCAGCCCCATCACCAGACCCATCCGCTTCTTGAGATCGGCAACCGCCATTTCAGCCTCCATGCGTGCGACGCGAGCCCGACTATGACTCCGATTGCGCCGCTTTGCATCGGGTGGCTTGCTCACCCAGCGGCCAAATGCTCAAAGAACCGGCATTTTCGGACCCCCATTCATGCCCATTGCCGTCTTCGCCCTTTCCCTCGCCGCCTTCTGCATCGGCACGACCGAGTTCATCATCTCGGGCATCCTGCTCGGGGTCTCGACTGATCTCGGCGTCTCGATCCCCGTGGCGGGGCTGTTGGTGACGGGCTATGCGGCGGGCGTCGCCGTGGGCGGACCGGTCCTCGCATTGCTGATGACGAAGATGCCGCTCAAACCCGCGATCCTCGCGGTGATGGGCGTGTTCGCGCTCGGCCAATTGCTCTGTGCCTTCGCCCCCAACTACGAGCTGCTGCTCGTTGCCCGGCTGATCTCGGCCTGCGGCCATGGCGTGTTCTTCGGCGTCGCAAGCGTCGCCATCACCCACATGGTGCCGGAGGACCGGCGCGGCGCGGCGCTGTCGCTGTTCGTGGGCGGCATCACGGTTGCCAACATTCTCGGGCTGCCGGCGGGAACGGCCATCGGCAACGCTTTTGGCTGGCGCGCGGCCTTCGTCGTGATCGCGGCGATGGCGGTGCTGTCGGTGCTCGCGGTGCTGTTCACCCTGCCCGCGCAGGTCAAAGGCGAGGACGAGGCGGACGCGCCGCTTGGGAAGCAAGCGCGGCAATTGCTGCACCAGGAAGTGTGGCTCTCCTATCTCACCATCGCCATCATCATGGTGGGCCAGATCGCCTTTGGCGTGTTCCAGGTGGCGATCCTTGTCGAGGTGACGGGCATCGATGCGATCACGATGGTCCCGATCTATCTGCTGATCGGTGGCGCGGGCGCCATCACCGGCATCTGGCTTGGTGGCAAGGGCGCCGACTGGAACGGCTCCATAACCATCATGGTCGTCATCATCGGGCAGATCATCTGCTTCGCCGGACTGCTACTGGCGGTGCACAATGTCTACGCCGTCGCGGTGATGCTGTTCCTGTCGTCGGCGTTCGGCTTCGGCTTCTCGACGCCGATCCAGGTCCGCATCCTCAAGGGCGCCGGGGACGCGCCCCGGCTGGCGGCAACGCTGGTGTCCACCGCGTACAATATTGGGATAGCGGCCGGGGCCGCGGTGGGCGCGGGGCTGTTGACCGCCGGCGTCGGCTACGCGCTGCTGCCCGCGACCGGCATCGTCTGCAGCAGCATCGCATTGGTAACCGCATTGATCTCCCTCCAACTCTCACGGAAGGCCGCCTGATGTCGCTTGCCCTGCTCGCCCTGTTCGCCGCCGCCTTTGCGATCGGCACCTCGGAATTCGTGATCGCAGGCATCCTGCCGGCAGTCTCGACCGACCTCGGCATCTCCATCCCGACCGCCGGCCTCTTGGTGAGCCTCTATGCGCTGGGCGTTGCCATTGGCGGACCGGTGATCGCCGCCTTTGCCTCGCGCTATTCCCGCAAACTGCTGCTGCTGATCTATGTCGCCATTTTCACCGTCGGCTATGTGTATTGCGCGCTGGCGCCGAACTACGCGTCGCTGCTGGTGGCGCGCGTCGTCATCGCGCTGATCCACGGCGCGTATTTCGGCACCGCGATGGTGGTGTCGACCACCGTTGTCGAGGAGAACCGGCGCGGCTTTGCGGTGGCGCTGATCCTCTCGGGCCTTACCGTCGCCAACATTGTCGGCGTGCCGCTCGGCACCGCGATCGGCACGGCCTTCGGCTGGAGAATGACGTTCTGGGCCGTCGCGGGACTGGGCGTGATCTCGTTCGCGCTGATCGCCCTGCTGGTGCCGCGCGACAACGCGCATGAGGGACAGCGCGGCAGCCTCCTCGCCGAGATCAAGGTGCTCGGCCGCGAGCCGGTCTACACCTCGCTCGCGGTGACCGTGCTGCAGACTGTCGGGCAGTTCGCGCTCTTCACCTACATCTCGCCGCTGCTCACCGATGTGTCCGGAATTCCGCTCAATGTCGTGCCCTGGCTGCTGCTGATCTTCGGCATCGGCTCGACGCTCGGCGTGCTGCTCGGCGGACGGCTCGCCGACTGGAAGCTGATGGCCTCGCTCACCGGCATTCTTGCGGCACAGGTCGTGATCTACGCGCTGATGGGTGCGTTCGTGACGGCGCCCTGGGCGATGGCGGTGCTGGTGCTGATCTGGGGCTCGACCGTGTTCGCCTTCGGCTCGCCGGTGCAGACCCGCATCCTGTCGAACACGCAGGACGCGCCGCTGCTGGCCGCAAGCCTCATCCCCTCGGCCTTCAACATCTCGATCGCCGCCGGCGCGTGGCTCGGCGGGCTGATGATCGACAAGGGTTTTGGCTACCAGACGCTGCCCTGGATCGGCGTCGTCGGCGCGATCCTCTCCGTCGTCATCGCCTATGTCTCGTGGAGGCGGGAGCGCCGGTCTTAGGCCGGTAAACCTGGATCGCCCTCCGCCAACGCGGCAAGCGCCTGATCCAGATGGCTGGTGGTCCGACAGCCGATCAGGACCGAACTGACCTGCGGTTGGTGAAACGCCCATGCCAGCGCCAGCCTCGCAACCGGCTTGCCCGCATGCTCAGCGGCTTTCATCAGTTGATCGAGGCGATCCCAGGCACGATCGTTGAAGTAGATGTCCTTGTGCCCGGGAATGATCTCGAAGCGAACATCGGAAGAAACCACACCCCGGTACTTTCCGGTGAGGAACCCCGCAGCCAAGGGGCTGTAGGTGATGATGTGCACATTGAAGTCCCGGCAGAGCTGCCTCAACCCATCGTCCACATGACTCACGGCATAGTTCTGGTTGTTCTGAATGAACGACACCGGCGTAAGACTGCCATCAGTCTGCTTCTGCAGCAGCGTGCCCAGTTGCTCCGCATTGAAATTGCTCACACCGAGCGCGCGAACCTTACCGGCGACAACAAGATCGCTCAGTGCGCGCAGGACGCGGTCATCCTCAATCGAGGGATGCCAGGAATGGACGAACAGGACATCGATCCGGTCCATGCGCAGTCGCGCAAGGCTCTGCTCCACGGCCGCCGAAAGAGTGCTGGCGTCGAAGGGAGGAAGCAGCTTGGTTGCGACCGCGACGTGGGCGGCAGCTTCTCCCTTTTCCGCAAACCACTGCCCGACAATATCTTCAGAGGCGCCACCACCATATGCCGAGGCTGTATCGAAAAATGTGATCTCCCGCTCGAGCGCGTAGTCCATGATCGAGAAGGAAGCGGCACGGTCAATCTCCCGTCCGAACGTCACGCAGCCCAGGCCGGCGTGGCTGATGTGTTTGCCGAGGGATGGTACAAAGGTTCTGTTCATGGCTCGCCATCCTGCCCCTGTGTTCTGGCCTGATCCGCCCCGCGGTTGGCCAAGTGAGGCGTCTTCAGCCTCGCTTGGTCCAGAGCATCAAGAGAGCAGCGCCTTCACCTTGCCGCTCGCCTTGCCGAAGTCGATGCGGCCGGGATAATCCGCCTTGAGCGAGGCGATGACTTTGCCCATGTCCTTGCCGCCGGCGGCGCCGGTCTTGGTGATGGCGGCCTTGATCGCGTCCTCGATTTCGGCGTCGGTCAGCCCCTGGGGCAGGAACTCGTTGAGGATGTCGATCTCTTCCTTCTCGACCGTCGCCAGATCGTTGCGGCCGGCGCTCACATAGATCGCAAAGCTCTCCTCGCGCTGCTTCACCATTTTCTGCAGCAGCACCAGGATTTCTTCGCTGGTGACCGGCGCTTTCCCCTCGCCGCGGTTGGCGATGTCCTTGTCCTTGATCGCGGCATTGATCGACCGCAGTGTCGCCGTGCGGCGCGCGTCGCGGGCTTTCATGGCCGCCTTGTAGCCCTCGCTGATCGCCTCGCGCATGGCTGACTTCCCTTCAAATCCAGTGATTTGACCCCATATAGCTGCTTGTGCGGCGCGCCGCCACTTGCGCACCACGAACGGGGCTTCTATGGGAAGCCCTCAATCTCGACCGCTAAACCTTGGAGACCCGCCATGTCCGGCTGGCAGCCTACGCCTGCGACCGCCCTGCTCATCCTCGAGGACGGAACCCGCCTCGAAGGGCGCGGTATCGGCGCGGTCGGCCACGCGGCGGGCGAAGTGTGCTTCAACACGGCAATGACCGGCTATCAGGAAATCCTGACCGACCCGTGCTACGCCGGGCAGATCGTCACCTTCACCTTCCCCCACATCGGCAATGTCGGCACCAACGACGAGGACATCGAGACGGTCAACATGGCCGCGCTCTCGGGCGTCCGTGGCGTGGTGCTCAAGGCCGACATCACCAACCCGGCCAATTATCGCGCGGCGGAGCGGCTCGATGCGTGGCTCAAGAAGCGCAACATCGTGGGCATCACCGGCATCGATACGCGGGCGCTGACGGCGCGCATCCGCGAGAAGGGCATGCCCAACGGCGTCGTGGCACACGCGCCGGACGGCTATTTCCATGAGCCCTCGATCGTCAGTGAGCTGAAGAATTTCCCCGGGCTCGAAGGCCTCGACCTCGCCAAGGAAGTGACCACGGCTCAGACTTACAAATGGGACCAGACCCCCTGGGTCTGGAACGAGGGATACGGCACGCAGGAAGACCCCCGGTTCCACATCGTCGCGGTCGACTACGGCGCCAAGCGCAACATTCTGCGCCAGCTCGCCGATGAGGGCGCGCGGGTGACGGTGGTGCCGGCCACGGCAACCGCGAGGGACATTCTGTCGCACAATCCCGACGGCATCTTTTTGAGCAACGGTCCGGGCGATCCGGCCGCGACGGGAAAATATGCCGTCCCCACGATCAAGGCGCTGATGGAAACCGGCAAGCCGATCTTCGGCATCTGCCTCGGACACCAGCTGCTGGGCCTCGCGCTGGGCGGCGTGACGGAGAAGATGCATCAGGGCCACCATGGCGCCAATCATCCGG
>JBKJTB010000257.1:0-12881 GCA_046594305.1 Devosia sp. | reverse complement strand
GCGCTTGGCCGAAACGCGAACCTTGTCGGCGTAGGTCTGCTCGAGGTCGCGGGTGGGCCGCAGATGCACGATACCGGCGGGACCATCGACGATGATGTCGTCGCCATTCTCGGCGATCGAGACGATGTTCTGCGCCTGCCCCACGGCGACCATGCCGAGGGAGCGCGCGACGATCGCCACATGCGCAGTGGAGCCGCCCTCTTCGAGCACGATGGCGCGCAGCCGCGTGCGGTCATATTCGAGCAGTTCGGCGGGACCATATTGCGGGCGACAAGAATGGCGTTCTCGGGCAACTCGCGCCGGGCCGGCGCAGTGCCGTCGCCGGTGAGCACGCGGAGCAGCCGGTTGGCGAGATCGTCGAAATCGTGCAGGCGATCGCGGATATAGGGATCGGTGGAGCGCAGCATGCGGGCGCGGGTATCGTTCTGGACCCGCTCGACGGCCGCCTCGGCGGTGAGGCCGTTGGCGATGGCTTCGTTGAGGCGATCGACCCAGCCGCGATCGTTGGCGAACATGCGGTAGGTTTCGAGGATGTCGCGATGCTCGGTGCCGGCCCCCATGTCGCCATGGCTCAGCATATCGTCGATCGAGACGCGCATGGTCCCCAGCGCCGCTTCGAGACGCACCGCTTCCTGCTCGGTGTCCTCGGCGATGAAATTGGTGACGACGACGCGCGGATCGTGCAGCACGACCTGCCCGAGCGCGATGCCATCGGTGAAGGACTGGCCCTGGAAGATGCGGGGGCGGCGGAGGTCGACCTTCTGCCCCGGCTTGATGATGGTGTTGAACTCGCTGGTCGCGATCATCTCGGCAAGGATGGTCGCGGTGGTCAGCAGCGCCTCGGTCTCGTCCTCGCCATAGACGCGGCTGTCGCGGTTCTGCACCACGAGCACGCCCAGCGTCTGGCCGGCGCGCAGCACCGGCACGCCGAGGAAGGCGTTGAATGGGTCCTCGCCGGTTTCCGGCCGGTAGGCGAAGGCGGGGTGGCTGGGGGCATTCTCGAGGCTGAGGGTTTCGGCCTGCGCGGCGATGAGGCCGACCAGGCCTTCGCCGAGACGCAGCGTGGTCATGTGGACGGATTCGCGCTTCAGACCGAAGGTGGCGAACAGCTCGAGCGCGTTGTCGTCGCGCAGCACGTAGAACGAGCACACATCGGTGTGCATGTTGGTGGCGATAAGGGTGACAATCTTGTCGAGGCGATCCTGCGAAGCCAGCGGCTCCGCCATGGTTTCGCGCAACTGCCGCAGCAGCACGCGCGGACCGCTTGTCGCTGTCGCCATCGCCCCTTCAGCGGCCCAGCACCGCCTCCTCTGAGCATCGCGCGGAACGGCGGAAACCGGCTTTCCGTTCAGCGATGCTATTCAGTTGAGGCCGGGCGGATGCTGCTTCAGGCGCCCGGCTTATCCAGCCCGTAATACGTATGGAGGGCCCGAACCGCAAGCTCGGCATATTCGTCGTCGATCAGCACCGAGGTCTTGATTTCCGACGTGGTGATCAGCTGGATATTGATGCCCTTGTCGGCCAAAGCCTTGAACATGCTGGCGGCGACGCCCGCATGGTTGCGCATGCCCACGCCGACGACGGACACCTTTGCGCCACCCTTCGACCCATTGATCCGGTCATAGTCGATGTGTCCGGACGCTTTGGCGGCCTCGACGGCGCGCACCGACTTGTCATACTCGCTGTCGGGCACGGTGAAGGTGATGTCGGTGACCGAGCCGTCCTCGGAGATGTTCTGCACGATCATGTCGACGACGATCGATTCGTCGGCCAGCGCGCCGAACACGGCGGCGGCGACGCCGGGCCGGTCCTTGACGTCGCGCAACGTGATCTTGGCCTCTGCCTTGGCGAGCGTGACGCCAGAAACGATCTGCTTTTCCATGATCTCATCCTCATCGCAAACCAGCGTGCCGGGCGCGCCGGGCGTTCCATCCGGGGCGATCTGCGGCGCGTCCGGATCGTCGAAAGTGGAGCGGACGACGAGCCGCACCTTATACGCCATCGCCATTTCCACCGAGCGGATCATCAGCACTTTGGCGCCGAGCGAGGCCATTTCGAGCATTTCCTCGAAGGCGATCTTGTTGAGCCGCTTGGCCTTGGGGTCGATGCGCGGGTCGGTGGTGTAGACCCCGTCGACATCCGTATAGATGTCGCAGCGGTCGGCCTTTACCGCAGCCGCTATGGCGACGGCGGAGGTATCGGAACCGCCGCGGCCGAGCGTCGTGACGCGGCCGGTTTCGGGGACGATGCCCTGGAATCCGGTAATCACCGGCACCCAGCCCTCTTCCATCCGGGCGTTGAGCTCGTCGGGGATAATCTCGGTGATGCGGGCGGCGCCATGCGCGTCGTCGGTATGGATCGGCACCTGCCAGCCCTGGAAGGACCGCGACGGCACGCCCATTTCGCTGAGCACAATCGCCATCAGGCCGGCGGTAACCTGCTCGCCCGAGGCGACGATGGCGTCGTATTCGCGGGCATCGTGCAGCTTGCTGGACTCGTTGACCCAGCCGACGAGTTCGTTGGTCTTGCCCGACATGGCGGACACGACCACCGACACCTGATTGCCGGCGTCGACCTCGCGCTTGACGTGGCGCGCCGCCTGCCGGATCCGCTCGACATTGGCGACCGACGTGCCGCCAAACTTCATCACGATACGGGCCAAGATTGCTCCCCGCGCCAACCTGCTTCTTTGCGCTCTGTCCAATCGGCCGCCGGGAGGGCATCCACTTGGCCAACCGCTGATCGCGCCCGCCAGAACCCGGCGGTACGCTTTCGAATTCGGCGGGACATGCCACAAAGCCCCAATAGGTGCAAGGAGCGGCCGGCTGCGGCCATAGTGCCGTTTGCGCCGCACGGCCGGCCCGCCTATGTTGCGCCCAGCATGAGCGACACGACAATCGACAGCGGCGAGATCGCCAAATTCGCGGCCATGGCCGACGAATGGTGGGACCCCAGGGGCAAGTTCAAGCCGCTGCACAAGTTCAATCCGGTGCGCCTCGGCTACATCCGCGACTGGGCGCTCAAGCATTTCGGCCGCGACGAAACGGTGATGCGGCCGCTCGAGGGATTGCGCGTGCTCGATATCGGCTGCGGCGGCGGGCTGCTGACCGAACCACTGACCCGGCTCGGCGCCAGCGTGACGGGCATCGACGCGGGCGCCAGGAACATCGCGGTGGCAAAGCTTCATGCCGAGCGGATGGGTCTGACCATCGACTACCGCGAGACGACGTCGGAAGCGCTGGCCGCGGGCGCGGACAAATTCGACATCGTGCTCAACATGGAAGTGGTCGAGCACGTCTCGAATGTGCCGCTCTATATGAAAAGCTGCGCCGACCTCGTGGCGCCGGGCGGACTGTTGTTCTCCGCCACCATCAACCGTACGGCGCGGGCGCTGGCGTTCGCCAAGTTCGGCGCGGAGTATGTGCTGCGCTGGCTGCCCGCCGGCACGCATGACTGGAACAAATTCCTGACGCCCGACGAACTGAGGGTGCTGATCACCCGCAATGGGCTCACCATCGCCGACGAGACCGGCGTGGTGTTCCACCCGCTCGCCGACGAATGGCGCAAAAGCCCCGACATGGGCGTCAACTACATGCTGCTGGCGGAGCGCCCGGCTTAGGAACGGCCGCTGAACTGGGCGGCGTTCAGATGCTTGCCCGGGAGCAGGCGCGACGGCGGATGCGGGTCGGGCGGCGGCGGAGGCGCGGTGCATTCCGACTCGAGCGTGTCGCAGTGAATGAGCGTCCCACCAGCGGTCACGATGTCGATGTCCACGCCATCGTTCATCGCGACGATGCAGCCGGGCGAATTGTAACACATGCCGATCGCGTGAAGCCCGTCCGTGGCCGAGGCCGGGGCGGCAAATCCAATGCTGCTCGCGAGGATAGTGAGTGCCGTCAAGGAACCGAAAGACAGTTTCATCTGAAGCTCCTGATCCTGAGTTGGTCGGGACCAGATGTCCTCGGCCTATGACAGAAGACTGCGCCGCACGGCTTGAACAGGACCTGACATCGGGCGGCGAGGTTCGTTCACAAACGATCCTATCGTTTCGCCTCGTCGGCACCGGCCGGTCGCCCGAGCGCGAGGCGGGTGAGCAGCAGTCCGTAGACCAAGGTCCACACGATCGAGATCCAGAAGAAGTTGCTGGGATAGATCGGCTTCAATATCCCGAGCCCCAGGATCGCACAGGCAAGACCGAGCCCGAGGCTGCCCATTAGAATCTTGATCCAGCGGTCGCGGTGTACATTGCCGATCAGCAGCGCGATGCCGCCCAGTGCGACGAAGGCGCCACCGAACCCCGAGAGCAGGCCGTTGATGACGCCACGCGCCTGTTCGGCCTCGGTGTTGAACAGCGTCATCAGCGGCTCGACCAGTGGTGCAGTGAAGATGGCGACGACGAAGCCGATGGCGGTTGCCATGATGGTGAAGAGCGCGCGCCCGATATCGAGCGTACCCGAACGCCACAAGGCGAATGCCCAGACCGCGCCCGAGAGCAGCGGACCGGCATTGATGAAATAGGATGCAGTGCCGGTCGCATCGGGGCCGAAGCGGACCAGCACGAGGATGGCGCGGCGAGCGTGTTGAACAGCGTTGCGCCGACGAGCCACTGCATCGGCCGGCTCATCCGCGTGGCGCGGCGCAGCAGGGTGCGGGCCTGCGCGGCGGGCGTGACCGCGCCGGGGGCAGCGGCCGTCGCCGCCAGCGGATCGTCGGGATACTTTGCGGCCCATGCGGCGAGCGCCTGAGGGCGGCCGAACGCCAGCGCGTACTCGGCAAGACCCGGTCGCTCGAGATTGCGGCCGATCGCCTCGAGCAGCGACTGCCAGGCGGGAAAATCGTGCGCCCCGGCGGGCCAATCCATCAGCCGCTCGGTGTGGAACATGTTCCACGGCGCCTTGAGCGGCACGCGCTCGAGCATGATGGGAACGATGACCTTGCGGTCGCGGGCGATCGAGGCCTCCGCCTCGACCCAGCTGACCTCCGACCCATCCTCTGGCGCGAAGGCGTCGGGCGTCCAGCAGACGAGAACACAACTGGCCTTGCTCAGCTCCGCGTTGATGACGGCGGCAAAACTGCGTCCTGCCTCGAGCTCGGCATCGTACCACACGCTGAGACCAAGTTCCTCGAGCGCGTGCGCGATCTCGCGGACCTTCGGCCGCATGCGGCTCTTGTATGAAATGAAGACGTCGCTCATGCCCAAACCCCGGGCCGATACTACCGCATCGGCGCCGCTTGCCTAGCCTTGGGCTCACGCAGAACGAGGGCCAGAACGGGCGCATAAGCGAGCTGCCAGAGCGCGGCGATCCAGACCAATGAACTCGGCATCGTGAAGTTGAACGCGGGGCTGAACAGCGCGCCCACGACCGTCAAGGCTGCGGTGCCGGCCGCGATCCGAATGAAGCTGGCCGGGGTCCGGCTGACGAGGCCAAGGAGCGGGAGTGCCGCGAGCGTGATCGCCCCGCCGGCAAGGCCACCGAGGAGGCCGTAGACGAACTCGGAGGTGTCCGCCGTCTCCGGCGTGTAGCCCGGAATGACGACCAGATTGCCGAGCACCAGCGCAGCGAGGATGGCGACGGGGAAGGCGGCGACATAGCCGACCGCCTTCAGCACCGGGAGGCTGCGGGTGCGGACCAGCAGCACGGCGATCGGGATGGCGAACAGCACCACATCGACGAGGATCGCGGTGTAGATTGCGGCGGCAAGCTGCGGGATGGCGTTGACCATCAGCGCACCGACCGCGCTCAGCGCCGCTGCCAGGAATGTGACCACCACGACCATCGATGTGGGCGAGGTCCCCGGCGCGACCCGCTCGGGAGCGATGCTTTGTCCAGCCAGATCGTCCCGGCCAACGTGCTTCCCAATCGCCACGACCACGCGGTGCCAGGCGGACTGATCGGCGGACGAAGGCGACCAGCCGACCAGCGATTCCGAGTGGATGGTGTTCCAGGGCGGATCGAGATCGGTCGGTTCGAGCAGCACTGGCACGAGGACGCCGCGCGAGCGGCCGATCGAGGCCTCCCCGATCACCCAGCCATGCGTGTCGCCGCCATGGCCGAAGGCATCATTGCTCCAGCAGACGAGCACGCATTTGGCGCCGCGGACCCTGTTGCTGATTTCGGACGAGAAACTGGTGCCGGCTTCGAGTTCGGCGTCGAACCACACATCGAGCCCCATCGCCTCGAGCGCCGCGGCGATCTGCTCGACTTTCGGCCGCAGGCGCCGCTTGTAGGAAATGAAGACGTCGGTCATGGCCCGCCGACATTAGCAAGCGCCACGGGCTAGGGAAGGTCCGGGAGAAGCTAGTTGTGCTCTTCCTTGACCGAGGGGAGCGGCATGAAATCGACGCCGTCTTCGACGAGCGCGGCCACTTCTTCCCGGGTCGCCTCGCCGTAGATGCCGCGCTGGTCGACTTCCTTGAAGTGGATCTTGCGGGCTTCTTCGGCGAATTTGTCGCCGACATAGTCGGCTTCGCTGGTCACCTTGTTGCGGAGCGCCAGCATCGCTTCGCGCAGTTGCTGGTGCTGCGGATGGCCGATCGAGAGCGAGACCTTCTCGCTGCCGGAGCGGGCGACCGACGGCGCCATCATGGCCTTGTCGACCGATGTCGTGAGGCAGATCGGGCAGGTCACGAGGCCGCGGGTCTTCTGTCCATCATAGGCGGCGGCGTTGGAAAACCAGCCGTCGAACTTGTGGGACTTGTCGCAAACGAGCGAGTAGTGGATCACGCGTGGGTACCTCGTAGACGCTCAGATTGCGCCCGTAGGGTTAACGGATAGCGAAAATTGCCGGGCGTTCGCAAGGGCCGGGACGCGGCTGCGTACTTCGGCCACGGCTTTGGGGTCGATATCGGCGACGAGGATACCGGCGCCCTCCCCGCCCAATTCGCCGACGATCTTGCCCCAGGGATCGACGATCATCGAATGCCCGTAAGTGGCGCGGCCGTTCTGATGCTGGCCGGCCTGCGCCGCGGCGATGACGTAGCAGCCGGTCTCGATGGCGCGGGCGCGTAACAGGATTTCCCAGTGCGCGGCGCCGGTCGGGACGGTGAAGGCGGCGGGGACAGAGATGAGTTCGGCCCCGGCGACGGCGAGCGCACGGTGCAGCGCCGGGAAGCGGACATCGTAGCAAATGGTGAGGCCGAGTTTCATGCTGGCGGCTTCTGCGACCACCGCACGGTCGCCGCCGGCATAGGTGGCGCTTTCGCGATATTCACGAACACCGGGGAGGGTGGCGTCGAACAAATGGATCTTGTCGTAGGTGGCGGCGATCGAGCCGTCGGGGCGGAACAGCACCGAGCGATTGGCGAAGCGGCCATCGGGCAGCGCCACGGCGAGCGAGCCGAGATGGAGAAAGAGGCCGGTCTCGCGCGCGATTTGGGCGCAGCGGGTGATGGCGGGGTTACCCTCCCACGGTCCGGCGACAGCACGGAGGCCCTCGCGGTTCTCGGCGAAGACGACGCTCACTTCCGGGCTGAGCGCATAGTGTGCGCCCTGCCCGGCCGCTTCATGGGCCAGCGCCGCCAGCGCGTCGAGATTGGGACCGGGCTCTGTGCCCGAATTCATCTGCAGGGCGGCGATGCGCACCATTACGCCAGCAGCGGGTCGAGCTGGCCGCGCCGCTCGAGGGCGGACAGATCGTCATATCCACCAACATGGTGCTCGCCGATGAAGATCTGTGGCACGGTCCGGCGGCCATGGGCGCGCTGCACCATATCCATGCGCACCTCAGGATCGGTGGCGTCGATCTCCTCATAGGCCACGCCCTTTTCGTCCAGGAGGGACTTGGCGGCGCTGCAATAGGGGCACCAATTGGTGGTGTAGATCTGAATCTTGCTCATAACTGTCATATGGAGTGTGGGCTCTCGTTCGCCTAACCGGCTCTCAACGCTGTGAACGCCTGGCTTTGATCTGGGCGATGCGCTCGACATCCTCCGTCTGCAGGAAGCGCCCGCGTTCGAGGATTTCGAGCTGGTATTCGCGGTAGGTAAGACCGAGTTCTTCGGCCTTTTTCGCCCGGCGGATGGCGGTTTCGACCGGCACCTTCTTGAACGCAGCCTCGCTTGCGGCGCGCCAAGCGAAGTAAGTGCCGATGCCGCCGACGCCCCATTCGGGGATGTGCTCGTCGAGCGGCGGGCCGCCATTGTGGCCCATGCCCGCAATATCCGAAGCCAGCAGCTCCCGCGGGCGGATTGCCGGGATGCGGCGGGGGCGGTTGATGCGCAGATCACCCATCGGTCAGGCGTCAGTTCCGGTTACGACACGGGCAAAGCTCACCACATCCACGCGCTCGGCGCCACCCGCTTTGAGCGCCCGGGTGACCGACTTTACGGTTGCCCCGGTGGTGATGACGTCGTCGACGAGCACCACGCGGCGGCCCTTCAGCCGCTTGACGCTGTCGGGATGCGCCGCGAAAGCGCCAGCGACGTTGCGACGGCGCGCATCGCCGCTGAGTCCGACCTGATGCGGCGTATTCTTTCGCCGGGTGACGAGCCCTGGATCGACCGTGAGGCCGGTGAATTTGCCCAGAGCCCGGGCCAGCTCCGTCGACTGGTTGTAGCGGCGCGAGAACAGCCGGGCCCGATGCAGCGGCACCGGCACGAGGACGGCATCGGGCGCCCAGAGCTCATGGCCGGCCTGCGCCATGAGCCGCGCGCAGAAGCGGGCGAGCTCTGGCCGGTCGCCATATTTGAGTTTTCCCACGAGGGCGCGGGCGATGTCGTTGTAGACGACGGCGGAACGGGCGCGCTCGAACGGGGGCGGGTCGGCAATGGCTTCGGCGGACCGCGCCTCGGGGCCGAGCGAGGCCTCGAAGGGCAGCCCGAGCACCGGGCAAAGCGGCGCGGTGATCGACCGGAGGGCGCGGAAGCAGTCGCTGCAGAGCGCATCGGCGGTGGCGACGGGCTTGTCGCAACTGAGACAGACCGGTGGATAGAGCTGGTCGAGCAGCGTCGCGCCCAGCCATCCGAGCGGCCGCACGATCCCCGTTTTGACAACCGACGGCCCCGTCTCCATAACGCCATCCTGCCACCGCCGGGGCGCTTCCGCCAATGCCCGACCTCACACTCGCGCCAAAGATCTTCGACCGCGACCTGATCGCCCGCCACCTCGCGCGGCGGCCGGCGGGGCACGACGACTTCGTCACGCGCCTAGTACTGGCCGATCTCGCCGAGCGGCTGGGCACGGTGACGCGCACCTTCGAGCAGGCGCTGATCATGTCGCCGGACGCCAGCGTGCTGCCGAAGACCGGACGCAGTGCCGACGGGCCGTTCCAGTACGAGCGGGTCTCGACGGTGCTGCCGCTGGCCGGGGTCTCGCGGATCGATCCGGAAGTGCTGGACCTGCCGCGGCGGGGCTACGATCTGATCGTCTCGATCTTCGATCTCGACGTGGTCGACGATGTGCCGGGCTTTCTGGCCCGGGCCCGGGCGCATCTGCGCGGTGACGGCTTGTTCCTTGCGGCGGCGATCGGGGGCGACAGCCTGACCGAATTGCGCGAGGCGTTCCTGACGGCCGACGCGCAATTGAGCGGCGGTGCCTTCCTGCGAGTCGCGCCGTTTATTCCGCTGAGCGCGGCGGCGGGGCTGCTGCAACGGGCCGGCCTTGCGCTGCCGGTCAGCGACGTCGAAACGCACACGGTCCGCTATGAAGCGCCGCTGTCGCTGATGCGCGAGCTCAAGGCCCTCGGCGCCTCCAACCCGCTGGCGGACCGGCCGCATAAGCTGGCGACGCTGGCGCTGATCAAGGCGGCGTCGGCGGCGTATGAGGCGCTGGCGAGCGATAGCGACGGGCGGGTGCGGGCGACGCTCGAGATCGTCTGGCTGAGCGGCTGGGCGCCGCATGAGAGCCAACAGAAACCGCTGAAGCCGGGCAGCGCGCAAATCAGCCTGGCGCAGGTGCTGAAGACGAAGAACTAGCCCGAACTGTTCATGGCCGCGCCGGCCTTGTCGCTGACGTTGCCGAACAGGCCCGTGAGGCTGCTGCCGAAAAGCATGAAAGCGGTGATGGCGCCCACTGCCACGAGCCCCGCGATCAGCCCATATTCGATGGCGGTGGCGCCGCCCTCGTCGTGGACGAACCGCGCGAACGTCTGCATCAGACCCTCCATCACAGCAGATCGCACAGGGGCGCAATCAGCGGCTCGTCGGCAGGCGGCATTGGATAGTCCCGCAAGTGCTGCGGCCTGATCCATTTGAGGGCACTGTGCTCGCGAGCCTGCGGCGTGCCCTGCCACTTACGACACACGAAAAGTGGCATCAGGAGGTGAAAATTTTCATAAGCATGCGAAGCAAATGTCAACGGTGCGAGGCAGGCCGTCTTGGTTGAAACCCCCAGCTCTTCCTCGAGTTCGCGGATCAGTGCCGCCTCCGGCGTTTCGCCCGGCTCGATCTTGCCGCCCGGAAATTCCCACAGCCCCGCCATCGGCTTACCCGGTGGCCGCTGGGCGATCAGCACGCGGCGGTCGGCATCGACCAGCGCACAGGCGACCACCAGGAGGATCTGGTTCTCGCTCATGCGGCACCGGGGATGCGGTAGGTGTAGTCGTACTGCCGGCTGTAGCCGAGGCCCGCATAGAGCGCCTGTGCGGCAGGGTTGTCGGCGGCGACGTTGAGCGCCGCCAGCGTCGCGCCGGCCGATTTCGCCCAGGCGAGGCCGGTGCGCATCATCGCCGCGCCATAGCCCTTGCGGCGTTGATTGGTGTCGGTGATGACATTGCCGGTAATGACGATGCCGTCGCCGATCGTCATCAGCGCGGAGGCGACCGGCGCGCCCTCGGGCGAATAGAGCACGATGCCGCGTCCGGGACCGTCGACGACCTCGAGCACGGCCTTGAGCTTTGCGAGCTTGTCGTCGGAATAGCCGCGCAGATATTTCTGGATGCCGAGAAACGACGGATCGAGCAGATCGTAGATCTGGCCGCGCGGATCGGCAGTCATGGAACCGAGTTCCATGGCGAACAGATGGCTGTCGTCGACCGTGATCCATCCCGCGTCATCGAGCGCCGCGATGACCTGCGGGCTGGCTTGCGGCGTGACGCGAAAAGTCGGCCGGATGCCGCGGGCTACGAACCAGGCGACGGCCGCTTCGATCCGTGCGGGCGCATTGGCATCATCGGCGGGATCGAAACTCTGCACCGAATTGGCGCGCTGCGTGTAGCCATTGGCAGCGCGGCGGATCCAGTTGCCGTCCCACTCGACCTCGATGCCGGGCCAGGCTTTGAGGCCGGCGCGCTCGAACACATCGACCCCCGGGAGTGCCATCTTAGCTCCGGTAGCTGCCGTTGATGTCGATATAGCCGTGCGTCAGGTCGCAGGTGTAGACCGTCGCCGTGCCGCTGCCGAGCCCGAGCCCGACGCGGAGGTCGAGGTCCTCGTTCTTCATGTAGGCCGACACCGCGGCTTCGTCATAGCCCGCGGCGCGCTCGCCATTCTCGGCGACGGTGAAATCGCCGAAGGCAATCGACAGCCTGTCGCGATCGGCGGGCTCGCCCGCCTTGCCCACCGCCATCACGACGCGGCCCCAATTGGCGTCCTCGCCGGCAATGGCGGTCTTGACCAGAGGCGAGTTGGCGATCGATTGCGCGATGCGGAAGGCACTCGCGTCGGTGGTGGCGCCCTCGACCGTGACGGTCACCATCTTGGTCGCCCCCTCGCCGTCGCGGACGACGAGGATCGCCAGATCGTGCAGCACATCGCCCAGCGCCTCGGCGAAGATCTGCGCGCGCGGGTCGTCGGCGGAAACGATTGGATCGATGTTCGCCTTGCCGGTGGCAAAGACCAGGCAGGTGTCGGAGGTCGAGGTGTCGCTGTCGACGGTGACGGAGTTGAACGAGCGCTGGATCAGCGGCTGCAACAGGCCCTGAAGGATGGTCGCATCGATTGGTGCATCGGTGAACACGAAACTCAGCATCGTCGCCATCGCCGGCGCGATCATCCCCGAGCCCTTCGCAATGCCCGAGATCGACACCGTGACGCCGTCGAAATCGACGGTCGCGAAGGCCGCCTTGGGGTAGGTGTCGGTGGTCATGATCGCCTTGGCGGCGTCGATCCACGGGCCGGGCGCGAGATGCATCGCGGCTTCGCCGGCAACGCCCGCGAATTTGTCGGCCGGCAGCGGCTCGCCGATGACGCCGGTCGAGGCGAGGAAGATCGTGTGCTGCGGCACGTCGAGCGCGGCGGAAACGATCTCGGCCGAGAGTTTTACCGTCTCCTTGCCCTTCTTGCCGGTGAAGGCATTGGCATTGCCCGAATTGACCAGGAGGCCTCGCGCCTTGCCGCCTTTGAGGTTGTCGCGGCACCAGTCGACCGGCGCCGACGGGCACTTCGACGAGGTGAACACCCCGGCGACCGTCGTTCCCTCGTCGAACGCCGCCAGCAGCACGTCGGTGCGGTTCTTGTACTTGATCCCGGCCTCGGCGGTGGCGAAACGGACGCCCGCGATTTCCGGGAGGTCCGGATAGGTCTTCGGAGCGAGGGGGGAAACGGGATGGGCCATGTGCGTCACGCCTTTGTTGTTGAATCCCCAATGCACGATGTTGGTGAAGGCTGCAAGTTGGCTTCCTTGTGCTCTGTCCAAGCGAGCCCGAGAGGGCTCGCTCGGGTTGTAGATTTCTTGTTGCTCTGTCCGACCGACCCCAAGAGGGCTCGTTCGGCCAACCGCCCGGGGGGCGAGCGCCAGCCTCCGGTGGCCCGGATCAGCTCTGGCGATCGCCTGGCTGAGTTAGTGGACGGAGCCCCGAGGCGCGTACGCCTCGATGTTTTAGTATGTGAGACGCAAGCGCCTCGGGGCGCGGGATTTCAGGATCACGTGCGCGATCGGGCTGGGCTCTTGCCCAGTACTGCCACCGCACGGCCCAGGCGGGGCGCGAACCCCACCCACCCGCTT
>JBKJTB010000108.1:0-24269 GCA_046594305.1 Devosia sp. | reverse complement strand
ACCAAGCTCAAGCTGGTCAAACGGCAGATGTACGGTCGCGGAAAACTCGACCTGCTGCAGGCTCGATTAATCGGCGCAACCTGATGCACACATCATCAAAACTGCGTCAGAGCCAATCTTCAACGCCGTTTGACAGCCAGGTTCCCGACATCAGTACGGCCCTGCCGAACCAGGTCGTCGAGATGATCGACGTCGGCGCGCTGAGCCCCGTGGACGACGTCATCGACACGATCGGGCGCCAGCGCTTCAGCGCCGCGGCGCTGAACGAAGGGCAGAAGGACGGCGCCAGCTATTCCGTGCCGATCTACTCCCACGCGCAGGTGATGTGGTACCGCAAGGACCTGCTCGACGCCAAAGGCATCGCCGTTCCTACGACCTGGGCCGAGCTCAAGGACGCGGCCGTCGCCCTCAACAATCCGCCGGCGGTCTATGGTCTGTCGGTGCCGCTGGGCACCAACGACATGATGGCCACCCGCTACCTCAATTTCTATGTCCAGTCCGCCGGCGGCGCATTGATCGACGCGAGCGGTCGCGCCGATCTGACCTCGCCCGCAGCCATCGAGGGCATCAACTACTGGGTCGACCTCTACAAGCTGACGTCGCCGCAGGGCAGCATCAACTACAACGTGCTCGACCAGGCGACCTTGTTCTATCAGGGCAAGACGGCGTTCGACTTTAACTCCGCTTCCACATCGGTGGGGTCAAGACCAACTCCCCGGACCTGCTCGACGACATCGCCGCCGCGCCGCTGCCGCGTCTCAAGGCCGGCGATCCCATCTATGGCGGCGAAACGTCGAACATCGCTCTGGTTGCGTGGGCTGCCAAGACCAATCAGGCTGCAGCCAAGGCGTTTCTCGAGAGCCTCTACACCGACGCCGACTACATCGAGTTCGTCCACTCGGTGCCCGGCGGCATGCTTCCCGCGCTGAACGACATCTCCAAGCAGGACGCGTACCAGAACAACGACACGCTCAAGCAATTCCGCGATAGCGTCGATGTCATCGAGCAGGTCATCCCGCTCGGTTCGGCCATCGGAATGGAGAGCGGCCCGAAGGTTCAGGCCGGTCTCATCACTAGCCAGGCTGTCATCGAAAACATGTTCCAGGACATCATCCTCAACGGCACCGCCGTCGAGACTGCCGCTCAGGCTGCCGAGGACAAGCTCAACACGCTGTTCGAGTCATCCGGCGTTACGTTCACCAACTGACACCTCCCAGGGGTCGCCGCCGAAGTGGGTGGCGGCCCCGCCTCATCCGAGAGAGTCCATGCGGGCACGCAGAATAGATTTTGGTGGTCTCGGGTTCGTTCTCCCGGCGATCCTCGTCGTTGTGGCCCTGCTGATCTATCCGGTGCTCTCCAGCATCTTCTTCAGCTTCACCAATCGCAATCTGCTTCGCGCGACCTACGATTTCGTCGGCTTTAGAAACTTCGCAATCGTCCTGTCGAGCCCCGACTTCTGGAACGCCTTCAGCAACTCCGTCAAATGGACAGTCGGCTCCGTGCTGGGGCAGTTGATTGTCGGCTTTCTCGCCGCGCTGGCGCTCGAGAAGGTGCCGAGGTACTCGGGCATCTATCGTATCCTGCTCATCATCCCGTGGGCCTTCCCGGCCATCGTGATCGGCTTTTCGTGGCGCTGGATCCTCAACGACGTTTACGGGTTCCTGCCCAATCTGCTGAACGCACTGCACCTGAGCGACGGCAATATCAGCTTCCTCGCCGATCCCAACGTGGTGTTCCCGGTCGCGCTGGCCATCAACATCTGGTTTGGGGCACCGCTCTTTACGATCAACATCCTCGCCGCGCTCAAGACCGTGCCGCGCGACCAGTATGAAGCCGCGGTCATCGACGGCGCCAATGTCGGTCAGCGCTTCATGTTCATCACGCTGCCGCATGTCCGGCGCGTCGTCGGCCTGTTGCTGATCCTCCGCACGATCTGGGTGTTCAACAATTTCGAACTGCTCTTCCTCATCACCGGGGGCGGGCCGGCCGGCATCACCACGACGCTGCCGATCTACGCCTACCGCACCGGCTGGGGCCTGCGTCAGCTCGGCACCGCATCGGCGATCACGGTGCTGCTGCTGCTGTTCCTGCTGGTGGCTGCGGCCGTCGCGTTCAGGGTCATCAACCGCTGGGAACGGAGCGCCGAGCGATGACGCGGCTTTGGATCAATCTGCAGCGCTACGCCCTGGCGTATGCGTTCCTGACGGTGCTGGCGGTGTTCGCAGCCTTCCCGCTGTTCTGGATCATCGTCTCCTCGTTCAAGAGTTCGCCCGAGCTCGCCAATGATCCGCTGTCGTTCTGGCCGAAGCAGCCGACGCTCGAGCACTATTGGCACGTGCTGTTCAATCTGGGTGCGTTTCGCAACCTCGGCAACAGCCTCGTCATCTCGCTGTCGACGACAGTGCTGACGATCGCGGCGAGTGCACCGGCAGCCTACGGCATCGTGCGGTTCTATCCGCGCGTCGGGCAGCGTCTGACGCAGCTGCTGATCAGCACCTACATGTTCCCGCCGATCCTCTTGGCGGTGCCCTACACGATCATCATGATCAACCTCGGGCTCTCCAACACCTATTACGGGCTGGTGCTCGCCTATCTGTCGTTCTCGATTCCCTATGCGATCTGGATGCTGACGGCGTTCTACCACACGGTGCCCATCGAGATCGAAGAGGCGGCCTATGTCGATGGTGCCGGACGCTTCCGCACGTTCCTCTCCATCGCCTCGCCGATCGTCCTGCCAGGGATCGTCGCCACCGCGATCTACACCTTCATCAACGCGTTCAACGAATTCCTGTTTGCGCTGCTGTTCATCAATTCGAGCGATCGCATGCCGATCGCCGTGGCGCTCTATTCGCTGAGCGGCTCGGAGGTCCTTGACTGGGGCGCCATGATGGCCGCCTCGGTCATCGTCGTGGTCCCCTCGATCGTCTTCTTTCTCTTAATTCAGAAATACATCGCCGCCGGGCTGGCTGAAGGCTCGGTGAAATGACGCACCGGAAAGGGTCATCCATGTCAGAAGCGGGCTACGGTATAGTTGGGGCAGGGTATTTTGGGTCGGCCCTGGGCCGCGCCCTCAGCCGGATGCCAGAGGCACGCGTCACGGCGGTCTACGATCCGCGGCACGCGGCTAAACTCGCTGAGGCTGTGGGCGCGCGAGTGGCTGCGACCGTGGAAGAATTGTGTTCCAGCGACGACGTGGATGTCGTCGTCGTCGCATCGCCGAACTGGACCCACATCGAGCCGGTGCTTGCCGCGGCGCGCCATGGCAAGCATATCTTTTGCGAAAAGCCGATCGCGCTCTCCTATGCCGATTGCCAGCGCATGGTCGAGGCAGCGAAGTCCGCGGGCGTGACCCTGATGGCCGGGCACGTGATGAACTTCATGGACGGGGTCAGGCGCACCAAGGCACTCATCGCCGAAGGCGCGCTGGGCGATGTGCTGTTCTGCCGGGCCATCCGCAACGGCTGGGAAGCCCCGCAGGCCGAGGTGACGTGGAAGAAGAAGCGCGAGCTTTCGGGCGGTCATCTCTACCACCACATTCACGAGCTCGATCTTATCCAGTCGATCATGGGATCCGCGGTGGACGTCACCATGGTGGGTGGCAACGTCGCCCATCAGGGCCCGCAATACGGCGACGAGGACGATCTGCTGCTCATCACGCTCGAATTCGCCAACAAGCGCTTCGCCGCGCTCGAATATGGCTCGGCCTTCCGCTGGCCCGAGCACTATGTGCTGATCGAGGGAACCAAGGGCGCCATCCGCATCGACATGCAGAACGTCGGCGTCGAGCTGAAGAGCCCCGACCGCAAGGAACGGTTCGTGCTCCACCGCTCCGCCGAAGAGGATGCGGATCGAACCGCCATCTATCGCAACAGCACCACGGACAGGGCCATCATGTACGGCAACCCGTCGATCGAGCCGCCGCTGTGGCTGCGCGGCGTGATCGAACATGAACTCAAGTACTTCCACGGGCTGATGCTGGGCGCGCCGCCCGAGCCGGAATTCGCGGCGCTCACCGACGGGTCCGCCGCAATGGCAGCCATCGCTACCGCCGATGCGCTGACAACATCGCTCCGCGAGGGCCGCAAGGTCGGTGTCGCTGAGGCCACCAGTGGTAGCGGCGCCCTCCGACGGTGAGGTTGACGCACTGAAGCTACCCACAGCCGCCAGGAGGTCTGGGCAGTCTGGTTGGTAAGTCGCCGCGCGGCGGACTTGCACCCGTGGGCGGGGTATAGTCAGATGCTGGCGGTGCAAAATACTCCGAGACAGCAGTGACGAGCCTGACCCCGACAGCGTCGGTACGCGAGGCGCTGGCGCGCCTCAAGGCCGCGAACGACCCCGCGATCTTCATCAGCCTGAAGACAGAAGCCGATCTGCTCGCTGAGGCGGCCGCCCTCGAGGCTGCAGGCCCGGGCGGAAAGCCGCTCTATGGACTGATTTTCGCGGTCAAGGACAACATCGACGTCGCCGGTCTTGAAACGACCGCTGCGTGCCCGGCATTTGCCTACGCGCCCGCTCGTTCGGCCTATGTCGTCGAGCGGCTTGTTGCCGCCGGCGCGGTCGTTCTGGGGAAGACAAATCTCGATCAGTTTGCGACGGGCCTCGTGGGCGTTCGATCGCCGTACGGCGTGCCGCGCAATGCGTTACGGGGTGAACTCATACCTGGTGGTTCGAGTTCGGGGTCTGCGGTCGCCGTGGCCGTCGGCATCGTCGATTTTTCGCTGGGCACTGACACGGCGGGGTCGGGCCGAATCCCGGCGGGCATGAACGGGATCGTCGGGTTCAAGCCGACGCTTGGTCTGCTGTCGTCGACGGGCATGATTCCCGCGTGCCGGACACTCGATACCATTTCGGTATTCGCCCGCACCGTCGCCCTGGCCCGCGAAGTGACGCGTATCGCTGCCGGATACGATCCGACCGACGCCTATTCGCGCAAACTGCCGACGCTGGCCGCCGGCGCCGCGCCTGCCAGTTTTCGTGTCGGCATCTCGCCGCCGGCGCAGCGCCTGTTCTTTGGCGACGAAGCTGCGCGTGCTGCCTACGAGGCGGATCTCGAGCGGCTGAAATCGCTGGGCGCGACACTTGTCGAACTCGATTTCGAGCCGCTGCACCGGGTCGCACGGCTGCTTTACGAGGGGCCGTGGGTGGCCGAGCGCTATGCCGCCACCAAGGCGCTGATCGAGTGCGATCCAGCGGCCTTCCATCCGGTGACGCTCAAGATCATTTCGAGCGCCAAGTCGCTGACGGCGGTCGGCGCCTTTGAAGCGATCTACAAGCTCGCCGATCTCAAGCGGCAGACGCTGCCGATGCTGGAGAGCGTCGATTGCCTCGCGGTGGCGACGGTGCCGCGCATGTACAGCGTTGCGGAAGTCGAGGCCGATCCCATCACGCTCAACTCAAACCTGGGCAGCTACACCAACTTCGTCAATTTGCTCGATCTCGCCGCCATCAGCGTGCCTGCCGGAATGCGCAGCGACGGCATGCCGTCGAGCCTGACGCTCATCGGCCGCGCCAATAGCGACGGGCAGCTCGCGGCCCTTGCCGAACTGATCGAGACGGGCATGCGTAGCGATGCTCCCTTGCGCGCGTCGCCTGAACGGATCGAGATTGCGGTGGTCGGGGCGCATCTGTCCGGCCTGCCGCTCAACCATGAATTGACCGGGCTCGGTGGCACGTTCCTGCGGGCTGTCGCTACGACGCCGGACTACCGCCTGTTCGCGCTGCCCAACACGACCCCCGCCAAGCCCGGCCTGCTGCGCATGGCCGACGGCAGTGGTGCATCCATCGCGACGGAGGTGTGGTCGCTCGACCCCGCCGGTTTCGGCACCTTCGTTGCAAAGATTCCCGGCCCGCTTGGGATCGGCACGCTGCGACTTGCCGACGGCACGATGGTCAAGGGCTTCCTCGCCGAAGCCGAGGCGGTGCGCGGCGCCGAGGACATCAGCGGTTACGGCGGCTGGCGGGCGTTCCTCGCTCGCTAGTTCGCGGTGAGATGCTGGTAGGCGGTCTCGACGATCGAGATATGGGAGCGCATGGCCGCTTCCGCCGCAGCACGATCGCCCTGCAGGATCGCGTCGACGATCAGGCCGTGTTCCGCATGCGATTTGCCGAGCCGGCCACGGGCCCCGAACTGGGCGCGACGGAAGGGCTGTAGCCGCGCCCGCGTGGCGCGCGTGATGTCGCAGAGATACCCATTGTGCGCGCCCTCGTAGATCGCCGAGTGGAACGCGTCGTTGGCTTCGGCGTAAGCGCGTGCGTCACCATCCCGGACGATGCCTGCCATCGTCGCATGGAGGGCATCGAGCGCCTCGCGCTCCTTTGCATCCATCGCCAACGCCGCGCGGCCGGCGCAGAGCGCCTCGAGTTCGGCCATGACGTCGAACATACCGCGCAGGTCATTCTCGTCGGGCTTGGCGACGAGGGCCTTGGCATGAGCGCGCTGATCGACGAGGCCGCTTGCCGCCAGCAGGCGCAGCGCTTCGCGCACGGGCGTGCGCGACACGGCGAATTCGCCCGCGAGCGTGGTTTCGTCGAGCGACGTGCCCGGTGGCAACTCGCCGGCGATAATGCGCGCGGCAAGCTTCTGCCTGATCTCTTCGACCGAGGTGCGTTTCAGCACAAAACTCCTCCGTCCCGTCTACGCGGGACTTTCGATGACGCTGACATGCGCGGCGACAATGCGCCACCCGTCCGGCGTCCGTATCCACGTCTGCATTTGCCGGCCGGTCTTGCCCGGATGCCGGTCGCGAAAGAACAGGGTCGAGGCGACCGCGAGATTGGTGCCGTAAGTGGTGATCATCGTGTCGCGCAGTTCGCGCTCAAGCCCGACTGGCGACACTGTCTGCCGATACGCTCGCAGCTCTTCCATGCCCAGTTGCCTATCGGCGACGCCGTAGCGGATGGTGGTGGGCGCGTGAAGGAAAAAGCCATCGAGGGCGTCGACATCGTTGGCGACGAAGGCGCGCTCGTAGGCCTCGAACACCGCGCGCATTTCGGCGAGCGTTGCTGGATCATTTCTCTCTTGATCGATCATGCGACGGCGGCCTCGAGCGCATCGAGATGGCCGACCCAGCCGACAATGCCACCCTGCGCGACGATCATCTCGATGGTCGAGGCCTTGAACTCAGGGAAATAGCTCTCCGTTGCCTCATCGATGAGTAGGCACTCGTAACCGCGGTCATTGGCCTCGCGCATGGAGGTCTGGACGCAGACTTCGGTTGTGACGCCCGCAAAGACCAGATGCGCAACGCCGAGGCGCTGCAGCCCCTCGTGGAGGCCGGTGGCCCAGAACATGCCCTTGCCCGGTTTATCGACGACGATCTCGTCTTCGAGCGGCGCGAGCGCGTCGACGATCTGGTTGCCGGGCTCGCCTGCAACGAGCAGCCGGCCCATGGCGCCGCGCTCCCCGATATGAAGCGCTGGATTGCCGCGCCTGATCTTACTCGGCGGGCAATCGCTGAGATCGGGCCTGTGGGCCTCGCGCGTGTGGATGATCGGCCAGCCTTTGCCGCGGAACAGCGCGATCAGCCGCGCCGTCGCCGGGACGATCGCTTCGAGCCGCGCCACATCGTTGCCGAGGCTGTCGCCGAAACCGCCCTGCTCGATGAAGTCGCGCTGCATGTCGATGACCACCAGCGCGGTGCGATCCGGATCGAACTCGAACGGATAGGGCCGGGCAGGGACCGAAACCATCAATGCCCCGCCATGTATTGGCCGATGGTGTTGCGGTCGGTGTCCTCGATCGGCGACACATAGGTGATCGTGCCGCCCGACATGACGGCGACCCGGTCAGCGAGTTCCAGGATTTCGTCGAGGTCCTCGCTGACCAGGAGCACCGCCGCTCCGCGGTTTCGCTGTTCCATGATCTGGCTGCGGATTTCGGCGACCGAGGCGAAGTCGAGCCCGAAGCAGGGATTGGCGACGATCAGCACATCGACGTCGCCGCTCAGTTCGCGCGCCAGCACCGCGCGCTGCACATTGCCGCCCGACAGCGTCTCGATCGGCGAATCCGGCGAGGCGGTCTTGACGCGATATTTGGCGATCAGCTCCTTGGCCTTCTCTCGCATCGGGCCGGGGGACATCCACCAGCCGAGCGACGCTACCGGCGGCTTGTCGAAGGAGCGGAAGGCGAGGTTTTCGGCGACGCTCATCTTGGGCACGGTGGCATTCTTCAGCGGCTCCTCGGGGAGGCCGAAGACCTTGTACTTGTCGTAGTGCCCGCGCTTGGGCTCGAAGCGGTCGCCCTTGATGAAGATGGCGCCATCCGACAGCGGCCGCTGCCCGCTCAGCGCCTCGACCAGGGCCGACTGGCCGTTGCCCGAGACGCCAGCGATGCCGACGATCTCGCCGGCCTTGATCTTGAGGTTGACCGATTTGATGGCGGGCAGTCCGTCGTTGTCCTCGGCAAAGAGCCCCGCGAGTTCCAGCGTATCGGCGCCCGCATTGTGCTTCTTGCGCGTCGCGCGTTCCTTGATGGTCGTGTCGCCGATCATCATCGAGCTCATGTCGGGGATGTTCGTGGTCTTGGCATCGCCCGAGCCAGTGAAGCGGCCACGGCGCAGCACGGTGAAATGGTCGCAGAAGGCCTTCACTTCGCGGAACTTGTGCGAGATCATCAGCACGGTGATCTCCTTGCGGTCCGCCATACCGCCGAGGTGCCCAAGCATCTCGTCGGCCTCGCCCGGCGTCAGCACGCTGGTCGGCTCATCGAGGATCATGAAGCGCTGGTCGAGATAGAGCAGCTTCAAGATCTCGAGCTTCTGCTTTTCGCCGGCGCTCAGCCCGCTCACCTGCGTGTCGAGCGGCACCCGGAACGGCATCTGCTGCATGAAGGCGTCGAGCGCCTTCTTCTCCTTGGCCCAGTCGATGATGCTGGGCGCATCGGCGCGCGAGATCACGAGGTTCTCGGCGCCCGTCAGAGACGGCACCAGCGTGAACTGCTGGAAGACCATGCCGATGCCGTTGGCGCGGGCGTCGCGCGGCGTCTTGATCGAGACTTCCTTGCCGTCGAGCAGCACGCGGCCCTTGTCGGGCGAGTAAAAGCCCATGATGCACTTAACCAGCGTCGACTTGCCGGCACCGTTTTCACCGAGTAGCGCGTGGAACGAGCCGGCTTCGACGCGGATCGACACGTCGTCGAGCGCCGCCAGCGGTCCGAAGGTTTTGGTCATGCCGATGGCTTCGAGAGAGGGGGCACGGCCGGTGACTTCCGTCATGGCAAGGCCTCAAGCAATTGCTGTGACGTGGCGACAGCGCCGAACACCCCGCCCTGCATCTTGACCATGTCCAGCGCCGCGAGATGGTTTTCGTACTTGGTCGCCGCCGTGCAGTCGCTCAGTAGCAGGCACTCATAGCCGCGGTCGTTGGCGTCGCGCATCGTCGTGTGGACGCAGACGTCCGTCGTGACGCCGGCGAAGACGATGTTGCGGATACGCTTGTTCTGGAGGATCAGGTCAAAATCGGTGGCGAGGAAGGTACCCTTGCCCGGCTTGTCGATGATGAATTCGCCGGGTTCGGGCTGCAGCTCCGGGATGATCTCCCAGCCCGGCTCGCCGCGGACGAGAATGCGGCCGCGCGGCCCCTGATCGCCGATGCCGGCGCCGATCCGCTGCGAGCGCCAGCGTTTGTTGGCGGGCAGGTCGCTGAGGTCGGGCTTGTGGCCCTCGCGCGTGTGGATGATCGGGTAGCCCTTGGCGCGGAAGGCGGCGAGGACGCTCTGGATCGGGCCGATGGGGGCGCGGGTCAGCGAGATGTCGTAGCCCATCGAGTCGACGTAGCCGCCCGGTGCGCAGAAATCGATCTGCATGTCGATGACGACCAGCGCCGTGTTGTGCTTCCCTAGATCGCCGTCGAAGGGCCAGGAATAGGGATCGGAGTTGACCGTGACCCCGCCCGGCACAAATGCTTCGTCGATCCGTTCGTCCATCGTCGTCATGGCTGCACTCACTTGGTGATCGAAAGTTCGCCGGGCGCCTCGCGCGCCGAGGCCTTGCTGCCGGCCGACAGGATCAGGATGACCAGCGTCAGGATGTAGGGCGCGGCGTTGAAGAAATAGTAGCCCGAGGTGATGCCGACCGATTGCAGCGACGGCCCGATGGCGCCCGCGGCGCCGAAGAGCAGGGCGGCAAAGATGGCGCGGATCGGATGCCAGCGCGCAAAGATCACGAGCGCCACGGCCATCAGTCCCTGACCGCTCGACAGCCCTTGGCTCCAGATGCCCGGATAGCTCAGCGACAGGAAGGCGCCGCCGATGCCGGCCATGAAGCCGCCGACTGCCGTGGCGAGGAAGCGCACCAGGTCGACCGATACGCCCATTGCCTTGGCCGAGGCGGCGCTGTCGCCCGCCATGCGGACGATCAGGCCCCATTTGGTCTTCTTGAGGGCCCACCACATGATGATGGCCAGAACGATGCCGACGAAGAACAGCGGATTGACCTGCAGCGCCTGCGCCAGCGCCGAATTGCCACTCCAGTCGCCCAGATGGATGGTCGCCAGTTGCGGCGCGCTCGGCTGGATGAACGGCTTGCCGAAGAAGAACGCGAGGCCGGTGCCAAAGCTCATGAAGGCGATGCCGATGGCGATGTCGTTCACCTTGGGCAGCTTGCAGATGTAGCCGTGCAGCGCACCGAGCACGAGGCCGGAGCCGCCGGCCGCGAGGACGCCGAGCCACGCGCTGCCAGTGAGGTAGGAGGTGGCGTAGGCGACCATCGCGCCGAGCACGAGATTGCCCTCGAGGCCGAGGTTGATGCGCCCCGATTTCTCGGTGAGCGTTTCGCCCAGCGCCACGAACATGAAGGGCGTCGAGACGCGGATGGCGCCGCCGAGCATGGCGATGAGAACGGTGGTGATCTGATCCATCAGACGCGGTCCCCGGTGCTCTTGGGCTGGAAGATCTTGAACCGGCCGTAGAAGGTCTCGCTGACCAGCAGCACGACGAACAGAATGCCCTGCAGCACCAGCACGGTCGCATCGGGCAGGCCCATCCGCCGCTGGATCACGCCGCCTGCCGCCGCGATGGCCCCGAAGAGGATCGCAACGGGGACAACGGCCAGCGGGTTATGCCTTGCGAGAAAGCTGACGAGCATGCCGGTGAAGCCGTAGCCGGCGACCAGCGAGGCGTTGGCCTGGCCGTGGATCGCCGCAACTTCGAAGAAGCCCGCAAGACCCGCGCAGGCGCCGGCAATGACGCAGCAGACGACCATCAGCCAGCCGACGGGCAGGCCCTGCGCCTTGGCGGCGCGGGCGTTGCCGCCGGTCATGCGCGCCGCAAAGCCGAAGGTCGTGCGGCTCATCAGCACCCACAGGATGATGGCGAGGACGATGCCGGCGGCAAAGCCCCAATGCACGTCCGTGCCCGGCATGCTGCCGATGCGATAGGCGTCGCCGATCGGCAGGGTCGAGGGCTTGTTGGCGGAGGAGGGATCGCGCAGCGCGCCCTCGACGAAGAAGTTCATGATCGCGATGGCGATGTAGCTCAGGAGCAGCGACGAGATGGTCTCGTTGACGCCGCGATAGTGCCGCAGCCAGCCGACGAAGCCGATCCACAGGCCACCTGCCGCCATGCCGGCGAGCGCCATCGTGGGCAGCGTCACCACCGGTGGCACGACATTGGTCACCAGCGGAATGGCGACCGCTGCCGCGGCGAAACCGCCGAGTACCAGCGCACCCTCGCCACCGATCATGGTGAGGCCGATACGCGCCGGAATGGCGAAGGCCAGACCGGTGAGGATCAGCGGCGCGGCGCGCTGCAGCGAGTTCTGGAGCGAGAAGGAGGAGCCGAAGCCGCCGGTCCACATCAATGCCCAGAATTGGATCGGGTCCTTGCCGACAATGAGGAGGAATATCGAGAAGATCAGCGCCGACGCGATGATGGCGCCGATCGGGATGGCGAAGGTCTCGGCCAGGCGCAGGACCCGCACATTGGAAACGCGCTTCACTCGAATCGCGACGTCGGCGGTCTCTGCGGCCATAGACTAGTCCCCGAAATCAGTTGGGTTGCAGCGCAGGCGATGTGCACCCACCGCCCGCGCCGCAAGCTCTTCGTGTCAGGTGATCGAGCCCTGAACGCCCTCGAGCAGCCAGTTCATGCCGTCGAGGTAGGGGTCGTAATTGTCGTATTCCTTGTCGACGACGATGTTGCCGGCATTGTCCTTGAGCGTACCCTTGTAGATCTTGAGGGCGCCCGCCTTGAGCTCGGCGACAGCGGCGTCGGCGGCCGCGATGGCCTCGGGCGTCGCACCCGCGCCGTAGGGCGAGTTGCGCAGCATGTCGGTGTCGTAGCCGCCCACGAGGAAGTTTGGCGGCGTCTCGCCCTTGGCGATCGCGTCGGCGTAGGCCTTGTAGATGGTCTCCCATTTGTACTCGGCGCCGGTGATGAAGCCGGTGGGCGCGAGCGGCGCCTGGGAGGCGTTGTGGCCGGCGGTCTTAACCCCGCGGCCCTCGGCGGTCTGGATCACGACTTTCGGGCTGTCGACGTGGCAGGTGATGACGTCGCAGCCGGCGTCGACCAAGGCGTTCGTCGCCTCGGCTTCGCGCACCGGCAAGGACCACTCGCCGGTGAAGATCACCTGCACCGTCGCGTTCGGATTGACCGAGCGCGCACCGAGCAGCACCGAGTTGATGTTGGACAGCACCGACGGGATGGGCTTGGCCGCAACAAAGCCGATCTTGCCGGTCGGCGAGCTGAGACCCGCGGCGACGCCGTCCACATAGTGCGCCTGATTGAGATAGGGGAAGTACGAGCCGGCGTTCGGCGGATCGGTGTCCTTGTTCCACAGCGGCGCGGCGTGGCGGAACGTGACGTCCGGATACTTCTTCGCGAGATCGACGACGAACGGATTGTAGTAGCCGAACGAAGTCGCAAGGATCAGGTTGGCGCCGTCGAGGTTGATCATCGACTCCATCGATTTCGCGACGGCGTCGGTCTCGGGGACGTTCTCTTCCTCGACGACAGTGATGCCCGGCAGGGCTTTCAGCGTTTCGACCGAAACGGCATGCGCCTGGTTCCAACCGAAATCGTCCTTTGGACCGACATAGACGATGCCGAGGACGACGGCAGCTTGCGCCCGCGCGATGCCGTAAGGCAGAGCACTGGCGGCCAGCGTAGCAGCGCCCGCTTTGAGCAGCGTTCGGCGCGACAGATTGATGAAGGACATGGAGTTTCTTCTCGTGTTTGCACCCGGTGGTTTCAATGCAATCCATGTGCCAGAGGTGGGACCCGTTGAATCTCAGGCACTTGCGCGGATTCGCCCTTGTCATGCCGACGCCACAGATGCTTAAATATTCAACTGTGCCCACGGATTAGGCAAACCGTGGCACGTTGCATACAATTGGTTGAGGCCCGTTAGGTGTGGATCCCGATCGCCCTGAGCCGCGACGCTCCAAAGGGGGCGACGCGCGCCGTCATCCTCGACGGGCGCGAGCTGGTGATCTGGCGCAGCGAAAGCGGCGCCGTGCAAATCTGGGAAGACCGCTGCCCGCATCGTGGCATGCGGCTGAGCTTCGGCTTTGTGCGCGGCGAGGCGCTCAGCTGCCTCTATCACGGCTGGCAATATGGCACGTCTGGGAGCTGCCAGAAGATCCCGGCGCACCCCGACCTCGTCGTGCCGCCGTCGATCAAGGCCAACGTCTACAGTTCGGCCGAAACCGGCGGCTTCATCCTCGTGAGCCTCGATGCCGAACCGGGGCTGCCGCCGGTGCTGCTCGCCGGTCGCCCGATCGCCAGCATGGCCATTGCGACGACCGCGAAGAGGCTCGCCGAGCTGGTGACTGGAACGCCGCTCGACGGCCTGCCAGGAGTGAGCGCGGTGCTCGACGGCATCGCCGTCACGCTCGGCTGGCACGTCGTCGGCCCCGAGCGGCTGATGCTCCACGCCGTAGCGGTCGATCCCGGTGATGTCGAGACGCGGGTGCTCCACGTGCTGCACAAGCTCCGCGCCGACGCCGAGCGAAAGATCGCGGCATGACCGAAGCCGCAGCCCTCAACCAATGGTACACGCTCGGTGCCCTCCAGGATTTTCCGCAGGGTGTCTCGTCGCGTCGCCTGCTCGGCACCGATCTCGCCATCTCCCGCAATGGTAACGCCTTCGCGGTTCCCGGCGCGCAGGTGCGCACCGACTACAACCACCTCTGGGTCACATCAGGCACGCCCGAGCGCTTCTTCGACATGCCGGAATCGCGGGAACCCGATCGCCGCGCTGTCTACTGCGGCGCGGTCCGCGTGCGTGCCTCGGGATTGCGGCTGATCGAGAATTTCCTTGATCTCGCGCACTTCCCCTACGTCCACACCGACATCCTCGGCACCGAAGCGCGGCCGGAGGTCTCGACGTACGACGTGGAGCAGCGCCGCGATGTGGACGAGCTGTGGGCCACCAAATGCGAGTTCTTCCAGCCCAAGGCAGCGGCGGCGTCGGACGGCGGGCAGATCAGCCAATACATGTATCGCGTGGTGACGCCGTTCAACGTGATGCTCTACAAGACGCCGCCCACTGCGCCCAACCGCTGGGACGTCATCGCTCTCTTCGTGCAGCCGGTGGAGGAGGACATCTCGATCGCTCACGCGTACATGCTGGTGATCGACGACACCTCGACCGACGCGGACCTGATCGGCTTCCAGCAGATGATCTTCCTCCAGGACAAGATCGTGCTCGAGAACCAGCGGCCGAAACTGCTGCCGATGCAGCCCGGCCGCGAGACGCCGACGCGCGCCGATCTGTCGAGTGTGCTCTACCGCCGCTGGCTCAAGGAGAAGGCGCTGACCTACGGCACCGAGAAGCGGGATGATCTCGGTGCTTAAGCTCCACGACTATGTGCTGAGCGCCGAGTGCTACACCGTCCGCCTGATGCTGGCGCTGCTGCAGCTGCCGTGTGAGCGCATTGCGGTCGATGCCTATCCGGGCAACGCCGACTGCCCGGTGCTGATCGATGGCGACGATGTCCAGCGCGACCCCGGTCTCATCCTCACCTTCCTCGCCCGCGCGCAAGGCCCGCAATGGCTGCCGCCGGGCGAGGCGCAGGAGATCGCCGGCTGGCTGGCGTTCACCGCGATCAGGCTCAACGCGCTAGCCGAGGCACGGCGCGTTGCGGTGATGGGAGCCGAGGGAGACCTCGACGCGCTCAACGCCAAGGGCCGCGCGGCTCTGCGCCTGCTCGAAGACACGCTCACCGAGCGCCGCATCGCCGGCCGCGACTGGCTCGTGGGTCCGTCGCCGACCATTGCCGACATCGCCGTGTTTCCGCATGTCATGCTGAGCCACGACAGCGGCATCGGGCACGAGGATTTTCCGGCGATCAACCTCTGGCAAAGGCGGGTCCGCAGGCTCCATGGCTTTATCGGCATGCCCGGCATCCCCGACTATTTCTAATTCCGGATCACGAACCCCGAGGGGACCGGCCCCGCCACATCCTCGGTTTCGAGCGCATCGATCAGAGTATCGAGCGGCCCCAGCATGCAGGCCATCTCCAGCGCGCCGACGAGAGCTTCCGGCCCCGCGGCCACGACCTCTGCCTGTCCGGGCGCGAGGCTAAGGGCCCACCCCGACAGGCTCAGCCATTCGGCCCGTCCGGCGACGAAGCGCAGATAGTCCGCCTCGAACGATCCCGCGATCCGCATGCGTACGATGACCGGCGCACCGCCCTCCACGTCAGTGGAGTACGAGCGGCCGGCCGCAATGGAATCCAGTTCGGTTTGTGTCATCGCAAAACGTACTAGCAGCGGAGGCGAAGGGTGACCACCGTCGCGCAAAAACAAGGCCGCAGATTCCCACTTGACGATGTTTAGTGAATTGCGATTTACTAAACACTAGAACTAAACACGCGAGGAGCGTGTGGAGGGAGTGCGGGGGCGCTGGAGGCGTGCCCCGGGGAGGCGGGCCGAGGACGGTTTCCGCCACAGGGAGGACAGCATGAATCGTATTTTGAAAGCCGCTTTCGCGGCCGTAGGACTATTGTCTCTCGGAACAGCCGGGCCGCTCGCACTCTCGACGAGCGCTCAGGCCGAAGACATCACTCTGTGCTGGGCGGCTTGGGACCCGGCGAATGCGCTGGTCGAGCTCAGCAAGGACTTCACCGCGCAGACCGGCATCGGCGTGAAGTTCGAATTCGTGCCGTGGACCAACTACACCGAGCGCTTCCTCAACGAGCTCAACTCGAAGGGCAAGCTCTGCGATCTGATCATCGGCGACAGCCAGTGGATCGGCGGCTCGGCCGAGAACGGCCACTACATCAAGCTCAACGACTTCTTCGACAAGAACGGCATCTCGATGGCCGACTTCGTGCCGGCCACGGTAACGGGCTATTCGGAATGGCCGAAGGGTACGCCGAACTATTGGGCGCTGCCCGCCATGGGCGACGTGGTCGGCTGGACCTACCGCAAGGACTGGTTCACCAACCCGGATTTGATGGCCGAGTTCAAGACCAAGTATGGTTGGGATCTGGCCCCGCCGGCAACGTTCGACCAGCTCAAGCAGATCGCGGAATTCTTCCAGGGCCGCAGCATCGACGGCAAGACAGTCTATGGTACCTCGCTCTACACCGAGCGTGGCTCGGAAGGCGTCACCATGGGCGCCATGGACGTGATGTACTCGTACGGCTTCAAGTACGAGAACCCGGACAAGCCCTATGAGATGGAAGGTTTTGTGAACTCGGCGAACTCGATCGCCGGACTCGAGTTCTACAAATCGCTCTACGATTGCTGTACGCCGCCGGGCTCAGCCAACTCCTACATGGGCGAAGGCGTCGATGCCTTCAAATCGGGCCAGACGGCGATGCATATGAACTTCGCCTTCACCTGGCCGGGCCTCCAGAAGGACGAAGTCGTCGGCGGCGACAAGATCGGCTACTTCGCCAATCCGAAGGGTCCGAACGGCGAACAGTTCGCCCAGCTCGGCGGGCAGGGCATCTCGGTCGTCTCCTACTCCGAGCACCAGGACGCGGCGTTCCAGTACATCAAGTGGTTCGCAGGCGTCGACGTGCAAAAGAAGTGGTGGAGCCTCGGCGGCTATTCCTGCCTCAATGCCGTGGTCAACGACCCCGGCTTTGCATCCAGCCAGCCCTACGCGCAGACCTTCCTCGACTCGATGGCCATCGTGAAGGATTTCTGGGCCGAGCCGAGCTACGCCACGCTGCTGCAGGCGTCGCAGAAGCGCCTGCACGACTATGTCGTCGCCGGTCAGGGCACTGCCAAGGAAGCGCTCGATGAGCTGGTGGCGGACTGGACTGAGACGTTCCAGGACGACGGCAAACTCTGACGCGCTCCTCCCGCGCATCCGTCCCGTGCCGCACTTGGCACGGGACGGGGTTCCGCTAAACTCCAAACTCAGTTGGCTGCAGTGACCGAACAGGGTCTTCCCATGCTCAATCGGACGGTGGACACGCTCGCCCGCGCCACCCCGGCGCCCGTAGCGAAGCGCTTCCGGGGGCTGAGCGACAAGGCGCTGGCCTGGCTGTTCATCGCTCCCACCATCGTGCTGCTGCTGGCGATCAACATCTTCCCGCTGATCTGGGCGATCGGGCTGAGCTTTACCAATTACCGGGCGAACCGTCCGAACGAAATCGTCAAGAATGTCGGCCTCCAGAACTACGAGCGCATCCTCACCGATCCCGACATCTGGATCGCGATGCAGACGACGGCGCATTTTGTCTTCTGGACGATCGCGTTACAGACCATCATCGGCTTCACGCTGGCCTATCTGCTCGACCGAAAGTTCCGCGGCCATGCCTTCTGGACCACCATCATCCTCGTGCCGATGATGCTGTCGCCGGCGGTGGTCGGCAACTTCTGGCGCTTCCTCTACGAGCCGCAGATCGGGCTCTTCGCGTACGCGGTGTCGTTCGTCACGCGCATTCCGCCCACCGAGATCGCGATGCTGTCGAACGTCTCGCTCGCGCCCTGGTCGATCATCATCGTCGACACGTGGATGTGGACGCCCTACGTGATGCTGATCTGTCTCGCGGGGCTCCGATCCATCCCCGACTACATCTACGAGGCGGCAGAAGTGGATCGTGCCTCGCCGATCCGGCAGTTCCTGTCGATCACGCTGCCCATGGCGCTGCCCTTCATCATGCTGGCGGTGCTGTTCCGCGGCATCGAGAATTTCAAGATGTTCGACATGGTGAATTTGCTGACCGGCGGCGGTCCGGGTTCGACCACCGAGGTCGCCTCGATCACGCTCAAGCGCGAGGCGTTCGAGAAGTGGCGCACCGGCTACAGCTCGGCCTTCGCGATCATCCTGTTCGTCGCGGTGTTCGGCCTCGCCAACATCTATGTGAAGGCGCTCAACCGGGTGAAGCAGAGATGAGTCTCACCACCGCGCACTCGGTCGTCGCGCCGACCTCGCTCAGCAAATGGATCGCGGGCACCATCGTCGTCATCTATGCGCTGATCACCATCGTGCCGCTGCTCTGGATCTTCGCCACCAGCTTCAAGTCGCCGCCGGACTCGATCGCCTATCCGCCCAAGCTGGTCTTCCAGCCGACCATCGAAGGCTATTGCAACCTCTTCACGACGCGCACCCGGCAGACGCCCGAGTACATGGCCTCGCTGCCGCCAGCTGGCAACTATTGCGACGAGGTCACGCGCAAGCGCAACATGGTGATCGCGGGACCATCGAACTTCCTGCCGCGCTTCATCAACTCGCTGGTCATCGCCTTCGGCTCGACCTTCTGCGCGGTGTTCCTGGGGACACTCGCCGCCTACGGCTTCTCGCGGTTCAAGGTGCCGCTGGTCGACGATCTGCTGTTCTTCATCCTCTCGACGCGCATGATGCCGCCGATCGCGGTCGCGATTCCGATTTACCTCATGTATCGCGAGCTCGGCCTCTCCGACACTGCGGTCGGCATGATCCTCCTCTATACGGCGGTCAACGTGTCGCTCGCGGTGTGGCTGCTCAAGGGCTTCATCGACGAGATCCCGCGCGAATACGAAGAGGCCGCGATGATCGACGGCTATTCGCGGCTGCAGGCGTTCTGGAAGGTCGTTCTGCCGCAAGCGACGACAGGCATCGCGGCCACCGCCATCTTCTGCCTGATCTTCGCCTGGAACGAGTATGCTTTCGCCGCCCTGCTCACTTCAGGCACAGCGCAGACGGCGCCTCCCTTCATCCCGCAGATCATCGGCGAAGGCGGGCAGGACTGGCCGGCAGTCGCCGCGGGCACGACGATCTTCCTTGTGCCGATCCTCGTGTTCACCATCCTCCTCCGCAAGCAGCTCCTGCGCGGCATCACATTCGGGGCGGTGCGCAAATGAGTGCGACGACAGGCAAATGGCCAAAACTGCTGCGGCGGGGGCCGCTGGAGAATCTGGCGGTGGCGCTGATCGGGCTCGGCTTCCTGATGCTATTTCAGCCGTTCCTCCTCGCGCTCTACACCTATTCGTTCATCACGCTGCTGACCGGCACGGTGATGTTCATCGTCGTCAGCAAGTTCCTGGAGTAGGCGATGGCAGAAATCCGGGTCGAAAATCTGCGCAAGGAATTCTCGGGCTTCACGGCCGTGCAGAATTCGAGCTTCGTGGTCGGGGACGGCGAGTTCGTCGTGATGCTCGGGCCGTCGGGCTGCGGCAAGACGACGACGCTGCGCATGATCGCGGGGCTCGAACTGCCGACGTCTGGCCGCATCCTGCTGGGCGGCGAGGACGTGACCATGAAGCGGGCGCGCGAACGCGATATCGCCTTCGTGTTCCAGCTGTTCGCGCTCTATCCGCACATGAATGTGCGCAAGAACATCGGCTTCCCACTGTTGGCACAGGGTACATCCAACCGCGAGATCCGCGAGCGGGTCGAGGAAGTGGCAAAGCTCTTGCGCATCGACCATCTGCTCGACAAATCGGTGTCCGGTCTCGCCGGTGGCGATCGCCAGCGCGTTGCGCTTGGCCGCGCCATCGTGCGGCGCCCGATGTGCTTCCTCATGGACGAACCCCTGGGCACGCTCGATGCCGAGTTCCGCGAATTGATGGTGCATGAGCTGCGCGAGCTGCACAACCGCATCAAGGCGACGACCGTCTATGTGACCCACGACCAGATGGAAGCCATGTCGATGGCCGACAAGATCGCGGTGATGAACCATGGTGTGATCGAGCAGTTCGGCACGCCGCGCGAAGTCTACGACCGGCCGGCGACGATGTATGTCGCCGACTTCATGGGGTCGCCGCCGATGAACTTCCTGAGCTTCTACTCGGGGCTCGAGAACGGGGCGTCCACGGTTACCATCCATGGCTCCGAGATTGCCGTGCCGCGTATCCGCGAAGCACGGGAGCCTGGCGATCTGGCGCTCGGCGTGCGCCCCGAGCATGTCCGGCTCGACGACAGTTCGAGCCTGCGGGGCAGGGTGCTGGGGGCGGAGTATCTAGGCACGACGCAGATCGTCGTCGTCGAGACTGCGGACGGGATCGTCAAGGCCCGTGTTCCGGCCGATGCACATGTTGCGGTGGGGGAGCAGACAGGGCTGCGCTTTGCCGGCCGCTTCCTATCGCTGTTCGACAAGGCGAGCGGACGCGCCATCGACACCGAATTGCGCGGAAGAGCCGCTCATGGCTGATATCCTCATGCGCGGCGTCGGCAAGCGGTTCGGCACCACGCAGGCCATTGCCGGCCTCGATCTTCACATCGCGCAGGGCGAGTTCATCGTACTGCTCGGGCCGACGGGAGCCGGCAAGACCACCACGCTCCGCTTGATCGCCGGGCTCGAGCGGCCGGACACGGGCAGCATTGCCATCGACGGGGTGGATGTGACCACCGCGGCTCCGGCGGCGCGCGATGTAGCGTTCGTCTTCCAGCAGTATTCGCTTTACCCGCATCTGTCGGTCTACGAGAACCTCGCCTTCCCGCTGAAGGCGCCGGGCCAGAATTTCAGCAAGACGGCGATCGACACACGTGTTCGCGAGACGGCCAAGCTCGTGCGCATCGACCACAAGCTCGACAACCGCGCGACAAAACTGTCGGGCGGCGAGATGCAGCGCGTGGCGATCGGCCGGGCGCTGGTGCGGCAACCATCGATCTATCTGATGGACGAGCCGCTGAGTTCACTCGACGCGAAACTGCGTGCCAACATGCGACTCGAGCTCAAGCGCATCCAGCAGGAACTCGGCGCCACACTGCTTTATGTGACGCACGACCAGATCGAAGCCATGACCATGGCCGACCGCATCGGCATCCTCGACAGGGGCGAACTGGTACAGATCGGCACGCCGCGCGAGATCTATACCAGGCCGCGCAACCTCTACGTCGCCGCCCGGCTGGGGCAACCTTCGATCAACATCTTGCCGCGCGGCCTGATCCCCGATGCGCAATTGCCCGCCGGCGCCACGACCGTCGGGGCGCGGACCGAGCATCTCACCATCGAGAAATCGGCCAATGGCCACGCCGAAGGAGCGGTGGACTGGATCGAGCATCTGGGCGACCAGACGCATCTGCACGTCAAGATCGGCGAGCGGAAGTTGATCACGCTGGCACCGCCTGATACGTCCCTTGCCGCGGGCGACGCGGTGACCATCCGGTATCGTGACCCGCTGTGTTTCGACGTCAACGGGGACCGGCTGGGGGGCGTGCAATGATCTCATCAGCCCAACTCCGCGCGGCCATCGATGCTGCCGCGTCCACCATCGCCGCGCATGCCGAGGAACTGACGGCACTCGATTCGGCCATCGGCGACGGTGATCACGGGGCCAATATGAAGCGCGGCGCCGACGCTGTGGCGACGGATGCGGCGAGTCTTGCCGAAAAGCCGCTGCCGGATGCGCTCAAGGCCATCGGCACCAAACTGGTGATGACCGTGGGGGGCGCCTCAGGCCCGCTCTACGGCACGCTGTTCCTGGCGCTCGGCAAGGAACTGGCCGCCGCACCCACCGACTACGCCGGGGCGTTCCGCCGGGCCGTGGACGCCGTGGCGGCGCGCGGCAAATCCGCAATCGACCAGAAGACCATGCTCGACGTGCTTTATCCCGTTTCCGACGCGCTTGCCGCGAACACATCAAAAGCCGACATCGTTGCGCTTGCCTACGAGGCTGCCGCCGCCACCAAGGATCGCAAGGCGATCCGTGGCCGCGCGTCGTTTCTCGGCGACCGCTCGATCGGCCATGTCGATCCGGGGGCGCGCTCAAGCGCGCTGCTCATCGACGCCATTGCGGGAGTTCTCTGATGAGCAATGTGGGCATCGTCATCGTTTCGCACAGCAAGCTCGTCGCGCAGGGCGCCGCCGACATGGTGCGCCAGATGGTGGGCGACGAGGTGCCGCTCGCCTGGTGCGGCGGCGATCCCGAGGGCGGGCTCGGCACGTCAGTCGAGGCCATCATGCAGGCGATCGATCAGGCGTGGTCGGACAAGGGCGTCGCCATTCTCGTCGATCTGGGCGGCGCCGAAACCAATTCCGAAATGGCCATCGAGATGCTGGATGGCGACCGGGCCGGCAAGGTCGTGGTGTGCAACGCGCCCGTGGTCGAAGGCGCGGTAATGGCCGCGACGGAAGCTTCGGGTGGCGCTTCGCTGGCGGAAGTTCGGGCGACGGCCGAGGAGCTGTACGCCGCATGAGCAGCGAGTCCACCTCGGCAGAAGCACACGTGCTGATTACCCATGCGGTGGGGCTGCACGCTCGGCCCTCGGTCAAGCTGACCAAGCTCGCCAAGGGCTTTGCCTCGCGCATCGTGCTGGCACTCGAAGAAGGCGGGCCGTGGATCGACGCAAAATCCATCGTCAAGGTGATGGCGGCAAAGGCCCCCAAGGGTTCGACGCTGTATCTGCGCGCCGAAGGCGACGATGCGGGTGATGCAATCGAGGCGCTGGTCGGGCTGGTACAGCGCGACTTCGACGAAGGCGGAACCCATGCCGCTTAGCGCGACGGGTACGGTCGCATCCATCGGCTATGCGTCCGGGCCGCTCTATGTCCTCGACAGAACTCGTGCCACCTATCAGCCGAGCGGTCGTCCGACCACCGAGACCGAGCGGCTGCGCGCCGCACTGACGACGGCGGCCGCTGAAGTCAGTGCGCTGATGGACCGGGCCGAAGGCGAGGCTGCCGCCATCCTCGAGTTCCAGGTGGTGATGCTTGAGGACGACAGCCTCAGCGAGCCGGCCATCGTGGCAATCGACGCGGGGACCGATGCGGCAACAGCGTGGTCGGGGGCGCTCGATGAGCAGATCGCGGGCTATGAGATGGCCGACGACGCCTATTTCCGTGCCCGCAGTGCCGATTTGCGCGATATCCGCGACCGCGTGCTTCGCGTGCTGGCCGGCGAGCGCCAGGATCTGCTGCCGCCGGGCGCGGTGATCCACGCGCGCGACCTGACGCCGACGGAATTCCTGTCGATGGACTGGAAGCAGGGTGGTGGCATCCTGCTGCGCGAGGGTAGCACGGCGAGCCATGTGGCGATGCTGGCGCGGGCGCGTGGGGTGCCGATGCTGGTGGGGGTCACGGGGCTCGACGCAGCCAACGACGATCTCGTCCTGATCGACGCCGAGCACGGCCGAATCATCGTTGGGCCAGATACGATCGACCGGCAGGAGTTCCTCAAGGCCTCGACGGCGCACGGACATCTGCTGGCTCATGCCCGCAATTTGCTCGATAGGCCCGCGGTCACTGCCGACGGCGCGCGCATCGAGATGTTCGTCAACATCGCCGAGCCGGGCGACACCGACACGATCGACATTTCGACGTGCGACGGCGTTGGGCTGATGCGCACCGAGTTTCTGTTCGGCCGCGGACTACCGGACGAGGACACGCAACTCGCGGCCTATCGCAAAGTCCTGATCTGGGCGGCGGGCAAGCCGGTCACCATTCGCACCGTGGATGCCGGCGGCGACAAGCCGGTGCCGGGCTTCACCGTCGAGGAAACCAATCCGTTCCTCGGGCTGCGCGGCATTCGCCTGTCGCTGGCGAAGCCGGAAATCTTCCGCGTCCAGGTGCGTGCGCTGCTGCGGGCCGCCGAGGCGGGCAATCTCAAGGTGATGTTTCCCATGATCGGTGTGCCGGGCGAGTATGCGGCGGCGCGCGCGATGTTCGACGAAGAGGCGGCGATGCTGGGGCTGCCGGTACCGCCGCTCGGGATCATGGTGGAAGTGCCGGCGGTGGCGATCCATCCCGATCCGTTCCGCGACGCGGCGTTCTTTTCCATCGGTTCCAACGACCTCACGCAATATGTGATGGCGGCTGCGCGCGACAACGGCTCCGTCGCGGCGCTGAATTCGGTGCGCAACCCCGCTGTGCTCAGGTTGATCGGCCAGGTGGCGGCGTTCGGCAAGGCGAATGGCATTTCCGTCAGCCTGTGCGGCGATGCCGGCGGCGAT
>JBKJTB010000006.1:0-5350 GCA_046594305.1 Devosia sp. | reverse complement strand
GCAGCGCGAGCGGCCCGATCGAATGGAAGGTCCAGCCTCAAGGTCTCGCTTATCGCGATTGGCGGGCCTCACAGATCGACAGCCAGCTCTAGCTAGACTTCCCGCCCAACTCAGCCCGTTGTCGGTGTCGTGCGTCGGAGGCAAGACGATGGGCGACAGCGAGAACCATATTCGTACGCAAAGCCAAGACCTCTCTCGCCTCCGCCGACAGGCAGCGCGGCTGAAGCGGAACATCCAGGCCGGCCCTGCGGCGTGGCAGCGGTGGTCGACCACCATGGATGAGATTGCGGACTGACCCAACGACTGGTCGCCTCCCCTGCCCCAGACAGCGCAAGCCTAGCGGCGAAGTTCCGCGCCATCCTGTGGCTGATCGAGGTCAACGAGAGCCTGCTCGATACCGGCGATCTGCGCCGGCTGCGGCGCTTCGGCCGAGATCTTGACCTGATCGCGAGAGAGTAGCCCCCTCCCCGTGTAGGCCACTCGTTAGCCTAGACGCTGGCCGTCTCCACAAGCTGCTGGACTGTCTTCAGACAGCAAGCATGTGTTGCGGTCACCGCCCGGCCACTCCGGGCTCTTGTCAGTAACGCCGGGCACTGCCGCTCCGGCCGATCGACAAGGAGCCCAACATGGCCAAGAAGCCAATCAGAACCACCGCGCCGCGCATCGTCCGCGGCAAGGCTGCCAAGACCCGCAATGCAGCAAAGCCAGCCCCGGGCAAAACCACCAAGCAGGACCAGGTCCTTGCCCTGCTCCGCCGCCAGAATGGCGCCTCGATCGACGAGATCGTTGCCGCCACCGATTGGCAGCCGCACAGCGCTCGCGGCTTCCTCGCAGGCGCGGTCAAGAAGCGCCTCGGTATCGAGGTGGTCAGCGAGAAGGGCGAAGACGGCGTCCGCCGCTACCACGTCGCAGCGCTCAAATCATGAGGACGCTCGATCTGCTCACCTTCCGGTGGCGTCCTAGAAGGGCGCCACTGCTCCAACTCAACGATCACGTGAGGTGACGTAACTTTCTCTTTGCCAAAATAGAAGCTAATCTCGACAGATTGCCCAATGCACCGCGAGTCGCGTGAGGGAGACATCACACTAATGGCTGGGCCCGCGCCTCTCCAACGATGTTTCTTAGCGGACAGACGTTTGCGAATTGCTGATCGACTGACGCTGCCTTGACCGCGAGGTCCATTGACCCTCATGCAACCAAATGGCGGCGACATCGCCATGTCGCCTTCGTACGGCCCGCTACTCAGCGATAGGGCGAGATCGACGCGTCTCGGCCTCGATGTCCAGACTGGTCATACGATCTGTTATTTCGGCGAGGTCTTCAGGCGTATGAACGCTGCGTTCCGCGTCGTGCAAGATCTTATTTGCGTGCCGTCGGAGCGTTTCGTGGCGCGACCCTGAGCGCTCGCACGAGACGACGATCGCGATAATCTCGAGCATGCGGATCAACACCGCCGCATTGCCGGAGGCGCTTTGACGGATCATGTTGAACATAGTGTCGACCAGTCCGGCATAATCGGTTGACGGCAGGACGAGAACAACCTGGCCGTCGCGCGAGGTGGTGCCACTGGAGAAGTGCAGCGGTGCGATTTCGCAAAGACTACGCCCCAGCCGGTCCAGCACGCTGATAGCGGTTTGTGGGTCGTTGATGCCGGGCGAGAGGGCGCGAACGGCGACCTCAACCAACTGCCGCACGGGCTGTTCGAGATCAGCAGGACTGCTGCGTTGGCTGCCAAGGGCGATTGCACTGACGATGGCGTCCGCGGTCCCATCGACCGGCGGGACGGCCACCGCAATTGCGGCACCTGGAAACACAAACTGGCCCGGACGTACGAGCATGCGGATCGCTGTTCCGTGACCGCCGGCCCAATCTGCCAAGCCGTCGATATCAACGTGCTGTAGATAACCCGCATGCGGCTGAGTTATGGGGTCTGCGTACTCCCAGAACTCAGTGGGAGGCGCGAGTTCTTCAGGCGTCTCAACCAGTAACTTTCGGATCACTGCGTGCATTTCCTGCGCGACAATGTCGATGACGGTGTCGACATTGATCCGCCCAGCCATGTGGGCGACGAAGTAGACGAGCGTAGCGACGCAGAGGAAGGCCATGAGCACGCCGAGGGTGAGGGCGAGGTGGGGCACGAAGGCACCCTCTTCGATCGTGCGCACACTGCGCAGGACCACAAGGGCGTACGAGAAGGTTCCCAAGTAGATTCCCAAGGTGACTTGGTTGCCGCGGTCCCGCGTGAAGTTTCGCAACAGGCGGGGCCCCATTTGGCCGGCTGCAAGAGTCAAGGCGGCGATAGTGATGGAAAAGATCGTTCCGGCGACGCCGATGCTCGACGTCGCGATGGCGCCCAGGAGAGTGCGCGCCCCGGTCCCACCGCCATTGTAGAGGATCGACCCCTCAAGCCAGCCCGCCGGGATTATGCCACTCGCGTCTATGCCCACAGCGACTTGCCCCAGGCATATCGCAATCACGATGAGCAGCGCCGGGACGACCCAAAACGTATCGATAAGGTCAACGGTGAACTTGCGTAGGCGAATTAGCATTCAAGCCTTCTTTCGCAAGCACAGTACTCGTGACACGGCGCTGGCTTTCGGTTGCGTGATGAGCATTAGCGATGTGCCAGCAACGGAGGGGGTGAGCGCCAAACGGAGAGTGCGGCGCGACCACTGCAACCGCGCGAAGGCCCCCATCAGGAGTAACAGGGAGGACGCGCGCAACGGCGCCGGACAGGATCGCCGTCAGTTTCGGTTGGACGTCTTGAATCCACCGTCATAGTGGACCGACACAGTTGGGAGGGGCCGCTCGAGGCGGCCCCAGGCAGTTTAGTGGTGATGTTCGGGCATCTTTTCGACTTGGTCCTTGGTCCACGAGGTGGCGGCGTGAACGTCGCCTTTCTCGTCGCGCATGAACTCAAGCTGACTGATGGGGATCGCGACCGGCTTAGCGCCCATACCGAGGAAACCACCGACGTCAACGATTACCTGAGTGCCCATTCCGGTGCCATGGACATGAGCGACCGAGCCCACCTTGTGGTCGTCCGCACCATAGATGGTTGCTCCATCGAGCATGTCGGGCGTCAGCTCCGCCGAGGATAGACGAGTGTGCATGGAATGATCCATTAGTAAGGCCTCTCTTTTGGGGTGATGCGGTACTAACCCCCGTGCGCCCGATCCGTTCCGGCTGCCAGCTCTACTAGGTGTCCATGCCTGCCTGCCAACTGGGGTTAACTTAACCGTAGGTCCCAATGTCCATTTTCGAAGTCATCGCCACGCTCCTTGCTCTGTCGGCATTGTTCGGATGGCTCAATCACCGCTTTCTGCATCTGCCGCATTCGGTGGGTCTTCTCGTCTTGGGTCTCGTTTCATCTCTGTTATTGATCGTCATCGAACTCGTTTTGCCTCAGGAGCAGCTCCACGACCAGCTATCGGCCGCGCTCAAGCAGATTGACTTTGCGCAGGTGGTTCTCAACGGCATGCTGGCATTTCTGCTCTTTGCCGGCGCGCTGAATGTCAATTTCGATGCACTGAAGCGACGAATTGTACCGATTGTCGTGTTGGCCATTCCCGGAACTCTCATTTCAACCGCGGTCATTGGAGTGTTGTTCTGGCTCGTCGCCGGAGCAGTCGGACTCCCCATCTCGCTGCCGTGGTCCCTGGCTTTCGGCGCGCTGATCAGCCCCACCGATCCCGTAGCGGTGCTGACGATGCTCAAGGGCGTGCAGTTGCCAGACAACCTCAGGGTGGAGGCCGAGGGCGAGGCGCTCTTTAACGATGGCATCGGGATTGTGCTTTTCACCCTGCTGGTCGGAATAGCCAGTGGGGCGGAGGCGTTTGACCTCGGCGCAGCGAGTTGGGACCTCTTGCGGGAAGCGGGCGGCGGCATAGCGTTGGGAACGTTCGCAGGCTACGTCGCCTATCGTGGACTGAAGGCGATCGATGACTTCCCGGTTGAAGTGCTCATTACCTTGGCGCTGGTGGCGGCCACCTATGCGCTCGCGCAGCGACTGGGATTAAGCGGACCTTTAGCGACGGTCGCGGCCGGGCTGCTGATCGGCAACAGGGCGCCCAAGGACGCCATGAGCGACAAGACGCAGAAATACGTCTCGGCGCTCTGGACCCTGATTGACGAAGTCCTAAACTCCGTCCTGTTTCTGCTTATTGGACTTGAGGTTCTGGTGATCGATGTGCAGCTTCCGGCCATCGGACTCGCACTTCTTGCGGTCCCCATTGCCATGCTAGCGCGCTTCACCGCGATCGCCGTCCCAACTCTTTGGCCAATAGGAAACATGTTCAACATACGGAACGTGCCATTCCTAGCCTGGGCGGGAGTCCGTGGTGGCATTTCGGTCGCGTTGGCTTTGGCGCTGCCGCTCAGCGATGCGAAATCGCCGATCCTCGCCGCCACCTACGCGGTGGTGCTTTTCACCATCGTGGTCCAAGGGTCGACCCTGGGATGGGTAGCGCGCCGTTTTGTCCCAAAGGACGAGGACGAGATTGTCCGATAAGGTCGCCAGGGTCGGCAGCGCAGCCGCTTACTAGCTGCGTGGCTCGAGGACCGGTGCGATCGCTGCAGTCGGGTGTAATTCGAGGTCTGCGATCAGCGCCTTCATTTTGCCGATCTCCTTCTTTTGCGCAGCCAAGATGCCATCGGCTAATTCGCGCACACGCGGATCGCGGATTTTCGCATTCTCGCTTGTTAGGATGGCGATCGAGTGGTGCGGGATCATCGCCCGCATGTAATCCAAATCCCCGACCAGTGCCTGCGACCGAACCAGATACAGTGACCCCGCGGCAAGCAGCACGCATGCCACAATGATCGCAAGGTTCGCCGCGCTGTTGCGGTACATGGAGCGCATGTACAGCAACATTATCACCGCCATTGCGGCCGCCATGATCAGCGTCATCCACAGCCGCGTCTGACTGAAGAAGACGTGGTCGAGACTGTAGGTGTTCAGATACATCAGACCGTACATGGCAAAGGCCGACGTAACGATCATGGCGGCGAATTTCATGTAGTTCATAGTCGATATCCGTGGGGAACTTGCGTGCTCAGGTCAAACTTGATGCGGCCTAAGAATCTCAGTTCGTCGCCGCACGGTCCTGTCGACGCGCTCGAACCACGCCCACCACCTCCGCATGTCTGGCGCACGCTCGCTCATGGCGCTTTGCCCTTCTTTGGACGCGCCTCCTTCTGCTTGGTGTAGGTGCCAACGATCTCGGCCTGCACCTCTGCACCATAGACGGACGGCGAGCCCGATCCGATATTGCCGGCATCGGCGACACGGCCAAGGGGCCCCGTCTCGGGCGGCGGGGACGCTTCGCCGGAGGGCGCCACTTCACCGTTC
>JBKJTB010000332.1:0-13148 GCA_046594305.1 Devosia sp. | reverse complement strand
GCCGATCTCAGGATAGAGCCGCGCTGGATGGAGTCGCCGATCGCAGTTTCGCGCGGCTCTATCCTGAGATCGGCGACTTCATCCAGCGCGGCGCGCAATGGGCGGCGAACTTTGGCGGCCATCGCATTTATCGCGACGAACGGGTGATGGCGCGGCTCAATGGCGAGCGCTTCTGGTGCCGCGTACATGGCAGGAGCCTCGCCACACATGACGATCCGTTCGAACGGGCGATCTACTGCTTCGAGCCCATCGCGCGGACGGTCGATCCGGTCGGCATCGTGCTGACTGAGCGGCAGCAGCAGATCCTCGCGCAAATTGCCCAGGGCAAGACAAATGCCGAGATCGCCATCGAGATCGGCTTGTCGCGCCGGACGGTGGAGGCACATCGGGCGAGGCTCATGAAGACGTTGAACCTCAAGAACGGCGCCGAAATGATGAGCTGGTTCGCGGGCCTGCGGAGCTCCCCTTAGTTCGGCGCAGCCTCCAATCTGGGCCCAGATTGGAGCCACTTCCGCGACACACCAAGTCTTTGACAGGTCTGGATGATTTAGGCCCCCATAGCGACGGGCGTGACTGTCGCCGTGGGGAGATCATTCAGTGCATCGCATCGCCGTGGATATCGGAGGCACCTTCACCGATTGCGTGCTGGTGGACGAGGCGACCGGCGCCGTCACGCTGCACAAGCTGCTGACGAGTCCGGACGATCCGTCCGACGCGGTGCTGGCGGGAGTCGACGCGCTGCTGCAGGCAGGCGGCGTCGGCATTTCCGAGATCTCGACGCTGGTGCATGGCACTACCCTCGTCACAAACGCGCTGATCGAGCGCAAGGGCAGCCGGACCGGCATGCTCGTCACTGCCGGCATGCGCGACATCGTCGATATCGCCCGCGAGCGCCGCTATGATTTGTTCGACCTTCGTCTTGCCTATCCCCAGCCAGTCGTGCCGCGCAGCCTGCGGTATGAAATTGATGAGCGCGTCGCCTTCGATGGCAAAGTCGGCCGGCCTCTTGATGCCGGCGCGGTGGTCGCTGCCGCACGCGAGTTGGTCGATACGCAGGGAATCGAGGCGCTGGCTATCTGCTTTCTCAACAGCTTCGCCAATGACGCCCACGAGCAAGAGGCCGCTCGCCTTGTCCGCGCGGCGCTACCGAACCTGCTGGTCTCCACTTCTGCCGAAGTGTTTCCCTATGTGCGGGAATATGAGCGCTGGACCACGGCGACGATGAATGCCTACGTCCAACCGCTGGTAAATCGCTACATCGCCCACATCGACGAGCGCTTGACCGGCATAGGGTTTAGAGGACAATTCTACATCATGACGTCGAGTGGCGGCATGGTGACGCAAGCCACCGCGCGCCGCTTTCCCATCCGGCTGCTCGAATCCGGACCTGCCGCTGGTGCACTGATGTCGGCGCACCATGGCAAGATTGGCAACATCGACAATCTGCTGTCCTTCGATATGGGCGGCACGACGGCCAAGGGTGCTCTGGTGCGCGATGGCCGGGCGCTGCGGAAGTATGAGCTCGAAGTGGCTCGGGTCCACGAGTTCAAGGCAGGCAGCGGCCTGCCGGCGAAGGCGCCGGTGATCGACATGATCGAGATCGGGGCGGGCGGTGGCTCAATCGCTACCGTGGACGAACGCGGTGTCATCGGCGTTGGCCCGCGCAGCGCCGGCGCCAAGCCCGGCCCCGCCTGCTATGGGCAGGGCGGCACGGAGCCGACGTTGACCGACGCCAATCTCGTGCTTGGCTATTACGATGCCGCGTCGTTTCTCGGTGGCAAGATGGGCCTCGACCTCGAGGCGGCGCGCAAGAGCATTGCCGATCGCATTGCAACACCGCTCGGACTCGAGATCATCCGCGCCGCGTGGGGCATCCATGAGGCAGTCAATGAGAGCGTTGCCAGCGCCTTTCGCGTCCACGCCTCCGAGCGTGCATTCGACTACCGGCCGTCGAGCATGGTCGCCTTTGGCGGTAGCGGCCCGGCCCATGCGGTGCGCATTGCCGCCAAGCTCAACGTGCCGCGCGTCGTGCTGCCGCCTGGAGCCGGTGTGATGTCGGCTTTGGGACTTCTGCGCAGTCCGTTCTCATTCGAGGTCGCGCGTTCGCAGCGCACGAAGCTGTCTGCGCTGGACGACGCTGCCTATGCCGAAGCATTCGCTGCCATGGAGCGAAACGCTCGCGACATTCTCGGCGAAGCGGGCCTGTCGGGGAGTGCTGTCACCATCGAGAGACGCCTCGATATGCGCTATGAGGGGCAGGGCTATGAGCTCGAGGTCCCGGCCGGCGAGTCTCCCGAAGGATTGGCGGAAGCTTTCGCCACGGCCTATCGCGCGGTGTTCTCGTCCATCGAGCTCGATGAGCCGCTGGAGATCGTCAACTGGAAGCTCGAGGCCAGCGGTCCCGAGCCGATGGCTGGGAGTTCGTTCCGCTTCGACAGGGATTTCTCGCCGGGGCCGGCCCTCAAGGGCGATAGGGTCGCCTACTTCCCCGAAAGCGGCCCGATCGCCGTGCCGGTGCTCGATCGCTACCGCCTGAGAGTGGGCGCAATTGTGGAAGGTCCAGCCATCATCGAGGAACGGGAGTCGACGCTCGTGATCGGTCACGGCGACACGGCCACTATCGATGCTCATCTCAACCTCATTGTCGACATCAGGGGAGCCATCCAGCGATGAGCGGTTACGATCCGGTCAGCCTCGGTATCATTTGGGATCGCCTGATCGCCATTACCGACGAGACTCTCAGCAGCCTGGTACGCACCTCCTTTTCGACCAATGTGCGCGAAAGCTACGATCTCTCCTGCATGCTGTTCGACAGCAAGATGCGCTCCATCGCGCAGGGCACCTATAGCGTGCCGTCCTTCACCGGCACCGCGCCCAACACCGTGCGGATGATGCTCGAAAAGCATCCACCACAGACGCTGCGGGATGGCGACGTGCTGGCGACCAACGATCCCTGGATCGGCACGGGCCATCTTTACGATATCAATGTCCTGCGCCCGATCTTCCATCGCGGCCGCATCGTGGCCTATTCGCTCAGCATCACGCATCTGCCCGATATCGGTGGGCTCGGCTTCTCGGCCACCGCACGCCAGATCTATGAAGAGGGCTTGCGGCTACCGGTGGTCAAGCTCGTGGAGCAGGGCAGGCCAAATGCGCTGCTGTTCGAGCTCATCGGCCTCAACGTCCGCGTGCCCGAGCAGACGCTGGGCGACCTGCATGCCAACATCGCCTGCAACGAAGTGGCAGCGCGCTTGCTGGTCGAATTCCTCGACGAGTACGGGCTGGCTGATATCGACGATGTCGCTGATGCCATTGTCGCCAATTCCGAGAAGGCCCTGCGGACTGCCATCGGTGCCATGCCCGATGGCAGCTATCACCACGCCATCGACGTCGAAGGTGGCGAGGACAGTCTCAGGCTGGCCATCAGGCTCGACGTGATTGGCGACCGCATCCACGCCGACTTCACCGGCACCAGCCGTGCCTTGAACATGGGCATCAATGTGCCGATCGGCTACACCAAGGCCTTCGTGGTCTACGCCGTCAAATGCGTCACCACGCCGGCCATTCCCAACAACATCGGTTGTGTCACGCCGATCAGCGTCAGCGCGCCCGACAATTGCATCCTCAACGCGCTGCCGCCCTATCCCACCGGGGGGCGTCACGTCATCGGCCACTTCGTCAATCCGCTGACGATGGGTGCGCTCGCCCAGATTCTGCCCGACAAGGTGCACGCCGAATCCGGCATGATGAGCCTCGTCAACATCCAGGGACAGCACCGCGATGGACGCGGCGTCTCTTCGATCTATTTCTCCTCCGGCGGCTTCGGCGCGCTCAAGGGCATCGACGGCCTGCCCACCATGCCCAGTCCCTCCAACATGACCGGCACCCCGGTCGAAGTGTGGGAGGACATCACCGGCATGACGGTGCGCCGCAAAGCGCTGCGCGCCGACTCCGGCGGCCCGGGCGAGTTCCGCGGCGGTCTCGGCCAGGAGATCGAGATGGTCAACGACACCGGCAACGAATTGACGATCTCCTGCCTTTCGGGCCGCACGCAATTCGCCGCCCAGGGGCTCGCCGGCGGGGCGCCCGGCGCGCTGCGCGCCTGCCTCATCAACGGCGCGCCGGTGCATCCCAAAGGGCGGTATTTCCTCAAGCCCGGCGATGTGCTCACACTGGTGGAGCCGGGCGGGGGCGGCTTCGGCGACGCTGCGAAACGCTTGCCGGCCCGACTCGCCGAGGACATGCGAGAAGGCTTTGTCACCCTGGAGGCAGCACGGCGGGATTATGGTTTTTCCGGCTAGCGCATGCAGTACACCACTGGGGACGTCGCGCTCGTGAGCCTCGATCTGCGCAGCGACTTCCTCGGACCTCCGACTCCGGCGATGCTGGACGCGATGGCGGCCGCCGCTGCTGCGCCCGATGGTTTCGAGCTGCGTGAGAACCGGTATCAACGGGCGCTCGAGGCCCACGCAGCAGAGCTACTCGGCAAGCCGGATGCACTGCTGTTTCCCACCTGCACCATGGCCAACCTCGTGGCGGTCATGGCACAGTCGAGCCCGGGCGAGACCGTCGTCGGCGATCGAGAGAGCCACTGCCTGCTGTCGGAGGCAGGGGGCATCGCGGGCGTGGCCGGCGTCATGGTGCGCGGCCTCGACGGTACCGCTGGTCAATTGCCGCTCGACCAACTGACCGCGGCGCTCGACGTGCCCCTCGACCCGCAGCGCCCGCCTGTCAGGCTGGTGCTGCTTGAAACGACCCACAATCGCTCCGGCGGCTTGCCGCTGCCGCTGGCGCACATCGAGGCCGTGAGCGAAATCGCGCACCGTGCCGGCGCGACCCTCCATATCGACGGCGCCCGCTTCTTCAATGCAGCCGTCGCACTCGGCGTGACGCCTGCCGTTATGGCCGCCGCCGCGGACAGCGTGTCGCTGAGCCTCAACAAGGGCCTGTGTGCGCCCAATGGCGCGCTGCTGGTGGGCTCGCGCCAGTTGATTGCCCGCGCCTTGACCCTTCGCCAGCGCCTGGGGGGCGGCATTCGCCCGGCAGGTGCGGTGGCCGCCGCCGGACTCGTGGCACTCGAAACCATGCTGCCGCAACTGCAGCGCGATCACGATAATGCGCGCGCTCTTGTCGCGTCGCTCCGAGAGCTTGGGCTCAGCGCCGGGCCGCAGCCGGACGGCACCAATATCGTGCTCGTCGGACTGGGGCTCGCGCCTGGCCGCCTGGAGGCCTTCGTTGCGGCGTTGGCCGGGCAGGGTGTGCTTGCCATTGCCTTCGGCGCAGGGCACCTGCGGCTCTGCCTTCATCGCGGTATCGAGGGTGGTGACGTCCCATCCATCACTGCAGCATTCCGGGCGGCCTGCGCGGCGACCGGATGGTCCAAACAGGAGAGTTAAGTTATGCCGAAATGGGGACCCATGCCGGACGATCTGGAGGCAGCACAGCGGGTCGTGGTCTCGCGCAACGTGATGATCCCGATGCGGGACGGCAAGCGCCTTGCCACCGATATCTATCGGCCAGCGCTCGACAATGGCGATCCCGCTCCAGGTCCGTTTCCGGTCATCCTCACTCGCACCTCCTACGACAAGTCGAACCCTGTGATGCAGGTGGAGCCGGTGGGCTATTTCTTCGCCGCCCATAGCTACGCCGTTGCCATCCAGGATCTGCGAGGCCGCGGCGAATCCGAGGACGTCGGCAACTATCACCACGTTGCCAATCCGGAGGAGGGCAATGACGGCTACGACACGGTCGAATGGCTTGCACGCCAACGCTGGAGCAATGGCCGCGTTGGCATGGTCGGCACTTCGCACAGCGCCGTCTGCACCAATGCTGCGGCGCTGAAGAGTCCGCCGAGCCTCAAGGCCGCCTGGATCGACTCCGCCCCCACCAGTGGCATGGACTGGCAGTGCCGCCGCGGCGGCGCCATGGCGATGCAGATGTTCCCGGCTCTCTTCGTTCACGCTCACGATGCGCCCGAAATCCGCAACGATCCGGCGGCGATGGCGCGCATCGAATGGGGCGGCCGGCATGTACGCGACCAGTTGCTCAGCATGCCCTTCAAGCCCGGCCAGACAGCACTCGCCGCTGTGCCCAACCTCGAGAGAATTCTGTTCCACTACTACTATGACGGCATCGAGAGTGACTTCTGGGGCATGGAGACGCTCGACAACAAGTCGCGCTGGGACCAGTTCGCCGATATTCCCTGCGTGTTCTCGACCGGCTGGTACGACCTCTTCACCGAGGAGGCGACACAGCAATTCGCCGAACTCGCCCGCCGCAAGACCTCGCCGATGAAACTCGTCGTCGGCCCCTGGAACCACACCGCCATGCGCGGCGGCGGTAGCGTCGTCGGCGAAGTCGATTTCGGGGCCAGCGCCGCGTGGGGCTATGCCAAGTACAATACGGAACGCCTGCGCTGGTTCGACCGCTGGCTCAAAGATGTCGACACCGGCGTCGAAAACGATCCGCCGGTCCGTATGTTCACCATGGGCGGCGGCGATGGCACGATGAGCGCGCCGAAGTCGAGCGGCGCCGGCGTGTTCGGCACCGGCATTGATGCCAAGGGGTACCTCAATCATGGCGGCCGCTGGCGCAACGAGCAGCAATGGCCGCTACCGGGCGCGGTACAGACCCCTTTCTATCTGCAGGCGGACAACCGGCTCGCGACGGAGACGCCATCGTCGGAACTCGGCTCTGCCACCTGGACGCATGACCCGGAGCATCCGGTGCCCACGCTCGGCGCCAGCGTCGCGCCCTTCCTCGAATTCGTGCCGCTGCCCAAGGGCATCTCGCCCGACTATCTCAGTACGCGCGGCCGCATGACCACCTTCACCTATGACGGGCCGATGCACCAGCGCGAGCGTGCCGACATCTTCGGTTCGCGCGACCCCTTCCCGATGCTTGCGGAACGCTCCGATGTGGTGGTCTTCCAAACCGAGCCGCTTGCCGAAGCGCTCGAGATCACGGGGCAGGTACGCGTCCATCTGTGGATCAGTTCCAGCGCCCGCGACACCGATTTCAGCGCGCGTCTTATTGATGTCTATCCTCCAGGCCCGGAGGTTCCCGAGGGCTACCATATGAACATCATCGACTCGATCCTCCGCGCCCGTTTCCGCGAAGGCTTCGATGCCGAGCGGCTGATGGAGCCGGGCACGATCTATCCGATCACCATCGTGCTGCCGCCAACGTCCAATCTGTTTGCCAAAGGGCACCGTGTCCGGCTTGATATCGCCTCCTCGAACTTCCCGCAGTTCGACGTCAATCCCAACACCGGCGAGCCGCTGGGCCGGCACACCCACACGACGCGCGCCCAAAACACCGTCCATTTCGATGCGGCCCATCCCTCGCATATCCTGTTGCCGGTGATGCCGGCGGAGGCGTGACAGGGCGACCGGCTAAGCTATAGTCTGCGGCGATCCGCGCAGCCTCGACGGCGAGGTCGCGGCCCGATTCCTTGCGCCGGCCAGACATGAGCACCATCGACGACACCACCGGCCAGAGTTCCGAGTCGATCCGGCTCAGCGAACTCGAATTCTCGATGATCGTTTCGATCAACGGCTTCTTTAGCTGGGTGTCCCATTGCGCCGAGGCCGCGGGCGGGCGCGGCATGGGGCCGCTCGACGTGCTGGTGCTGCATGCCATCAACCAGCGCGCCCGCAACAAGCGGCTGGCAGATATCTGCCTCGTCCTCAACGTCGAGGATTCGCACACCGTCGCCTACGCCCTCAAGAAGCTCGAGGATTATGGCTACGCCACGCACCGGCAGGATGGGCGCGACCGCATCTACCAAAGCTCACCTGACGGCGACGCCTTCTGCGCGCGCTACCTGGAGGTTCGTGAGAAGGCGCTCGTCGAAAGCCTGAAGCTGGACGAGGTCGAATTCGGCAAGCTCGACGAAACCGCCAAGACCCTCAATCGCATGGCGCGCTACTATTCGCATGCCAGCCGCACCGCGACCGTCAGCAAGCGCAAATAGCTCCGATCTGAGGCGCCGGCTCAGCGCTCGCTGCGATGGCGCGGATCGATGATATCGCGCAGCCCGTCGCCCATCAGGTTGAGCCCGAGAACGGCAACGGCAATGACGATGCCGGGAAACACCGCGACCCACCAGGCTTCCTGAATATAGGTGCGGCCATCGGCGATGATGTTGCCCAGCGACGGGGCAGGGGGCGGCGGACCGACGCCGAGGAAGCTCATGATTGCCTCGGCGATGATCGAGACGGCGAACACAAAGGTCAACTGTACGATCAGCGGCGACAGGGCATTGCCCAGAATGTAGCGGAAGATGATGCGGGCATGGCCAGCGCCCACGGCCTTGGCTGCCTCGACATACTGCATCCCCTGGACCACCAGCACCGCGGCGCGCACCACGCGCGCCGTGCGCGGCGTGTAGGTGACGGTAAGCGCGATGATCACGGTCATCTCCGATGGCCCGAGCGCCGATGCGAGCGCGATGGCCAGCAATACGCCAGGGAACGCCATCAGCCCGTCGAGGGTGCGCATCAGGATTCCGTCGAGCCAGCGGACATAGCTCGCCGCGGTGCCGAGGATGGTGCCGAAGACGCCCGTCAGGATGGCGACCACGAGGCCGATCATCAGCGACACGCGCAGGCCGTAGATCACGCGGCTCAATATGTCCCGCCCGAAACCGTCAGTGCCGAACCAGAACTGCGCCGACGGCCCCATCAGCACATCGCGATAATTGTTCTTGTTGGGGTCGTAGGGGGCAAGGAGCGGCGCGAAGAGGGCGATGAACGTCAAGGCGACAAGGATCGTCGCGCCGATGAGGAAGGAGGGATGCGAGGCGAGTTCTCGGACGAACTTCAGCGATCGCCGCCGGCGGGCCCGGCTCATCTCGCTGCGCAGCGACTTGCCGGCGTCGGTGCTCATGGCTTCAGCGCTCATCGCGCACCCGCGGGTCGAGCCAGCCATAGAGCATGTCGACCACAATGTTGACGAACACGAAAATGGAGGCAGTCACCAGCAGCCCACCCTGGATAACCGGGAAGTCGCGCCGCTGGATGGAGCCGACGATGAGCCGCCCAACACCGGGGAGCGAAAACACCGTTTCGATCACTACCGCGCCCGACAGCAGCACGCCGGCGGTAACGCCGACCACCGTGACAATCGGCACCAGCGCGTTGCGCAGCGCATGCTTGAAGATCACCGTGCCCGCGCGCATGCCCTTGGCCCGGGCAGTGCGGACGAAGTCCTGATCCAGCACATCGAGCATCGAGGATCGCGTCATACGCGCGATGACGCCCATCTGGGTGAACGCCAGCGTCAGGGCGGGGAGCATCATGCAGCGCGCCCAGCCGAGGAAATCGTCCGTTATCGGGGTGAATCCCCCGGTGGGCAGCCAGCCGAGCGTCACGCCGAACAGGATGATGAGCACCAGGCCGAACCAGAAATCCGGGATCGACAGGCCGATCAGCGCGGCCACCATCGAGCCCTGGTCGAGCCAGCTGTTGTGGCGTACCGCCGCGAGGATGCCGAGCAGGGTGCCCATGATCGTGGCCAGCACCAGGGCGATGCCGGCGAGCGAGAGGGTGACGGGAATGCGCTCCAGCACTGCATCGACCACCGACCGGTTGAGCAGATAGGAATAGCCGAGATCGCCGCGCAGCAGATTTCCGTACCAGGCGAAGGCGCGCTCGATCAGCGGCCGGTCAATGCCGAGTTGTTCGCGGATCTGTTGAATTTGTTCGGCGGTAGCGTCGGTGCCGCCGATTTCGGCCGACACATCGCCGGGCACCAGCCACATGATGATGAAGGTCATCAGTGAAACGACGAAGAGCACTGGAATGGCGCTCAACAACCTTCGGGCGATAAACAGGATCAAATCTTGTCACCCTTAGGCGCGGGGAAGGGTCGGCGGAACGTTGGAATGCTCCGCCGACGTTTAGGCTAGCAGCGGCTTAGTTCGACCGCCAGATGTCGTAGACGCGCGGGAAGCGGAAGGTCTTGAAGCCTTCGATATTGGCGCGCGACGCCTGCATCTGACCCGTGTCACCGAGCTTGATGATGCCGAAGTACTCGTAGAGGCGCTTCTGGATCTTGGCGAACGTGGCCTTGCGGTCTTCCGGCGTCGCCCCGGCGATCAGCTCCTGGTAGAGGGCTTCAAGCTGCTCGTCCGGCTTGACGAAGTGCGGACGCTTGCCCGTGAGGGTCGACACGATTGCCGCCGGCCCCAGATAGGGCTCGATGCCCATGGTCAGGGTCCAGCCGTTCCAGCCGGTATCCTGCATGCGCAGATTGAGCACCGTCGGGAAGTCGACCTGGTTGATCACGACATTGATGCCGACCGCCTTGAGCTGTTCGGCGATCACCACCGCGGCACGCCCGTGGAACGGGATCGTGTTGTCGGTGATGATGGTGAAGGGCTCATTGTTGTAGCCCGCCTCGGCGAGCAGCGCCTTGGCCTTCTCGGTATCGTGCTTGTTGTAGTAGTCGGCCGCGCCGATGTCGCCCGCGTCGTAAGTGCTGCCCGGATAGAGCCAGCCGCCATTGGCGTTGAACAGGCCCTCCGATGCGATGCCGACGATCTCTTCCATGTTCAGCGCGACCTGCACCGCTTCGCGGAATTTGACGTTGTCCGTTGGCGGTTCATTGGCGTTGAGGATAAGGGTGCCGAACGCCCATGTGAGGTTCTCATAGAGCTTGATGTTGGCGTCATTGGCGAGCCGGCGGGCGGCTGGTACCGGGATCTGGTCGAGAATATCGACTTCGCCGGCTTCGAGCGCCGCAACCTGCGCGCCCGGCTCCGGCATGATGCGGAAGGTGACCTTGTCGAAATAGGCCGTCTTCTTGCCGCCGAACCCGTCGGGGCCCGCATAGCGTGTGTCCTGGCTGTAATCGGCGAACTTCTCCAGCGTCACGTGGCTGTCGGGCACGTATTCGGTGATCTTGTAGGGGCCGGTGCCGATGAGGCTGGTCTTGCCCGCTTCGGCATTGGCGTCTGCTGCCGGAATGATCACGGCAGGCGAACGCGGATTGGCGAACGCCTCGAGGAAGGTCGGTGTCACCTTCTTTATGGTGAGCGTCACTTCATAGTCGCCGGTAATGTCGATGGCGGCGACCGGCTCGAGCAGATTGGCTGTCGCGCCGACCTTGAGATAGCGGTCCAGCGACGCCTTGACGTCGATGGCCGTCATCTCGTCGCCGTTGTGGAACTTGACGCCCTTGCGCAGCGCGAAGGCATATTTCAGCCCGTCGTCCGAGATCGTCACGCCTTCTGCCAGTATCGGCATTGGCACGACGTTCTCATCAAAGCCGTACAGGCTCTCATAGACGTTCATGTTGATGTTGCGCGATGCGCCTGACGATGTCGCCATGGCGTCGAGGCTGGGCGGATTGGAGCCCTGCGCGACGACAAGCTCGCCACCTGCGACCTGCGCGAAGGCGCTGCCGGCCGGCAGGACAGCAGCCAATGCGATCACGCTGGTCATAGTCAGCGTGCGCAAGAATGATGTCAGTCTCTTATACCCTAACATAGTCATCGATGCTCCCCGTTAGATAACTCTGGATGATCGGTACGTGCTATTCTGGAGGTACTTGCGGGCCCTGCGCATCATCGCGTATAGCCCGCTCCACCAGGATCGTATAATCCGATATCGTATACGATCCTACACCCAGCGACTTGTCAATTCCATTGAGCCCAAATGCCCGCTGCTGAAGCTTCTGCACCTGACGGACGTCTCGCCGGCCTCACGCCACTCGTCGCCAAAAGCCTGGTAAATCAGGTGGTTGACGCCATCGTCGAAGCGGCCGCCAAGGGTATCTTCCTACCCGGCGACCGCATCGTCGAAGCCGAACTCGCCCGTTCGCTAAATGTCAGCCGTATCCCGGTTCGCGAGGCCCTGCGCCTGCTCGAGAGCCAGGGTGTGGTTGTGTCCGAGCGCTATCGCGGCATGAGTCTGATGAGCGTCGACATCGACCGGCTCGAGAAGATCCTCAAGGTTCGCCTGGCGCTCGAAAAGCTGGCCGGCGTCGAGGTGATGGCCAAGCTGAAGACCAATCCCGATACGCTCGCCCCGCTCGAGAAAGTGCTCGCCGAGATGCACAAGGCGGGCAAGGCTGACGACGGCTTCCGGGTGGCGAGCCTCGACACCGAATTTCACAAGGTGCTGTGCCGCCTGTCCGGCAACGAGGTTCTACTCAGCACCTTTGAGCCGCTGTCGCGCCAGCTGACCATCATCTTTGGTCTTTCGACGATGAAGAAGGGCGTGCAAAGCATCGTCGAGGAACATGACGTGGTCCTCGAAACCTTGCGCTCGGGCGATCAGGCCGCCTTTGACGCCCTGATGCAGGTCCACATTCTCGATTACTCGCGGGCCGTCGACTACGAGCATCTGGTCGAACAGCTCCGCAAGCTGGAGACGCGCTCCAAGACGGGTTGAGCAGCGTCTGGGATCAACCTGGCTCTTGCAAATCGTATACTTGTATACGATCATCGCTTGCCCGGTCGCGGGACAAATCTGGGAAGGTCCATCGCCGCCTCATGCCTCCTGCCGTGTTATCAGCTCCCTCCGACGCTCCTCTGCTTGAAGTCGAGAACCTGCGCGTCAGCTTCGGCAGCACCACCATTGTTCGCGGTGTAAGCTTCTCGCTGCGGCCCGGCGAAACGCTGGGCATCGTCGGCGAATCGGGGAGCGGCAAGTCGATGACGGCGCTTGCGCTGATGCGGCTGTTGCCGCCCGGGGGCCGCATCGAGGCCGATCGCCTGCATTTGCTCGGCGAAGATATCCTCAATGCCGGGGAGGCCCGGCTCGAAGCGTTGCGCGGTTCGGCAATGGGGATGATCTTTCAGGAACCGTTGACGGCGCTCAATCCGGTGCTGACCATCGGCGATCAATTGATCGAGACGGTTCGCCGCCACACCCGTATCGGCCGGCGCGAGGCGCGTGACCGCGCCATCGAGGCCCTGCAGCGCGTCGGCATTCCTTCGCCGGAGCAGCGTATCGACGACTACCCGCATCGGTTGTCGGGTGGCATGCGCCAGCGCGTCATGATCGCGATGTCGCTGATGTGCCGACCCAAACTCCTCATCGCCGACGAGCCCACCACGGCACTCGACGTAACCATCCAGGCGCAGATCCTCGATCTGATGTTGGGCCTTCAGGAAGAGTACCGCATGGGTATCATCCTGC
>JBKJTB010000419.1:0-2662 GCA_046594305.1 Devosia sp. | reverse complement strand
ACCGGGCGGCGCTCAGCCCGGGTGAACCTGGCAACAGGGTAGTACACAGCAAGGACCTTTTGAGCGATCGCGTCCGCCCGGGTCACTTGGGCAAGGCGCTAAATCTAGGTGACTGGTCTCGCCGCCGTCTGTCCGTCAACGGTTGCGGGGTGAGAGCACAATGACGCGACTAAGCATGTAGTCCTGACTGTGGAGCACCTTCGGACGCGAGTTCGATTCTCGCCACCTCCACCACAAGCAAGAATGACGGCCCCAGAGCGGGGCCGTTTTTCTTTGTTTCTCACTCTCCACAGAGTTGCATCGACGTCCACTGGCGTTTTCGTGAATCTAACCGTTTTGGTGGTAACCAAGGTGGTAATGGTAAGATCGAACCAATTCCTGGGTGGGGTAACGCGGAATGCCAAGATATCTGCTCGACGCGAAGACCGTAGAGCGCGCGAAGGCGAAGGAAGCTCCGTATCGCCTAGCGGATGGGGACGGGCTATATCTCTACGTCGCCACCAGCGCGGTCAAGTCATGGCAATACCGATATCGTCTGGCGGGGACCCAGCAAACGTTGACCATAGGCAAGTGGCCGGTGGTGTCGCTTGCCGACGCGCGCAAACAGGCCGACGAAGCACGACGCATGGCCAGCTCAGGCGAGCAGCTGAACCAAAGCAAGCGACTGCGCAAGGCGCAGCGATCGGCGGATGCTTCGGCGACCTTCGAATCCGTGGCCGAGAAGTGGGCGAAACGCGAGGCGCGCCGCAACGAGTGGACGCCGGACTATGTTGACGAGGTCTCTGCCAGCCTCGCGAACCACCTATCCGCTCTCAACCCGCTCCCGATAACCGAAGTGACGGCAAAGTTGGCGGCACCGCATCTCAACAAGACTGAGCACGCCACGCCGGACATGGCGAAAAAGGTCCGTCAGCGCCTTCGGTCCATCATGGATCACGCAGTCGAGCAGGGTCTCATCTCGGTCAATCCTATCCCGGCGCCGCGACGTCGCAAGCGAGGCTCGGAACGCAAGCACCTCCCGGCCGAAGTAACGCACGAGGCCGTCGGGGTCATCCTTCGCTCGGCGGCCAAGGCGGACGTCGGCCGCGGTGTACGGCGCGCGCACTTGCTGCTGGTCTTTACTGCCCAGCGCATCAGCGAGGTTGTGTGGGCTCGATGGAGCGAGTTTGACCTCAAGGCAAGGGTGTGGGCAATCCCACGAGAGCGCATGAAACGCAAGGACGAGGAACGTGGGCCGCATGTTGTGCCGGTTCCTTCGCGGCTGTTGGCATTGTTAGCCCAGTGGCACGACGAAGATGGAAGCGACCGGGACTATGTATGCCCGTCGCGGGACGCGGAGCCCATCACCCGCGAAGCGGTAGAGAAGTTCTATCGCCGTGGTCTTGGGCTCTCCGGGCGCCACTCCCCACACTCGTGGCGGACGGTGCTGTCCACCTGGGCAAACGATGCCGGCAAGGAGTGGGATGTGATCGAGGCGCAGCTCGATCACGAAGTCGGCTCGAAGGTGAAGGTTGCCTACGATCGCGGGAAGCGGCTCGATCGGCGCGCGGAGCTTATGGAGTGGTACGAGGGCATGATCTACGCGGCCCGCGATGGCGCGAATGTCGTGAATTTGTCGTCTCGGAAGTCTTCGGCCTGATTTGAGCTGCCACAGTGGCTGATCAATCCAACCATAGGTTTTATGAGGTTCCTGCTATTGACCTCACGTATCGACCCGCGAGTTATTTTTGGCCGCTTGGTCTCGAAACGCATCTCCTCGCCACGGTTAAAGGAGCAGAGCGAAGGGCTGAGCTGCAACGCCTATTGCTGGAGCGTCAATCGGGAAACATCAGTGATTTCGTAGCTAAGGCCTCCCTTTCCGACGCCGAACGTCGTGCTTTTGGGCGAATCCATCCATCATTCATGGGGGGTGAGTATTTGCCGGACCACACGGAGCGTGAACTCGAAATCGCCCGAATCACCATCGCCTCGACTACGCAGGATGTAACCAGTGTCTACGCTCGCAAAGGCAAAAATCGTATTTACTACCGCGTGGTGGACGAGTACGGGGGCGAGACCTTGTCTGGCAAAACCGCTCGCACGTCAATTCGCTCATTAACCCTTGGCGAACTCGAGAAGTTCTTTAACGGCGCGTGGTCGATCTTCGACGTGCTCGATATGAACTTCGACACTCGCGGCCATGATCTCGCCAGAATGCTCAATTTCGTGGTGAGCGTTGATTCGGCGTACTACCCGAACATTGACGCCCTATACCGTCGGAGGATCGTCGAGTGGGCGCGAGACCTAAAACAGCAATAGACATTGAAATCGGTGGCGAGTCGGCCGCAGTGCCCCAGTTGACCACGCGGGTGGTCCCAGGCTCGAACAGTTCCTGACCCGCGGTGGCTTGTCTCGCGATCTGGGAGAAGCGCGGCATCCTTCCCGCGCGTGCCCTCGCGAGATAACGCTACGTCCTGACTGCGTGTGTTCCCGGAGCGCCGCAGATCAGGTCGCCACCGCCGGCATGTGGCGAAGTAACGCATGCCTTCCAGCGGCGGGATGGGCTGGATGATCAGGTGCTCCACTGGACGGCGTCAAGCAGCATGACCGGTCATGCTGCTTGTCGCCGTCCAGTGGAGCACCTGATCATCCAGCCCATCCCGCCGCTGGAAGGCATGCGTTA
>JBKJTB010000323.1:0-18921 GCA_046594305.1 Devosia sp. | reverse complement strand
CTTAGCCGCTTTCGACCGGATGATCGACGAGCGGGCAATGATCGCGATCTGGGGATGCGCGGCGAGCCGCTGGATTGCGTCCTCGAGCTGAGTTGCAGGCTCTTCGGCATTGGCGTTGAGGCCAATATGGGCCCGGGCCATCAGTGAGCGTCCGGGCAAAGGCCCATCAGTTGACGGTCGCGGCCATCGGCTTGACCGCATCCTTGTGAGCAGCCGCGGGGACAGCGAAGAGGTCGTACTCGTCCGAGGCGGTGACCACGACCGAGACCTTGTCGCCCGGCTTGATGCCCTGAGCGTTCTCGATGATCACCTGGCCATCGATCTCGGGCGCGTCCCACTGCGAACGGGCAATGGCCCGGCCTTCTTCGGGGCGGACGTCGTCGACCAGAACGTCGATGGTGCGGCCGACTTTCTTGGCCAACTGGCCGGTCGAGACGTTCTGCGCGACTTCCATCAGGCGCTCAAAGCGGTCGCGGCGGACGTCGTCGGGGACAACGCCTTCGAACTCGTTGGCGGGCGCGCCGGTCACCGGCTCGTACTCAAAGCATCCGGCCCTGTCGATCTCGGCTTCCTCGATCCAGTCGAGCAGGAACTCGAAATCTTCGTCGGTCTCGCCCGGAAAACCGACGATGAAGTTGGAGCGGATCGTGAGGTCCGGCACCTGCGCCCGCCACGATTTGATGCGATCGAGCGTCTTGACCTGATTGGCCGGCCGCCGCATGCGCTTCAGCACTTCGGGCGAGGCATGCTGGAACGGAATGTCGAGATAAGGGAGGAGATTGCCTTCCGCCATCAGCGGGATCACGGCGTCGACATGCGGGTAGGGATAGACGTAGTGGAGCCGCGTCCACACATCCATCTTGTTCATCTCTTCGGCCAGCGTCTGGAACTTTGCCGTCACGTCACGCCCGCGGTATTTGCTCGGCGCGTATTTGATGTCGACTCCATACGCCGACGTGTCCTGCGAGATCACGAGGATCTCCTTTACCCCCGACGCCACCAGCCGCTCGGCTTCATACAGCACCGACGCCATCGGCCGCGAGGCGAGGTCACCGCGGATCTGCGGGATGATGCAGAACGAGCAGCGATTGTTGCAGCCCTCGGAAATCTTCATGTAGGCGTAGTGCTTGGGCGTCAGCCGCAGCGCCTGCTGGGGCACGAGGTCGATGTAGCGGTTCGGCACCGGCGGCAAATGCAGGTTCACCGCATTGACCACCTGCTCATACTGGTGCGGTCCGGAGACCGCGAGCACGCTCGGATGCGCCGCGCGGATCATATCCTCTTCGACGCCGAGGCAACCCGTAACAATAACGCGACCGTTTTCCCCGATCGCTTCGCCGATCGCCTCGAGGCTTTCTTTCTTGGCGCTATCGAGAAAGCCGCAGGTGTTCACCAGCACGATGTCGGCGCCGGCGTAGTCGCGCGAGAACTCGTACCCCTGCGACCTGAGAGTCGACATGATGCGCTCGGAATCAACGAGAGCCTTCGGACAGCCAAGGCTGACGAGGCCGATTTTCGGTGCTTGGGTCATTGCCGCGCGGAATAAGACGAAATGGCCCAAAAAGCAATGATCGTCAGTTTGCGATGGAGGCAGGGCAGGCCTGCGCCCCAGGGCGGTTGGCCGAGCGAGCCCTCTTGGGGTCGCTCGGTCCAGAGCGCAAGAAAGCTACCCCGGCTGGACGCCGCGCCGGCGGCTTTCTAAGAAGCACCATGCAGATCATCGTCCCAACCGCCGAACACGTCCCGCTGCTGAGCCAGTTGATGCGCGCGACCTTCACCGAGACTTTTGGCCACCTCTATCCGCCCGCCGACCTCGCTGCCTACCTAGACACGGCTTACGGCCCCACGCAGCTCACGACCGAACTCGCGGACCCGCGCAATTTCTGGCAGCTCATCCTCGACGACACCGGCGCCCCCATCGCCTATCTCGAATGCGTGCCCGCGCACCTGCCGCACCCCGATGTCCGTCCCGATGCCCACGGCGAAATCGAGCGCATCTATGTGCTGAAGAACCAACAGGGCAGGGGGTTCGGCCGCGCTCTCATGGACCTCGCCTTGCAGCACCTCGCCGAACGCTACGGCAACGCTCCGCAATGGCTCGGCGTGTGGAGCGAAAACCTCCGCGCCCAGGCGCTCTATCGCGCCCACGGCTTCGAGAAAGCCGGCGAATACACCTTCCCGGTCGGCGACACGCTCGACCACGAATTCATCTTCCGGCGCATTCCCTGATCCACGGAACAGCTACCTCAGTTCTCGATGCCGGGCGTCCTCCCACTGGACGGACCGTGCCCATAGATTGTGTAGAGCTCGAACAGGCGATCGAATGTAATTCCCTCACGCTGTTCAATCCCCAAAGGGTGGTCGGCTGACTCCTGGATGAGTGAAAGCTTCGGCCGTTGCCGCCCGTCTTTCGGCTGGACATGGGCCTTGAGTCCAAAGGTGTCTGGATATCCAGGAAGGCGGTTGGAGAACCAGCCAAACCAGGGGCCGAGGTCAGCCTGCATGCCGGCATCGAAACCATCGACGTACGTGCTGAAGTTGTCACGCGACAGACTGGACCAAACTCCAAACCCGAAGCGCCCCTCGCGGCCGACTAGCGGCAGTTCGAATACACATCGGACGAAGAAGTGTTCTCCGCCAACGACACAAAAGTCCTCGGAGAGGAAATCGCCGTCGGTGTCGAGTGCGCTGTTCTCTGCATAAGGTTCTGAGCCATCCCAAGCGCCCGGAGCGAAAAAGGAAAGGTCGAAAATCCCTTCGTGGATTTCACCGCAGTCCACACACCTCCAGGACTGGTCAACGTGCGCCCAACGTGGATCGATCGAGTCTCCGACCACCGCGCGATCTCCGTCAGAGTTTCGGCCCCGGCGTCCGCCGCGCCGTGCGCCGCGGCCCGCGCGGTGGCGTGATCTCGATGCCCGGTCCGGGCACCGTCGCCGGCATGATCAGATCCTCATCGTCGTCGTCCTGGTCATCGGCGATGTCGTGGATCGCATCGCGCACATCCTCGATTAGGCTCGACGAAATCCGTGTCCGGCTGACCGACTCGGCGGCGCCCTCATGGGCCTTGAAGAACACCAGCAGCGCCTCGCATGCCGCGCGAAGCACCACGAGGAGAAAGGCGCCGAAGACGACGATTTCGAGCAGGCCCCAGAGGCCATTGCCGAAGCTCGAGCCGAACGCCGCAAACAGGTGCTGCACGGCCCAGATCAGGATCGCCGCGAGCCCTGTCAGGTACAGCACCGGCACCAGCCGTGGCGACAGGATCGTGTCGAGCCGGAACAGTGTCGGCCCGAGGAAGATGCGCTTGAGATCGTCGGAGGTCATGGCCGGGCTCCCCCAGGAGTTTTGCCCAAAACGGGATTCGCCCTAAAATGGGGCCGTCACGCCGCCGTGACAAGGGTTTGTGCGGAATGGGAGACCGTCGGACCGAAACGCCGCTCGAATGCTGTGCGCAACGCCATGTCCACTTCCGGCATCGAGACGATTTGCCCCAGATCCTCAAGACTGGTCACGCCGCGATCGGAAATCCCGCAGGGGACAATCCCATCGAAATGGCTGAGATCGGGCGACACGTTGAGCGCAATGCCATGCGTCGTCACCCATTTGCTGACCCTGACGCCGATCGCCGCGATCTTGCTCTCGCCGCCCGGCCGCCCCGGCTGCCTGACCCATACCCCGATGCGGCCGTCGCGGGTCGCGCCATCGATGTTGAAGGCGGCCAGCGTGTCGCCGATCCAGCCCTCGAGCCCCTGGACGAGGCAGCGCACGTCGCGCCCGCGCTCCCGAAGGTCGAGCATCAGATACGCCACCCGCTGCCCCGGCCCGTGATAGGTGTATTCGCCGCCCCGCCCGGCTTCATAGACGGGAAAGCGATCCGGCTGCAGCAGGTCGCCGGCCGCCGCCGAGGTGCCCGAGGTGTAGAGCGGCGGATGCTCCACCAGCCACACCAGTTCCTCCGCCTCGCCCCGCGCAATCGCCGCGGCGCGTTCTTTCATCGCTGCGAGCGCCATTGGATAGTCCGCCGGTCCCTCGGCCACCACCCACTCCACCGGCCGTCCATCCAGCCGCCGGAGCTTGTCCGGTCCAACGCAAATTAACTCTTCGGTAATCATCGTCAGCCGATGCTTCAGCGGGGTTGTCCGGCGTGATTCAGCCGGCGCGTGTTGGGTCTATATATGAACACTCTCGATCAGATTGAAGTCGACATCACGGTGGAGCTCGGCTCCGCCATCATGCCGATCCACCATCTTCTGCGGATGGGCCGGGGCGCCATCATCGAACTCAATGCGACCGAGCACGACCCGCTCAGGATCTACGCCAACAACACCCTCGTCGCCCGCGGCGAGGTGAAGGTGGACGACGGGCACCTGTCGGTCGAAGTCACCGAAAAGATCTTCAAGATCGGCTGATAAGGCCGCGTGGTGGCGGGCGATTTAATCGCTTGCACCCACCACCAACCGTTGCTACACGCTGCCTCGCTTCGCCGGTTCGGCGCGGCGCTACCATGGCGTGCGGTCGTGGCGGAATTGGTAGACGCGCAGCGTTGAGGTCGCTGTGCCGCAAGGCGTGGAAGTTCGAGTCTTCTCGACCGCACCATCTCTTTCAGATTTCCCTGTGCGGCTCAAATTGTTGAGGCCGATCAATGGGCTGACCCGCGCCCAGCGCGAACCCTCCCAAAATCGTCCCCTGATGTTCGGGCGTCTCTCGGCGCCCCTGGGCCGCAAGCAAGACAGTGCACGCAGATTGAGAGAGGCCACCGTAATCGCGGCCTCCCTCTTTGCTTAGGACAATCGCGCGTAAGTCTCGGTCCGCTGGTCATAGAGCGTGAAGAAGGCCTCGCCCACACGCGATGGCTCTATGGCATTTGGGTTGCCGGCGGCCCATGAGGTGCCCTTGATGCTGCCCGCGATCATCACTTCGCCCACATAGACGCCATCGGCCTTGAGCTTCGCCGACAGCAGGCCGACCAGCTTGTGCTTGGCCGCATTGGCGACAGCGAGGCCCATGTTGTTGCTGGACGACGCGTACTGGTCGATCTGCGGGTCGAGATCGCCGAACGCGCCGTTGGTGATCAGAACCGCGCCCTTGTTGGCCTTGAGGTCCGGCAGCGCCGCCTGCACTGCAGCCAGCAGGCCATTGATGGCGACGTCGAATATGCCGCCGATGTCGGCAACGGCGGCGGTCGTCAGGTCGCCGCCCTGGCCGCTGCCATAGGCGTTCCATTGGATCGCGGTGACGGGCCCAAAACTCGACCTGACTTGGCCGATCATCGCGCCGATGGCGGCCGAATCGCCGGCATCGGCGACGAAGGCTTCGGCCGTGACGCCATTGGCCTTGAGGGCACTGACGCCCGCATCGAGCCGCTCCTTGCTGCGCCCGACCAGCGCCACGTTGAAACCCTCGGCGCCGAACTTTTCGGCGACGCCCGTGGAGATTCCGGGCCCGAACCCGACAACGACAATCGTCTTGGACATATGTGCTATCCCGAGCTGCCACCCGGCTGGAGTTGCTATGGCAGCAGTTGTGCAAAAGGGGCGCGGCGCCGGTCCCGCCGGGCAGGACGGCTACTGGGCGGCCGCAGCCGAGGCAAGGAGGCACCAAAACGTGCGCTAGGCACATCGCTTCGATGCGGGCAAACTGCACCCGCAGTGTTCTGTGAACGTTGTCACGATTACCTTCATTAAGTCGCTGAAATCGCGCAAGCTCCCGCGGTGATTGATAGTTCCGACCCGCCGCTGCTTGCCATCGTCGTCCTCAGTGTCGGCGCCGCGCCGGAACTCGCCGATGCCGTGCGCTCGGTGCTTGATCAGGGCGGGCCCGTCGAGATCGTCGTGGTCAATTCGGGCGGCGGCGATGTCGCGCCCCTGCTGCCGGCCGCAGGGCGAGACATCCGCGTCATCTCCGTTGACGAGATTCTATGGCCCGGCGCAGCGCGCAATCGGGGCATCGAGGCCACCAGCGCGCCTTTTGTCGCCTTCCTCGCGGCAGATTGCACCGCGCAGCCCGGATGGGTCGCAGCGCGCCTCCGCCGCCATTTACGGGGCGCGCCTGCCGTTGCGAGCGCCATCGTCAACAACGATCCGGACAATGCGGTCGCGACGGCCTACCATTTGGTGCACACGGGAACGCGCGATGTGCGCATCCCGCCGGCCCGGGCCATGCGCTACGGCGCGAGCTACGCTCGGTGGATGTTCGATCGCTACGGGCTGTTCCGGGAGGATATGCGCGTCGCCGAGGACAGCGAGTTCCACCAGCGCCTGCTCCGCGAACATCGGCCGGTCTGGGCACCCGATGTTCGCACGGTGCACCGCAATCCCACGCATCTCTGGCCGGCCTTGCGGCAGCATTTCGCCCGGGGCCGCAACAACGGCCTCTACTGGGCGGAGCGTGCGCGTCGGCGGTTTATCCACCGCACCCGCAAAGCCGTCGCGGCATCGCTGAGCGATCTCGATCAGCTGATACCAAAGCCCCATCCGGCAGGGAGGGCCTGGATGAGGCTGGTGATCACGATGTTGGTTCTGGCCAATCAGCTTGGGCGCACGGCCGGCAGGCGGCGTGCCTCACCCGCCGTGCGCGTCGAAGCGATAGCCCGTGCCCATATTCGCGCCGGACGCTGGCGGCGCGCAGCCAGGAAATGGGGTGAGGCAGCCGCGCTCCGGAGCGACGCGCCGGGCCCGCTCCGCGCCCAGGCCGCCGCCTTAGCGAACGCGGGCGACCATGCCGGCGCCGTCAAGGTGCACCGCGGCCTCTCGGCGCGCTACCCCGATGACTGCTCGGTGCAAATTGGGCTCGCTCATGCCTTGCTGGCCGGCGGATCGTTCAGCGAGGCGCTCGACACCTGGCACGCGCTCGCTGCCCGCTTCGGTCGACGGCTTCCTATTGTCGAAGGCCTCGCGCTGACGCAGTTGGCGCGGGACGATCGCACGGCCGCCGAACAGCTCTTCGCAGAGCTTTCCGAAACCTTCCCCGAGAGCCCGACCGGCGTGTTGGGGCGCGCCGAGGCGGCACTGGCGAAACAGGATTGGGAGGTCGCGCTGGGCCAGCTCCGTGCTCTGGGCCAGCGGCATGGAAATGTGGTGGCGCTGGAACGAGCTGCCGAGATCTCCACCTATCTCGGCCGTGACCGGGATGCCGATGAAGTCCTGGAGTTGCTGCGCACCGCCGATGCCGAAGGTGTATCCTACTTGAGCGCCCGCCTGGGCACTTTGACCTCCCGCAACGACTGGTCGGGGGTCGATGGCGTGCTGGAGCGCTACCGTGCCGACATCGTCAGCGGGCCCTCTCTGCTCGCCCCGATGGTCGACGCTCTCAATATGGCCGGGCAGTCGGAGCGCGCGCTGCAGTTGATTGCCGACGCCGCGGCCATCTCCTCACGTCGCTATCAAGGGCTGCGATTGGCGACGCATCTGCATGTCGGCCAAACCGAGACGGCCCTCAAGGTGTTTGCCGAGTTGCCGGAGGTCCGCAGCCTCTCGGTCTCGTCCTTCACGGCCCTCGCGGCGGCGGCGTACGACGATCGCGGTGCCGAGGCGGCCGCTGCTTTGGTGGGTGGAGCAGCGCGGTCGGCAAGTCGGCCGGCCCTCCGTTTTGCTGCCGTGTTCCAGGGCTGCCGGCTCGAGAGTCTGGCGGGGCTCGAACGCGGGCCGCCGAGCCTTGCCGTCGAGGACGGCTCTTGCGAGGCGCGCCTTGCCCGAGTGCTGGACGGGCTGCCGGGCCCCTCCGACCCGCAGAGCGATATCGTCCTGCTCAAGGATCATTGCAGCGTCTTCGCCCGGCTGCGTGCCACGCGCGCCGACTTCGCGCCCGATCCCAGCTTCGTTGCTGCCGATGCCGTCAAGGTCGCCGCCGCGATTGCATCGGCGGTGGGCGAGGAGCGAGCCTTTTCTCTCGTGCGTTTGGGCGACGGGGAGGGCAACATGCTGCCTTACCGCGAGCCGTACGCGCGCTATCGAGGGACCGACTACGCCGCCACCCAGCGCGTCTGGTGGGGGCGGGCGGAGGACGCGGCGGGCGATCTCGAAGCCCAGCTTCGAAGGGCAATCGACAGCGCCGATGTCGTCGGAATGCCCGATCTTTTCCGGCTCTCCTACGTCAGCTCCTACGCGGTGCTCCAGGGGGCCAGCGGTCGCAGCCGAAACGTTCGAGGTCTCCTCGCTGCGTTTGACTATGGAGCGCACCTTCCCGAGGCCCTGCTCACCTCATGTCACGTCCATCAGGCGCTGGGTCACTGGGGGATGTGGGACATTCTGCTGCCGCAACTGGGAACGGTGTCCCTGGTCACCTGCCACGAGGGGCTGGGCGCTGCGCTGGCTCAACAGTTTGGCATCGAGATTTCCGCGACCCACCTCATTCCTCCCGAGTTCAAGCACGCCTCCAAATTCACCGACGTTTCGGCGGGTCGTCATTACCCGGATGTCTTTGAGTCGCTCCGTGAGCCGTTGAGCAAGGTGCCCAAGGGTCGCGTCGTGCTCGTCGCCGCCGGGATGCTCGGCAAGATCTACTGCGACTGGATCAAGTCCGCCGGCGGCATAGCCCTCGATGTCGGCAGCGCCGCCGACCACTGGTGCGGCTACAACACCCGTCCTGCGCACGAGACGGTCGCCTACCGAACGCCGCGGGGCGTCCGGGCCCGTATCGAAGAACTGGCAAAGACCGACCCACTCGTGGCATCGATAGTCCATCTGAGGGGATGAATGTGCTGACCGCCGCCGAACAAGCGCTGCTGCGCGCCGTGATCGACCGGATCCATCCGGCCGACGAGTTTCCCTCGGCCACCGGTCTTGGCGCGGACGCCTACATTCTCGCGATGCTCGACGGCGACGCCAAGCCCATCCGCGAGATGATCCGCTACGGCCTCGCCGAACTTTCGCGAGGCAGCTTCCTCGACAAGACCGTGGCCGAGCAGGATCGCCTCATCGAGGCCGAAAGCCGCGAGCCCTGGTTCAAATGTCTCGTCGAACTCGCCGCCGAGGGTGTCTATGCCGACCCGGACAATGGCGGCAATCGCGACGCCGCCTCATGGACGATGCTCGGCTATGACCATCGCCTGCCGGACGGCCCCAGCGGCCCGCCGCGCCAGCCCGATCCACCTGCCGCCCGCTACGGCGCAACCGGCCTCACCGATTGGGACGTCATCGTTATCGGCGGCGGTGCAGGGGGCGGCAGCGCTGCCAGCGTCCTCGCGGCCGAGGGCAAGAAAGTGCTCGTCGTCGAGCGTGGCCGCTGGCGCAGCTACGCCGATTCCGGCCACCGCGATCACCTGCGCAACCACCGCCTGTTCCAGTACGGCCACAACACCGGCCCCGAACTCGACGGCAATCCGCGCGTGTTCATCGACCCGCTCGGCTATGAACACATCGTCGCGCCGCACCAGTCCGGATACCAGCCTTTGGCCTCAGCAGTCGGCGGCGGCACCCTGGTCTACGGCATGCAGGCCTGGCGCTTTCACCCGCTCGATTTCCGCATGGCCTCGACCTATGGCGTGCCCGATGGCTCGTCGCTCAGCGACTGGCCCATTTCCTACGACGATCTCGCCCCCTGGTATGACCGCGCCGAATGGGAAATCGGCGTCGCCGGCACCCCCGGTGGCGACCCCAATGGTGGACCACGCACGCGCGATTTCCCGATGCCGCCGGTCCCCGGCCACGCCTCGCACAATGTGCTGACGCGCGGTGCCGACGCCCTTGGCCTCCGGACATTCACCCCGCCGCTCCTGCTCAACAGCGTCCCCCGCGACGGCCGCCCCGCCTGCATCGAGTGCAGCACCTGTCTCGGCTTTCCCTGTCCGAGCAATGCCAAGAACGGCACGCAGAACACGGTGCTCCGCCGCGCCCTCGAAACCGGCAACCTCACGCTCATCACCGGCGCCGTCTGCGACCACATCCTTACCGACGATGCCGGCAAGGTCATCGGCGTCCATCTCCTCCACGACGACGGCCGCACCGAGACTATCCGCAGCAAGGCGGTGGTCGTCGCCGCCTCCGCCATCGAGACCGCCCGCCTGCTCCTCGCTTCCGCCAGCGCGCAAGAACCCAATGGCCTTGGCAATCACTCCGACCATCTCGGCCGTCACCTGCAAGGGCACCAATATCCCGGCGGCTTCGGCCTGTTCGACGACGAGGTCGGCAACTCGCGCGGCCCGGGCGTCAGCATCGCCACCACCGACTACAATCACGGCAATCCGGGCATCATCGGTGGCGGCATGCTCGCCGACGACTTCACCTTCACCCCCATGATGTTCTGGCAGGCGCAGTGGCCCGACGGCACGCCGCGCTGGGGGCAGGGCGCCAAGGACTGGATGCGCCGCAACTTCCACCACGTCACCCAGGCCCGCGGCCCCGTCCAGGATATCCCGTCGCCGCACGCCCGCGTCGAGCTCGACCGCAATGTCCGCGACAGCCGAGGCCGCTCCGTCGCCCGCCTCTCCGGCACCGTGCATTTCGAGACCGTCCGCACGGCCCGCTACATGAAGGAAAAGGCCTTCGAGTGGCTCCGCGCCGCTGGCGCCAAACAGGTGTGGGGCCGCGACCCGCAGCTCGCCATGTCTGGCCACCAGCACCAGGCCGGCACCGCCCGCATGAGCGCCCGCGCCGAGGACGGCGTCACCGACCAATGGGGCCGCGTCTGGGGCCACGACAACCTCTTCGTCGCCGACGGTGCCGTGCACGTCACCAATGGCGGCTACAATCCGGTGCTGACCATCATGGCGCTGGGCCTCCGTGCCGGCGACCATATTGCGCAATCGATCTGAGGCTTAAGTAACGTCTGCCGCTCACAAGTCTGGCGCAGGGCGGCTCGATTGGCTACACCGGCCTAACTCAGCCTGGATCGCCGGATGACCGACACCCCCGACATCGCCGAAAGCGAGGCGCCGCGTATCGATCCGGACGCCCTGCGCGATGCCGACGATCATCTGAACCCGCTTTGGGTTGAACGGCTGCGGGCAAAACTCCACGAAGACGACATCGACGGCGTGGCCAAGCTCACGGACCCGCTGCATGCGGCCGACATGGGCGATCTGCTCGAGGCGCTCGACGCCGAGGAGCGCGTTCGCCTCGTCACTATTCTCGGCGACAAGTTCGACTTCTCGGCCCTCACCGAGGTCGACGACAGCGTCCGCACCGAGCTGATCGAGGATCTGCCCTCCGCCGACGTGGCCCGCGGCGTCGCCGAACTCGACAGCGACGACGCCGTGCACATCCTCGAGGACATCGACGTTCCCGAGCGCGACGAAATCCTCGCCCAGATGCCGGCCTTCGAGCGGCTGAGCCTCAAGCGCTCGCTCGACTTCCCCGAAGACTCGGCCGGCCGGCTGATGCAGACCGATTTCATCGCCATCCCGCCCTATTGGACGGTAGGGCAGACGATCGACTATCTGCGCACCGAGCGCGAATTGCCCGACGAGTTCTACCAGATCTACGTGGTCGACGCGGCCTACAACCTCCAGGGCATCATCCCGCTCGACAAGTTCCTGCGCGCCAAGCGCGAGATGCGCATCGGCGATCTGATGCAGACCAACGTCATCGAAGTGCCCGCCACCGAGGACCAGGAAGAGGCCGCCCGCGACTTCGAGCGCTACGACCTCGTTGAAGTCGCCGTGGTCGACGAGAGCCGCCGGCTCGTCGGCGTCCTCACCATCGACGATATCGTCGACGTCATTCACGAAGAGGCGACCGAGGACATGCAGCTCCTCGCCGGTGTGGGCGACGAAGAGATTTCCGACAGCATCGTTTCGACCGTCAAAGGCCGCGCCACCTGGCTCGTGGTCAATCTGCTGACGGCGCTCATGGCGTCGTTCGTCATCGGGCTGTTCGATGCGACGATCGAGGAGATGGTGGCGCTGGCAGCGCTCATGCCGATGGTCGCCTCGATGGGTGGCAATGCGGCCACGCAGACCATGACCGTCACTGTGCGCGCGCTTGCCATGCATGAACTTGACAGCTTCAAGATCCGCCGCCTGGTCATTCGCGAAATGACGGTCGGCGTCCTCAACGGGCTGATCTTCGCGCTGCTGATCGGGCTCATGACCTGGCTGCGCTTCTTCAATCTGGGCCTCGGAATCGTCATCGGGCTCGCGATGATCGTCAACATGATCGCCGCCGGCAGCGCGGGCGTCCTGGTCCCGCTCGCCCTCAACAAATACAAGATCGACCCGGCCGTCGCGTCCTCGGTCTTCGTCACCACCGTCACCGACGTCGTCGGCTTCTTCGGCTTCCTCGGCCTCGCCGCGATCTGGATGGCAGTGCTCGGGGGCGGTGCGTGATTAGGGCAACGTTCTAGCCATGATGCACATGATCAAGCTGTGCGTCGGCGTCGCGACGATCGAGTAGCTCGAATCCTATCGCAGCGAACGCGCCCACTGGTGGGGCGCCGACTATGGCGAGGACGTGCACGTCCACCGCACCCGCACCATGCCCAAGCGCCGCGCCGAAATCGAAGTCATCGGCTCGATCTACTGGGTCATCTCCGGGGTCATCCGCTGCCGCCAGCCCATCCTCCGCCTCGCCGAAGCGGTGGACGATCAGGGCCGTGCCTGCTGCGACATCATCATGGCGCCCGACATGATCCGCATCTCTCCCCGCCCGAAATCCCCATTCCAGGGCTGGCGCTATCTCGACCCCAAGGACGCCCCGCCGGACCTGGGCCAGGGCGGCTTCGCCGAAGAGGGCGATCCGGAGCTGGGACTGGAACTGGCGAGACTGGGGCTGATTTAGCGGAGCGGGCGGGTCGCTAGAGGTCGGCGCGCGTTAGCCCAGTGTGCTTTGCAATCTTCGCTATCATTCGAGGACCAACTTCTTCGCCGTCGTGGAATGCGAAGACGTAGTCCGACCAGCCTGGCCGCGACAAAATGCGATGTGAACCTACTTGCCGCTTGATCATCCAGCCAATGCGCAGCAGTGCCGCGAGCAGGCGCGATGCTCTGACCGACGGCCAGGTGCTCACGCCGCAAACAGCCGCCGTGCTTCTGACGGCACGGGTTCGCCATTCTCAAGTTTGTCGGCAATCACTCGTAGCGCGAGGGCCTCAGCCTTTGCACGGGCCTCCTGCTCGGTCGCCCCGTAGACGAGCACGCCGGGCAAGGCGGGAACCTCGCCGATCCAGCGGCCGTCATCCTCGCGCTCGACTTCGACCCGCATTTCGGCCACCCCGTTGTCTGCAACACACGTTTATGCCCAGACGCATACCTCGTCCACCTCCCTCGAATCCCCCATCCGCCTCCCGGTCAAGCTAATTACCCACCAACCCGCCCGACCCCGCGTGTTTGTGACCAAACTGCCTCTTGAACCAAATCACGATTCCGCCGCAGATTCCGCGGGGGACATCGGAGACCGGTCTTTGGGGCGCACGGGCACGCATGTCATTGTCATAGGGAACGAGAAGGGCGGGTCGGGGAAGTCCACCACGAGCTTCCATCTCGCCATCTATCTTCTCTATCAGGGCTACAAGGTCGCCTCGATCGACGTCGATTCCCGCCAGCAAACCTTCACCAACTACGTCAAGAATCGTCGCAACTGGGCGCAGGCACGCGACCTGAAGCTGCCGCACACGACCCACTTCCACCTGCCGCTGACCAAGTCCGACTCCATCCGCGAGAATCAGAAGCTCGAATTCGATCTCTTCCGCCAGGCCGTGGTCGAGGTCGAAGGCGTCGCCGACTTTCTCATCGTCGATACGCCCGGCTTCGACACCCATCTCACCCGTCTGGCCCATTCCCTCGCCGACACGCTGATCACCCCGCTCAACGACAGCCTGATCGATCTCGACGTGATGGCCCATGTCGATCCGGTGACCGGCGATCCGCGCGAGATGAGCCACTATGCCCGTCTCGTGCAGCGGGCCCGCACCGAGCGCCTCGCCATCGATGGTCGCACCATCGACTGGATCCTCGTGCGCAACCGCATCTCGATGCTGTCGTCGCGCTCGATGCGCCTCGTGCAAACCGCCATCGAGAAGATCGCCGTGCGTCTCGGCTGCCGCGTCGCCGAAGGCATCGCCGAGCGCGTCATCTTCCGCTCGCTGTTCCCCATGGGCCTGACCGTCTTCGATCCGCTCGACGAGGAACTGCTCGGCGGCCTGCCGTCGATGTCGCACCTCAGCGCCCGGCAGGAATACCGCCAGTTGCTCGACGCGCTGCGCCTCCCCATCAGCGAGCGCGCCGCTGCCCGTAACGCGGCCATGGCAGCGTTCACGGAAGGGCAGGGCGCGGCCGGCCATTTCGAGCATATGGCGACCTCGAGTTAGCCGTCCCTTTCGATTTCGTTAAAGACCTCGCGGGTACAGTCGGGGGCGTCATCGACACGGGTCCGCCTCTTGCAGCTCGACAGCTACACCCTTCTCGTCGCCTCTTGCGGCCTCCTGATTCTGTTGGGCACTGCCTTCGTCTTCGTTTGGCTTCGCGACAGGCGCTCGACATGGCTCTTGTGGTGGGGCGGGCCGATCATTTTCACGGGCGCTGCCCTCACGTTCTACCTGCAGTCCAACTGGGCCGATAATTTTGTCGCCATCGCCTTCGGCAACAGCGCGCGCATCACCGCTGTGGGCTGCCTGTGGTACGGCATCCGCCTCTTCGAGGGCCGTCGCCCGCCATGGGGTACAGTGACCGCGGTATCCGCCGCTTGGGTGGCGCTGTGTTTCTATCCCCCCTTTGTCGAGAACCTCACCGCGCGCATCGTGGTGGTGTCGCTCATCATGTGCAGCCTCTGCGCCCTTGCTGCAAACGAGCTTTGGAGCGACCGCGAAGACGCGCTGCGCTCCCGGCTCCCCACGATGCTCGTGTTTGCAAGTGCCGCGATCCTGATGTTCATCCGCGCGCTGACGGCGGGTATCGCACCATTTCCGGTCGGGGCATCGACGCTGGATCCTGTCTGGCTCGCGGTGTTCTCCTACCTGGCGGTCGGTCACGTCCTGTTCGCGTCCGTCTTCTTTCTTGCCATGACCATGGAGCGCCGCGAGGCAGAGCAGCGCAGCTTCGCGCTCTCCGACCCGCTCACCTCCCTGCTGAACCGCCGTGCCTTTGGCGACTTCGCCCAGCGCATGGTGCGCCGTTCCGGTTTGCGTGATCCGATGGCCTTGCTCGTGCTCGACCTCGACCACTTCAAGCAGGTCAACGACCAGCACGGTCACGAAGTTGGCGATCGGATGCTCAAGGCCTTCGCCGAAGCCTCCGAAGACAGCGTGCGCCCCACCGATCAGTTGTTCCGCATGGGCGGCGAGGAGTTCTGCTTCGTGTTGTCGAGCACCTCGCTCGACGAAGCCATCGCGGTCGCCGAGCGTATCCGCCGGGCCTTCGAAGGCGTCGCAGTCGAGACCGCGAGCGGGCCTGCAGCGACGACCGTCAGCATCGGCATTGCGGCGACGTCGTTCGCCATCGATATCGAGGTGCTGCTTGCTGCTGCCGATGCCGCGATGTACGAGGCCAAGTCGCGCGGTCGCAATCGCGTGGTCGTGGCCGAGCCATCGACCCTGTTGCGCGGCGAGCCGGACGCGAGCCCGCTCCGCCGCCGCGCCTGACCGTCAGTCCTACTCGGGAAGCATGATCCGGACGGCGCGAATGCCGCCGGGCGCAAACACGTCCAGTTCGACCTCGACCTTGGGCATGATCATCCGCCGCGTGCGTGCCGACAGCGCCAGCACGACGCCCAGCAGTTCCGATACCCGCGGCTTGGCGGGCTTGCGCTGGCTCAGGTGCGTGATGATGTCGTTGACGGCGCGGCGGTTCGCCCCTGCGTCGCTGGCGATCACCCCCGACTGGCCGATGAAGCGGGCCAGTTCGCTCAGACTAGACGTATCGCTCATTTGGGCTACTCCATACACAGGCCACAAACGCGCTTCTCTGTTCGGCTACCTCGTCGTGCCTTCCATCAGGATTGCATCGCGAGGCAGCTCATTTTGGCTTGCTTGAGCTGCTTGCACATATTGTTGGCCGCGTCCTTGCCCGAGAACCCGCCGAAGCGGGCGCGGTAGAACGTCTGGCCATCCTTGTCGAAGCGCTGCACGAACGCTTCGAACCCGGTGAGCGAGCCGATCTTGCCGGCCGCATCGCTGAGCAGCGTGTTGGCGCCAGTCTCGCTGGGCGCTGCGCCGATCTGCACGATCCAGCCGGAGGGCAGGGCAGACGGCATCACCTGCTGCACGGGGACTTCCGCCACCTGCTGCACGCTGCCCGATGTCATCAGATCCACCGGCTCGCCATCTTCGCCGATGCCGACCGGCGGCACGATGGGAGCCGAGGCGCGGGTGACCCCGAGCGGCACCGGCGGCGGCCCCAGATAAGCGTCGGTGAACGCTCCGACCACTTCACCCAGCGTCGTCCGCTTGCTCGGCGCAGCCTGCTCGACCGCCACGATCGCGTCGGGCATTTCGAGATCGACAGGACGGCCGGTCGGTTCAGGCGCGATGCTCGCAACAGAAGCAGTCGCATCGATGTCGCCGATCCCGATCTGCGGATCGGCCGGCGCTTCCATCATCAGCGCACTCGCTACGCCGCGGAAACTGGGCATCGGCATCGGCATCGGCGCCGAGGCCACCTGCACCGTCGCTCCGCTGCCGCTCGAGACGGCGGAACCCTTGCGTCCCGGCTCGGGGATCATGGCGACGTCCATGTAGGATCCCGATCGCGCCTTGGGCAGATATTTGTTCACCAGCTCGCGCACCTTGGCATCGCGCGTACCGCCGCTGTTGAAGCCGAAGCCGATCACCACGATGTGCCTGCCGTCGATACGGGCGGCCGTCATCAGATTGTAGCCCGATGAGTTGATGTAGCCGGTCTTGATGCCGTCGATGCCGTTCTTGCCCAACAAATTGTTGTGGTTGCCGTAGGTCCGCTTGCCGTAGCTGAAGCTCTTGGTCTGGAAGTATTTGTAGTAGTCGGGGAAGTGCTCGTAGATCGCGGCAGCGAGGACCGCCTGGTCGCGCACTGTCGTCATCTGCCGGCTGTCCGGCAGGCCCGAGGCGTTGACGTAGGTGGTCTTCTTCATGCCCAGCGCCTTGGCCGTCGAGGTCATGCGCTTGGCGAAGGCCGATTCCGAGCCCGCCACATATTCGGCGATGACGCGCGCCATGTCGTTGGCGCTCAGCGTCACCAGCGCCTTGATGGCGTTCTCGACGGAAATCGATGATCCGGATTTGAGCCCGAGCTTGGTCGGCACGGCAGAGGCCGCGAACTTGCTCACCTTCATCTTGTCACTGAGCTTGACCTTACCGGCCGACAGCTCCTGGAACAGGATGTAGAGCGTCATCACCTTGGTGACCGACGCTGGATAGCGGTACTCGTCCGCGTCGCTCTCGTAGAGCACCTTGCCCGATTTGGCGTCGACGACAATGCCCGCATACGCCCGTGGCACGCTCGCCGCCTGCGTGGCGATGGGTGTGAAGACGACAACTGCGACGAACACTGCTGCAACGATGCGCCACAGGGTGGGGCGCAAAAAACTCAAGACCCTTTGGGAAGCCAACCCCGGTACTCCAAACTAGCGGGGCCTTCTGGCCCTCCGTGGCGACTCGATAAGCGTTGCGCTCTGGCGCACGCCAACCGCTGGGAAGCGTTGCGCTCTGGCGCACGCCAACCGCTGGTAGGACCGACGCTGCTTCCCCCTGGCGCGCGACATGTCCCTGCGTTGGAGCAGAATAGGGGCACGGCCTTACCATTCCGTAAAATGTCAAAACAATTGCCCGGATCGCGCAAACCCTTGCGCGCCGGGCGTTTCCGCCGCTCGCGACGTCGTGCGAGGCTCCCCCTTAACAGCGCAGGAGTTTTGCCTACATAATGGCTTCACCATGCTGCGTCGTTTGGATCGTTCATTGGCTATCATCGATCGGACGACCCGGACGTCAAACGGTGCGGGCCAACCCCTGAAGGCGGCTCGCGATGCGGATCGCGAAAACGGCGGCGGCTCGAAATCCGGCACCGAAACGATCCTCAAGCCGAAACTCAAATCCAAGCAGCAGCGCCCCAATCTCTATAGGGTGCTGCTTCTCAACGACGACTACACGCCAATGGAATTCGTCGTGCTCGTCCTCCAGGACGTCTTCAACAAGACGCGCGAGGAGGCGACGACGATCATGTACCACGTTCACCAGAAGGGGGTGGGTGAGTGTGGTGTCTTTCCATACGAGGTGGCCGAGACCAAGGTCACGCGCGTCATGGATACTGCACGCAAGAACCAGCATCCGCTGCAATGCGTGATGGAAAAGCAATAGGAACCACCACATGCCTTCTTTCTCCCGCGGACTGGAAAAGGCCCTGCATCAGGCGATGAACCTCGCCCGCGAGCGCGCGCATGAATTTGCGACGCTCGAGCACCTCCTGCTGGCCCTGACCGACGACCGCGACACCATCGCCGTGCTCAGCGGCTGCGATGTGGACATCGAGGCCCTCAAAGGCGACCTCGAGGACTTCATCAACGAAGAGCTCGACAGCCTCGTGGTGCCCAACGGCCAGGACGCCCGTCCGACGGCCGCCTTCCAGCGCGTCATCCAGCGCGCCGTCATTCACGTGCAATCCTCGGGCAAGGAAGAAGTGACCGGCGCCAATGTGCTCGTCGCCATCTTTGCCGAGCGCGAAAGCCACGCCGCCTATTTCCTCGAGCAGCAGGACATGTCCCGCCTCGACGCCGTCAACTTCATCTCGCACGGCATCACCAAATCCGGCCCCAATGAGAGCCGCCCGGTCCGCGGCGCCGAAGAGGGCGCGGCTGCCGGCCATGGCGAGGAGGGCGCCCAGCGTCAGGGCGGCAATCAGTCCTCGGCGCTCGCCGATTTCTGCGTCGACCTCAACGCCAAGGCCAAAGCCGGCAAGATCGACCCGCTGATCGGCCGCGACGCCGAGTTGCGCCGCACCATCCAGGTGCTTTGCCGCCGGTCGAAGAACAACCCGATCTATGTGGGCGACGCTGGCGTCGGCAAGACCGCCATCGCCGA
>JBKJTB010000170.1:0-12130 GCA_046594305.1 Devosia sp. | reverse complement strand
CTGCGCCAGCATCAGGCTGACGAGCTTGTTGCTGACGACGAAATCGTCGGCACGGGTGACCTCGGCCAGTTCGCGGTTGCGCACGTCGATCATCTCGGAGACGACGTTGATGCGGGCACCGGCGGTCTCGGCGATCTTGCGCAGGTGCAGCAGCGTCACGAGCGTGCGCGTATCGGTGGCCTGCGCGTCGAAATGGTCGGAATAGCCGAGCACTAGAACATGATCGTAGGACGGGATATCGAGGCCTTCGAGCGCGGCACGGCTCGAGGTGTCGACGACGCCGTATTCGACCTGGAGGTTGCTGCCCGAGATCATCAGCGCGCCGACTTCATCCTGCAGTTCCGGCGTGTCGGCGGCGATGGTGAGAACGCTGCCGGGCGCGACGTAGCGGCTGAGCTCGAAGGCGATCATCGGGCCGCGGCGGTTCCAGCCGAGCAGCAGCGTGCGCTCGGCAGGAATTTCCTGCTGGCGATAGAGCGCAATGGCGGTGTGGTCGACGTTGAACGGACTGGCGGTGACCTCGATGGTGCTGTCGTCCTCGGCGATGAGGATGGCCTTCATGCCGGGGCGAATGACGGTGTCCATCGGCGGATTGAGGTAGACCTTGCCGGCGGTGTCGGTGAGGCCGATCAGCGTCGAGGTGTCGTAGGCCATCATGGCGTCGCCAAAATTCGAGCCGTGGATCGCGCCCTGCTCGAGGGTGTAGATTTCGCTGCCGTCGAAATCGAGCAACTCTGAGTAAACCGCGCTCAGTCCCGACTGGCGCGAGGAATGCACCACGATGCGCGCGATGAGTTCGTCGGCGAGCACCAGTTGCAGTTCGGCACCGCCGACCACCTGCGCCAGCTCGGCATTCTTGCCGTCGCGGATTTCGGCGGCGATCTGATATTTCTCCTCGCGGCGGCGCGGGTCGTTGACCAGCGCCAGCACGGTCTTGATAACGCGGCTGTCGGGATCGTCGGCATCGGGCGACACGACAATGATCGAGCGCGAGGTCTGGGGGCTCGTCAGCGTCAGATCGCCGAGATCGGTGGGGTCGCCGGAGCGGCAGATGACGCGGGTGTTGCGCAGGTTCGGCACCTTCTGGGCGATCTCGTCCTCCATCTCCACCTTGTCCATGTCGGCCATGATGACGATGCGCGGCCGGCGGCGGGACTGATTGGCGATGGTGAGCTCCGAGATGATGTCGAAGATCGAGGCCGACCAGTTGAGGATGATGGTGTGGTCCTTCTCGAGCACGATCGAGCGGCCCTTGCGCAGCTCGTCGAGCTTGCCCTCGAGGCCCGAGGACAAGACGCCGATCAGCGCCGAGACCACGAAGATGCCGCCCAGCGTCACGAACAGCATGACCCAGCGGAAGGCCCAGCCGGCGTCGCCGCCCATGGTGCCGCTGTCGAGCGTGCGCATCAGGCTTTCCCACACGGCCTCGCCAAAATCGAGCGGGCCGCCGCCTTCGGGGGTGATGCCGAGGATGGTGATCACCGCCCCGGCGATAGCGATAAGGATCAGCGAGAGCACCGCCAGCCAGCCGATCAGCGCGATCGGGCCGGCCGCCATCGATTTATCGAACTCGTAGCGCAGCCTTGCGCCAAGTCCGCGTCCGCTCTTGCTGCTCTTGTTCGCCATCACCCTGCTCGCCCAAACGTCCCTGAATATTCAACCACTTGGCGACTCGATTGAGAAGCGCAAGGCCGCGTCAATGTCGCGCGGTTTCCACCAGCGATAGCAAAATGCTATCTGGGGACGGAAAAGCTGTGGGCAGTATTGGCGTGAGACTTCGGCAAAAGGCAATTGTGGCGGTAACGGCAGCGGCGCTCCTCGGTGGTTGCTCGTCGACCAAATTCCCCAGCCTCGCCAACCTCGCCCCGCAGCCGGCGTCGCGCACGAGTGTCGACGTCGCGACCTCCGACGCCGTCAGCCCCTCGAGCATGGACGGCCTCATCGCCAAATATTCGGCGACCTATGATGTGCCCGAAGCGCTCGTCCGCCGCGTCATCGTGCGCGAGAGCGGCTACAATCCGAGGGCCCGCAACGGCCCCTATTACGGCCTCATGCAGATCAGCTACGCGACCGCCCAGTCGATGGGCTATCGCGGCGCAGCATCGGGCCTGCTCGATGCCGAGACCAACCTCAAATACGCGGTGAAGTATTTGTCGGGCGCCTATCTGGTGGGCCGGGGCAATGCCGACCAGGCGGTGCGCAACTATTCGCGCGGGTATTATTATGACGCGAAACGGGCGGGGTTGCTGGAGGAAGTCGGGCTGAGATAAGGCTGGCAAGCCGTGCTCGGCCATGCAATTGTTCGCGATCTTTGATTAGCAGATACTTGACGCACTCATGCCAATCGCCACCATCGGCACGGACTTTCAGCTCAGCGACGGCACGATTCCGGCAGGGTCCCAGGTCCAGACCGTCGGACTTTATCGTGGCGGCATAGCCGTCATTTGGGAAACAGAGACCGGGTGGGCGTTTCGCAGCATCCTGCATGATGGCACGCCCTACGGCGACACGGTCGAGTTCACGTCGCCCATGCCGACGGCGTGGGTGCCCACGGCAACCGGCAACCTCCTCTATTCATACTACGAAGGAGACGCGTTCGACCCCGCGGCCCCTGGACACATCAACTACGGCATCCTCAGCCCAAAGGGCGCGATCGTCTTTTCAGAACGCAGCCTAGCGCTCACCATCGCCCCGGCGAGCGATACGGTGGTCACAATGGCCGCACAGGATCGAGGACGAATCCTGGTCGTTGCCGGCAACGGGGAGGCCCTCGAAGGGCTGCTGCTCCGGGACAAGACTTCGGGCGACTATTTCCTTTCCGGTCACGTCATTCTTGCGGACGCCACCGGTACGGGCGAAGAGCTTCTCAACCCGCGAATAACGATTTCCCTTGAAAGCGACTTCCTCGTCGCATGGGACCAGGGCGAGCTCGGAATTCAGGCTCGTTATGTGTCGTGGTTCAACAACACCGTCGGCGCTCAGTTCGCTCTTCCGGGCGAAGACGGCACCGATATCGCGCATGGCCAGGGATTCCTCGCCATGGCCGATCTGCCGGACCTGGACGGCCTACCTGCGATGGGTGTGTTGGTCGCGGACGGCGGGCTGATGGGACGGTTTGTCGGCGCGGGAGTGCCTATTGGAGAGTCGTTCTGCATTTCCGACGATCCGCTGCTAAGGCCCGACAGCCTGAAGGTCGCGTTGGCCTCCAGCGGCCGGCTCGTGCTGACCTGGGCGCAGGATGTGGATGGCGACGGTGTCGAACTCCACTCGCGCATCTACGATCCCAGCCAGTATATGGGCACCGATGGCGACGATCTGTGGATCGGCGGGGCACCCGGCAGTGTCTTCGCCCAGCGAAGCAACGTGATCTTTGGAGGCGACGGCGACGATACGCTGGCCGGTGGCGACTGGTTCGACACTATTGATGCGGGCGTCGGCAACGACGTCATCATCGACGGAGATGGCGGAGACAGCATCGTTGGAGGGGACGGCATCGATGTCTACTACCTCCAATACGCCTGGAAAGACTACCAGTTCACCACGGACCCTGCGGGGCATCTCAAGATCAGCAGAAACCAGGGTGACTACTACACCAAATACCTGACGGAGATTGAGTTCCTGCACTTTGGCGACGGCACCTCGGTGTCGGCGAGCAACCCGCTTCTGCTGGATGCGGGGCCAGTGGCAACCGACGACAAGAATGATATTCTGGTTGTCGAGGCAGGAGTTGCAAGCGCGGGAACCGCAACGGTAGCCGGCAACGTACTCGCCAATGATACCGACCCGAACACAGCGCTCGGCGATGCGTTGAGGGTTCGTTTTGTCTACGCTGGCAGCGTGGGAGGAAGCCAGTCCGTCTCCGAACCCATGATGACCACCGCCCATGGGCGGTATGGAGACCTTCGTATTGGAGCGGATGGAAGCTACACCTACGAGCTCAACAATCTGGACCCGGACACCCAAGCTTTAGGAGACGGTGAGGTCGTCAAGGATCTGTTCTCGTACCAGGCGTACGATTTGAAGCACAGCTACGATCGGGCCGACCTGGAGATAACAATCGTCGGCCAGAGCGATGCTCCCCCGCCGACCATTCCGCCCAACAACGCACCGATCGCCCACGATGACACCGCAGCGACCGACCTCAACTTTGTCGTTCTGGATGCCTCGGCGCTCTTGGCCAACGACACCGATGCGGATGGTGACGCGCTAACGATTGCGAGCGTCGAAGATGTCGTCGGCGGGCACGTGGTCCTTGTCGGCGGCAATCCAAAATTCTCGGTCGACAGCGGCTTCACTGGTGTCGCAAGCTTCACCTACCGGGTCACCGATGGCTCGACCACGAGTGATCCGGCTACCGTTCGGATCACGGTCACCGAGCGGCCGATCGATCCACCGGACATTCCGCCCAACACCGCGCCGGTTGCGCACGACGACACCGCGGCAACCGACCTCAATTTTCTCGCTCTGGATGCCGCGACGCTCCTCGCCAACGACACCGATGCTGATGGCGATGCGCTAACGATTGCGAGCGTCGAAGATGTTGTCGGCGGGCACGTGATCCTTGTCGGTGGCAATCCAAACTTCTCGGTCGACAGCGGCTTCACTGGTGTCGCAAGCTTCACCTACCGGGTCACCGATGGCTCGACCACGAGTGATCCCGCAACCGTTCGGATCACGGTCACCGAGCGGCCGATCGATCCACCGGACATTCCGCCCAACAACGCGCCGGTCGCTCACGACGACACCGGATCCACGCTCGGGCCGTACGCCGTCCTCGATGCATCGACTTTGCTCGCCAACGACTCCGATCCTGATGGCGATGCGCTGACGATCGTAAGTGTCGAGGACGTGGTCGGCGGGCACGCCTTCCTCGTTGACGGTAACCCGAATTTCTCAGTGGCAAGCGGGTTCACCGGGATCGCCAGCTTCACGTATCGCATCAGCGACGGCTCGACGACGAGCGCTGCTGCAACAGTTCGCTTGACGGTCACGCCGCCGTGGACTCCACCGGACCCCGACCCGACGAACAGCTCGCCCGTGGCCAATGACGACGCTTATTCCGCTGGTGATCGCCATCTTTTGTTGAGCGCCGCGACGCTGTTGGCCAACGACACCGATGCCGACGGGGATGCCCTGACGATCGCGAGCGTTTCGGTCGGTACGGGTGGTACGGCGTTCTACCACGATGGTACCGTCTACTTCACAGCGACCGAAGGATTTGCGGGCGTCGCAACCTTTAGCTATCGCGTGAGCGATGGCGCGACGACGAGCGACCCGGCGACTGTCCGGGTCGCGGTCTCTCCGCCGGTCGTGGTGACCCCGCCGGTCGTTGTAACGCCACCGATCGTGATAACCCCGCATGAACCCATCCTGCCCACGAAGGTCGGCACCTCCGGCGACGACCTCATCGACCGGACGCATAAGGTGAATGGCTCGAGCGCAACAAATTCGGCCGAGAACCTTCTTGGGCGCAGTGGGCACGACACGATCAAGGCTGCGAGCGGCAACGACATCGTGCGCGGCGAGGCCGGGAACGACAAACTCTATGGCGACAACGGCAAGGATACGATTGCCGGCGGTTCCGGCATGGATACGCTGACGGGCGGCAAGCATGCTGACGCGTTTGTGTTCAGTGCGAAGCTCAGCAAATCCAATGTCGACGTCATCACCGACTTCAAACACGACGTCGATGTGATCCAGCTCGACGACAAATATTTCAAGACGCTCGGCGTCTCACTCGACAAATCCGAATTCTACGCCAAGGCCGGCGCCAAGAAGGCGCACGATGGGGATGACCGCATCGTCTACGACAGCAAGACCGGCAAGCTCTATTACGACGATGACGGCAGCAAGCCGGGTGGACACGCCGCAGTGCTTTTCGCCACGCTCGGCAGCAAGCCAATCCTCGATCATGGCGATTTTGCCATTGTTTGACCGCGATCAGCCGTCACATCGCAAGGCCACAACTTAGGCCTTACTCTGTCCGCACGCGTCGGTGGACAAAACAGCAGGTGCAACTTGGCGACGGCGGCGGAAATATTTGCGGAGGAAGGCAAGCTCGCCTTCCTGATGACCCTCTCCTCGGCCGCGGCGCGGCTGCGGGACACGGACACCCACCCCCATGACGGGGTCAACACGATCGAAGTGGCCAAGAGCGGCGTCAACGCGCCGACCGCGCCGTTCCAGGCTGCCGCCTGGCAGGTCGCCGGCGAGCGGCTGACGCTGCTCGATGCGAGCGATATGCCGTCGCTGAAGCCGGTCAAATCGTCCAGCAAGGACTTCCCCTCGATCGGGCTCGAAAGCGGTATCTTCACCAACAAGAACGGTGCGGCGCTGGTTGGGCGTTCCGACGATGCGCTGTTCGTCGCCTTCCGCGGCAGCAACGACATCGATGGCGGCATCGGCAGTTCGCCGGATTCGAGCCAGTGGGGCGACAAGCGCTCCGACCACTACAAGCTGTTCAGCAAACTCGATGCGGCGGTCGAAACATACCTCAAGGCACATCCCGAGATCACCAAAGTCTACATCACCGGCCACAGCCTTGGCGGCGGCATGGTCAATGCCTTCATGCAGTCGCACCCCGACAAGATCTACGAAGCGGTGAGTTTCGGCTCGATCCGCTACGGCGATGGCGTGAGCCGCGTCGACGAGCGGGTCACCAATGTGTGGAACGACGGCGACATGGCGCTGGCGCTCGGTGGCCGCGCCGACGGCGACAATATCCGCTTCAAGGTTCCGCTCCTCGATCCAGTCAGCCAGCACATGCCCTGGCTCTACCAGGCCGAAATCCAGTTCGTGCATCATCTGGGCTACGAACTCGACGCCCTCGCCGGCTACAGCCGCGTGGTGCTCGGGGCGTTCCCGACGGGGCTGTTCAGCTACGGCATCGGCATCCGTGCGGACAATCTGACCGGCGGCAGCGGGCGCGACCTGATCCTGGGCGGTGCTTCGTCCGACCGCATGCAGGGGCTGGGCGGCAAGGACCCCATCGATGGCGGCAGCGGCGCGCATGATGTGGCGGTCTACACCGAAAAAAGCTCGGGCATTTCGGTCACGCTCGACGGCTCCAATTTTGTCGATGTGCGCGTCGGCGGAAAAATCGAAGACCACATCCGCAACGTCGAAGGCATCGCCGGCGGCAGCGGCCGCGACACCCTCACCGGCGACGGCAAGGCCAACCGGCTTGCGGGCAATAGCAACAACGACCGGCTCGACGGCGACGGCGGCAACGACGTGATCTGGGGCGGCCGCGGCCACGATACGCTGACGGGCGGCAGCGGGCGCGACTTCTTCGTGTTCGACGCCAGCGCGACCAGCAGCAATGCCGACCGCATCACCGACTTCACGCCGGGTCTCGACAAGATCCGGCTCGACGATGCGATCTTCAAGGCGGTGGACCAGACGCTCAACGTCGTCGAGTTCTACGGCGCCGCCGGCACCACCAGGGCGCACGACAAGACCGACCACATCATCTACGACACCTCGACTGGCCGGCTGTATTACGACGCCGACGCCAGGGGCGGCCACGACGCGGTGCTGATCGCGACGCTCGAGGGCGCCCCTACGCTCAGTTCGCACAATTTCGAGATCGTGTAGCGGCGGCTGCCGATATATTCGCCGTTTGGTGGTGATTGCGCATCGTGTAAGCTTCCGCCCACATAGCCTTGGGATGTGTGAGGCGCTCCGCGATGCTGGACGAGTCTCTGAACGAGTTGATCGGTTCGATCTACGACGCGGTGATCGACCCGGCGCGCTGGCACGGTGTGATCGACGAGATCCGGCGCCGCTACAATTTCGAGATTGCCATGCTGAGCGCCATCAGCCTGTCCTCGGGTACGTCGCTCATTCACGTGTCGGCCAATGTTCCCGAGGCGTTCGAGCGCTCCGTGCTCAGTTACGACAGTGACATCATCGCGCTGTGGGGTGGGCCGGCGCAGATCGCCAAGATCATGGTCGAGGAACCGATCCTGACGACCGATGTACTCGAACCGTCCAATTGGGAAGCCAACCGCTTCTATCGCGAATGGTGCAAGCCGCAGGGCCTCGAGGATCAGGTGGTGATCCAGTTGAGTATCGACAGTACAATGCTCGCGAACCTCGGCCTCGGCCGCCACGCCTCGAAGCTGCCGGTCACCGAGGATGAGATGTCGGCCCTCCGCATCATCGCACCACACCTGCGGCGGGCCGTCCTGATCAGCCATTTGCTCGATGGAGCGACCAGCCGGGCCGATACCTTCGAAGCGGCGCTCTCGGCCATGAGTTCAGGGGCCGTGATTGTCGGCGAGGACATGCGGATCCTCCACGCGAATGCTGCGGGCCGCACCATGCTGGACGCCGGCGATCCGATCCGCTCGAGTGCCGGCAAACTCGAACTGCCGGTCGAGCTGGTGCCCGGTCAACTCGAGGGTGCCATCCGGGCGACGACGGGACCGGAGGCGGACCTGCGCCGCCGCGGCATGGGCATTCCAACGCGACGCCGGGACGGCGCCCCTCTGGTCATTCACGTGCTGCCGCTGGCGCGGCGCAGCGACCGCTCAGGACTCCAGCTGTCCGCGGCGGCTGCGGTGTTTGTTTCCGAAACCGGGGCTCACGCCCCGCTGCCGATCGACGCGGTAAGCATGCTGTTCGAGCTCACCCCGGCGGAGGCACGGGTGTTCGAACTGCTGGCGGCTGGCCAGTCCGGCCCGCAAATCGCGGCGGTGCTCTTGGTCGCCGAGACGACCGTCAAAACCCACCTCGCCAGCCTCTACAGCAAAACCAATACACACCGCCGGTCCGATCTGGTTCGTCTCGCGAGCGAACTGGGCGTCCGGGCGTAGCCGCTGAGCCGCTCGACGCCTTGGACTCGGCGTTATGATGCCGTCTCATCCGTTTGGATGAGGACAATATCGACGTGTTCCCCCACTGATGTTGCGATGGCGCTGGTGCGCTGGAGCAATGGACCGTGGTCGACGTCATCCCAGCCAACACTTCGACCCTTGCGACCATTGTCGTAAACGGCTTCGCCTACAACACGATCGAGACCGTCGGCGATGTGGACTGGTTTAAGGTGACCCTAGCGGCGGGTCGGTACCACATCAATCTGGGCGGCGATCCGCTCTTCGGCAGCGCCCTGTCCGACACTCTTCTGCGCGTCTACAACAGCGCAGGCGTCGAGCTGCGTCTTGACGATGACAATGGGGCGGGCGTGAGCTCCTATCTCGATTTCACGGCGACATCGTCAGGCACCTACTACATCGCGGCGGCAGCCTGGGCATCCGGCACAGGAGACTATGTTCTTTCATTCATGAAAGACGACATCCCGCTTGCCAATTTCCCGCAGACTCAGAAATCGTTCGAAGAAGGGTCGTCTGTCACCGGTCTGATCGACGTATCCGATGAGGGCGACACCTTCTCGGCGTATCTGCGCGCCGACGTCATTTACACGTTCACGCTCGAGGGCCAGGCGGGCGGAAACAACGTTCGAAGCGATCCCCTGACGGCGCTCGTGGGCAAAGGAATGACCATCTATGATCCAATGGCTAACGAGGTCGGTTCCGGAGCCCAGGCTACTGCGACCAGTGTGGTGCTCTCCATCAGGGCATATTACACTGGTATCTACACCATCAATGTAGGGGGAATCGGCAACTCGCACGGCTATTTCAGCCTCTCCGAGACCGCCAGCTCCACCGCAATCAACCATCGCCCCGCCGGAACAGATGCGACACTCACGGTCACAGAGGATGCTTACGCGAGCTTCACCTCTGCATCGTTCGGATTCACGGACACTGACGGCCACCCCTTTTCGATGATCATCATTGCTGGCCTGCCAGGGAACGGCAGTCTGACGCTAAGCGGTGTGCCGGTGAACGTGGGCCAGTCGATCTATGCCAACAACCTTGGCAATCTGCACTGGACACCTCAGGCCAATAGCAACGGCAACGGGCTTGCCTCATTCACCTTCGAGGTGGTCGACGCGCCGCTCTCACTACGCGGCGCGACCGACCAGACACCGAACACCATGACGTTCAACGTGACCCCGGTGAACGACGCGCCGGTCATCGTCTCCGGTGGTGGCACGGCCGCGGCGCAGGTCGACATCAATGAGAACCGTGTGGCCGTCACGACGATCCAGGCCAACGACGTTGACAACACTCTCACTTATTCAGTGTCAGGAATCGATGCGTCGCTGTTCAATATCGACGCCGCCACTGGCGTCCTCACTTTCAAAACTGCGTCCGACTTCGAAGCGCCCCATGATGCCGGGCTGAACAACATCTACAACCTCACCGTGCTTGCGACCGACGGCAGCCTTACCGACACTCAGGATTTGACGGTCGTCGTCCACAATGTCGCGGGCAACATTATCGCTGGCACCAAGGGTAACAATACTGTCGATGCGACGCGTACCATTGGAGGCAAGGGCGCCACGAGCGAGGAGGACCACATCAACGGCAAGAAGGGCGACGACAAGCTCAGCGGGCTCGGCGGCAACGACACGCTGATTGGCGGCGCGGGCAAGGACACGCTGACCGGCGGTGCCGGGTTTGATCGCCTCGACGGCGGCAAGGACGCAGACCGCTTCGTGTTCTCAGCCAAGCTCGACATCGCTGGCGTCGACACCATCGTGTCGTTCACCCACAACGAAGACAAGCTCGCGCTCGACGACAAGATCTTCAAGGCCGTCGGCAGTTCGCTCAGCACCGACGAGTTCTACGCCAAGGCCGGCGCCACCCAGGCGCACGATAAGTCCGACCACCTCGTCTACAACAAGGCGACGGGCGACCTTTACTACGACAAGGACGGCAAGGGCGGCGCCGCGGCGGTCCATTTCGCGACGATCAGCAATCACCCGGGCAGCCTCGACCACGGCGACTTCGTCATCGTCTGACGCAAAATCCCCGGTGCGTAACTTGTCGCGCCGGATTCTCGGCGGGTCAGCATCGCGCTAGCCCTGATGGTGTGGGAAACCAACCTTTGGGGCATTTGCGTCATGTTACGAAAACTCTCGGCTGAATTCATCGGCACCTTCGTCCTCGTCTTCGGGGGCTGCGGCAGCGCGCTCATCGCAGCGGGCTTTCCGGATGTCGGCATCGGCTTTGTCGGCGTCGCCTTCGCCTTCGGCCTCACTGTGCTCACCATGGCCTATGCCGTGGGCGGCATTTCGGGCGGGCACTTCAACCCGGCGGTTTCACTTGGGCTGGCTCTCGCCGGGCGGTTCGAGTGGAAGGATCTGATCGGCTACTGGATCGTCCAGATCGTGGGCGGCATCGCCGGCGCGGCGGTGCTCTATTTGATCGTGTCGGGCAAGGCCGACTTCACCGCGGGGGGCTTTGCCTCGAACGGTTATGCCGAGCTGTCGCCCGGCGGCTACTCGCTGGTGGCGGCGCTGATCACCGAGATCGTGCTGACGGCGATATTCCTCATCATCATCCTCGGCTCGACCAGCAAGGCGGCACCGGCGGGCTTTGCGCCGCTGACCATCGGTCTCGGGCTGACGCTGATCCATCTGATCTCGATCCCGGTGACCAACACCTCGGTCAATCCCGCCCGCTCGATCGCCGCGGCGATCTTTGCGACCAATGGCGCGATGGGCCAGGTGTGGCTGTTCATCGTCGCCCCGCTGGTCGGCGGCGCGATCGGGGCGCTGATCTGGAAGTATCTGCTGTCCCCCGGCGAGAGCCCGGCAGGCGTCGGCCGGTCATAAGCCGCAATCCTGCTCCGGCGGCCTCGGTCGCCGGAGCCCCTCAGGCCGCCATGCTGCGCTGCGATTCCTTGGCCCGCCATTGTGCCGGCGAGATGCCGACATGGCGGTGGAAGGCCCGGCTGAACGCCGCTTCCGAGCCATAGCCCGACTTCTCAGCGATCGCCGCGAGCCGCAAATCCGTACTCACCAGCAGGCTTGCAGCCAGTTGCATGCGCCACTCGACAAGATAGTGCATCGGCGACTGACCCAGCAAATCGCGGAACCGCTCGCCCAGCACCGAGCGCGAGGTGGCGGCGGCACGCGCCAGCTCGTCGAGCGTCCAGTCGCGCGCCGGATCGTCGTGCAGCAGCCGGAGCGCCCGGCCGACCACCGGATCGCCGGTGGCGGCAAGCCAGCCGGTCGAGCGCGGGGCGCTCGACGAATAGAGCCGCAGCGCCTCGACCA
>JBKJTB010000146.1:0-28253 GCA_046594305.1 Devosia sp. | reverse complement strand
ATCTTCTCGAGCGCCTGGGCCACCTGCGGCGTCGGGTTGTTCTCGACGCCCAGGAGGTTGAGCACCTCCTTGGCGGTTTTCTGCATCACGGTCGCCCGCGGATCGTAGTTCTTGTAGACGCGGTGCCCGAAGCCCATCAACCGAATGCCGCTGGTCTTGTCCTTCACCTTGGCGATGAAGGCGGGAATGTTGTCCTTGGTGCCGATTTCCTTGAGCATGTTGAGCGCCGCCTCGTTGGCGCCGCCATGTGCGGGGCCCCAGAGGCAGGCAACGCCCGCCGCGATACAGGCGAAGGGGTTGGCGTCGGACGAGCCGGCGAGCCGCACCGTCGAGGTCGAGGCGTTCTGCTCGTGGTCGGCATGGAGGGTGAAGATCAGGTCCATCGCGCGGGCGATGACCGGGTTCACCTCGTATTTCTCGGCGGGCACCGAGAAGCACATGTTGAGGAAATTGCTGGCGTAGTCGAGGTCGTTGCGCGGATACACAAACGGCTGACCGACCGAATATTTGTAGGCCATGGCGACGATCGTCGGCATCTTGGCGATCAGCCGGATCGAGGCGATCTCGCGCTGCATCGGATCGTTGATGTCGGTCGAGTCATGATAGAACGCGGCCATCGCGCCGACCACGCCGCAGACCACCGCCATCGGGTGCGCGTCGCGCCGGAAGCCGCGATAGAGGAAGTGCATCTGCTCGTGCAGCATGGTGTGCGTGGTGACGCGATGCGTGAAATCCTCGAACTGCGGCTTGGTCGGCAGTTCGCCGTACAGCAGCAGGTAGCAGACCTCGAGGAAGCTCGACTTTTCGGCCAACTGATCGATCGGGTAGCCGCGATACATCAGTTCGCCCTTGTCGCCATCGATGTAGGTGATGGTGCTGTCGGTGGCGGCGGTCGAGGTGAATCCCGGATCGTAGGTGAACATCCCGGTCTTGGCGTAGAGCGAGCGGATGTCGATCACCTGCGGACCAACCGAGCCCGAAAGCACGGGGAACTCGAAGGTCTGGTCGCCGATAGTGAGTTTCGCGACGGTATCGGACATGGGAACGCTCTCCTTGGCGGCCGCGGCGAGGAGCGCGTGCGGCCGAGAAATCAGGTCGGATGCTACCTCCCTGAGGTAGACCTTTTATTGCAGTCCCGCAACTTATAGGTGAACAACGCTGACCTAAATTGGATGCGGTCTCAGCCCGCTGCTTGGTCACCTATGCGCGCAAGGCTTTCCGCCTTGCCGATCAGCACCATCACCTCGAAGACGCCCGGCGAGATCGTCCGACCCGTCAGCGCCGCACGCAGCGGCTGCGCCACCTTGCCGAGCTTCAGCCCGCGCGTCTCGGCAAAGGCGCGGATCGCCACATCCATTGCCGGCACGGACCAATCCTCGAGGCCGTCGAGCATCGCGGCCGCTCCGTTGAGCATTGCGCGTGCGTCAGCCGTCAGCTGTTCCGCCGCCGGCGGTTCGATCGTGATCGGGCGCACGGCATAGATGAACTGCGCGAGGTCGATCAGTTCGAGCACGGTCTTGGCGCGCGGCTGCAATTCGGGCAGGGCGGCGAGCACCGTGTCCTTGTTGGCGACAAGGCCCGAATGGTCGATGTCGCGGCCCACTTCCTTGGCGGTCGCGACCATCACGTCATAGAGGTAGCCGGGCTTCGCCTCGCGGATGTAGTGGCCGTTGACGTTCTCGAGTTTGACGAAGTCGAAGCGCGCCGCGCCTTTGTTGAGCCCGTCGAGCGAGAACCAGTCGATCATCTGCTGGACCGAAAACAGTTCGTCGTCGCCGTGCGACCAGCCGAGCCGGGCGAGATAGTTGATCATCGCCTCGGGCAAGTAACCCATCTGCCGGTACGCGCCGACGCCGAGCGCGCCGTGGCGCTTCGAGAGCTTGGCGCCATCCGGCCCGTGGATCAGCGGGATGTGCGCCATCTCCGGCACCTCCCATTCCATGCCGTTGTAGATGACGATCTGGCGCGCCGCGTTGGTCAGATGGTCGTCGCCGCGGATGATGTGGGTCACGTCCATGTCGTGGTCGTCGACGACCACAGCGAGCATGTAGGTCGGCGTGCCGTCGGAGCGGAGAATGATGAAGTCGTCGAGATTCTCGGCCTTGAACACGACCTTGCCCTGGACGTGATCGTTGACGACGATCTCGCCGGTCTGCGGTGCCTTGATGCGGATCACCGGAGCGACGCCCGCTGGCGCTTCGGACGGGTCGCGGTCGCGCCACATGCCGTTGTAGCGCGGCGGCTTGCCGGCGGCGCGGGCGTCCTCGCGCATGGTCGCGAGTTCTTCGGGCGAGCAATAGCAATAGTAGGCCTGGCCGCGCGACAGCAGCTCGTTGGCCACTTCGGCGTGGCGGGCGGCACGACCGAACTGCAGCAGCGGCTCGCCGTCCCATTGGAGGCCGAGCCAAGTGAGGCCCTCATAGATCGCCTGCACCGCGTCCTCGGTCGAGCGCTCGCGGTCGGTATCCTCGATGCGAAGCTGGAATTCGCCGCCCATTTTTCGCGCATAAGCCCATGAAAACAGGGCCGTCCGGGCACTGCCGATATGCAGATAGCCGGTCGGGGAGGGGGCGAAACGGGTGACGACTTTGTTGGGCATGGTGGTCTTTGTGGGTTGAGCGGCCCCGTGTAGCATGGCCCCCGGGGATCGCAAGGGCACGGGGGGCTCGATGACGGAGACCCTCTACGGCGACCGGCTGGAGGCCGGAACGCGGCTCGATCCGCCGGCACCGGTCACGGTGCCGCCTGTGCTGACGGCTGGGGCCAAAGCCCGGCCGGCCGGGCTTGTCCAGTCGGCGCGGCGCGCGCTCGAGGAGCGGCGGGGTTTCGTGCTGCTGCCGTTTGCGGCGATTGGCGGCTTGATGGCCGCGGCAAACCTGCCGATCGAACCGCAAATGTCGCTGCTGGTCGCCGGCGCCGTGCTGCTCATGATCGCACTCCTCGTTTCGCTTCGCTCGCTCGCCTGGATGCGGGCGACGGCTACTCTCGCCGCGATCTGGGTCGGGCTCTGCCTGCTGCCGGTGCATGGCGCGCTGTTCGGGACGGACATGCTGATCCGCCCGGCCTATGGCACCTATCAGGCGCGGGTCGACGAGATCCTGTCGGAGACGCCGGGCGAAAAGCGCGTGGTTCTGTCGGCGATCACGCCGGTGGGCGAGAGCCGGGCAGTGCCGGTGCGGCGGGCGCGGACCATCGTCCGGTCCGGGCCGGATCTGTCGCCGGGGGACTTCATCGAGGGGGCGTTCCGCTTCGCGCCGGTGCCCGGGCCGATCTATCCCGGCGGCTTCGACACGCAGTTCCATGCCTATTTCGACGGCATCGGCGCGTACGGGAATTCCACCCAGCCGCCGGCGATCGTGCGCATGGGCAGCGAAACCACGCCGGAGCATGTGATCGACGCGGTGCGCCGCGGCATCGCCGGACGGATCGATGCGGCATTGACCGAGCCGGCGGCGGGAATTGCCCGCGCCATCATCAATGGCGACCAGAGTGCCGTGACCGACGAGGCCCGCGAGGTGATGTCGAGCGCCGGCATCGCGCACGTGCTGTCGGTGTCGGGGCTGCATCTGACGATCGTCGCTGGCGGCGTGTTTGCGGCGCTGCGGTTGCTGCTCTCGGGCTGGGAGGGGCTCGCGACGCGGGTGTCGGTGAAGCGCATCGCGGCGGCATTCGGGATCGCGGCAGCAGTGCTCTATTTCGCCATTTCGGGCGGCAATGTTGCGGCGTTCCGCTCGACGCTGATGATCCTCCTGGTGTTCGGCGCCGTGCTGTTCGGCAGGCGGGCGCTGACCATGCGGAACGTCGCCATCGCCGGGGTGATCGTGATTGCGACGGACCCGGCGAGTGTGTTCCGCCCCAGCTTCCAGTTGTCGTTTGCCGCCGTGGTGGCACTGGTGGGCGCGTACGAGAATTTTCGGTCCGAACGGCTGAGGGACGCGAGCCTCCTTGCCCATGCCTGGGCCTACGGCAAGGGCATTGTCGCGACGAGCTTGGTCGCGGGCGCAGCGACGCTGCTGTTCTCGGTCTACCACTTCCAGCAGACCTCGCCGCTGGGCGTCCTGGGCAATCTGCTGAGCCTGCCGCTGGTGGGTTTCGTGATGATGCCGGCGGCGCTGCTGGCGGTGCTCGCGATGCCGTTCGGGATCGAGGGGCCGTGCCTCGCCGCGATGGGGTGGTCGATCGAGCGCATGCTCGACATGGCGCGGCTGGTCGCCGGCTGGTCGACGCATCTGAGCGCCAGCCCGCTGCTGACGCCGCTGGCCCTGGTGATCGGGGTTATCGCGCTCGCCTGGTTCGCATTCTTCCGCGATCGGTGGCGGCTGCTCGGACCGCTGGTCGCGCTGCCGCTGGTCGTGCTGCTCGCCGTCGACCGCCCGCCGGATGTGCTGATCGCCGATACGACGCAGGCGATCGCGGTGCGCGGGCCGGCGGGGCTGGAGCTGGCGGATGGCAAGGCGCAGAGCTTTGCACTCGATGTCTGGCGCGACACCTATGCGGAACCGATCGAGACACCGGCGGCGCAAGGGTGCGACAGCGTCGCGTGCATCGGCGAGAGTTCGGCCGGGTTCAGCTACGCCATCGTCGCCGACCCGTCCGGCTTTGCCGAGGAGTGCGGGCGCGACCTCATCGTGACGCGGATCAGGGCGCCGAGTTATTGCACGGCAACGGCGGTGATCGACGCCGACGATCTGCGAGCACACGGCGTCCACTGGCTGCGCTGGAACGGCGTTTCACACAGCTTCGAGGTGCGACCGGCAGTCGGCAGCCTCGAACGGCCGTGGCGGATCAGGCCCTGAACAAATTCTCCGGCAGGCCGGGGACGTCGACATCGATGGCGAAGACGCTGCCGGCCAGCGGTTCGGCGGCGATCTCGTCGGGCGTCATGCCTTCGCGGGCGGAGGTGATGTACATGGTCTTCAAATCCTTGCCGCCGAACGCGGGGCAGGTGACCTTGCTGACCGGCAGCTTGACGGTGCGATCGACGCGGCCATCGGGCGCAAAGCGGATCACGCATGAGCCGCCCCAGCGGGCGCTCCACACAAAGCCTTCGGAATCGGTGACCGCGCCATCGGGACCGCCCGGATGGTTGGCATCGGCAAACGGCATCCACTCGCCAACCGGCAGCCCGGTGTCGGGGTCGATCGCGATCTTGCGGATGGTGCCCACCGGGGTGTCGGCGAAATAGGCGGTGCGCCCGTCGGGCGAGAAACAGGTGCCATTGGGGATCAGCACGTCGCCCAAGAGCTTCGTCACTTCGCCGGCCCGGGCCTGGTAGAGCGAACCAGCCGCGACCTTGCCCGGATCCTTGAGCCCCATGGTGCCGATCCAGAAACCGCCGGCCGGGTTGACGCGGCCGTCATTGGTGCGGGTGTTGGAGCTGTCGGGCTCGAGCGGCATCAGCAGCTCGCGCGTGTCGGTTGACAGCGTCAGCTTGAACAGGCCCGCGGCCGAAGCGATGGCGAGATTGTCGGCATCGATGACACCGGCCGCCGTGACCGTCGCGTCGAAGGTGAAGCGGTCGACCATGATGCCGCCTGATGTCGCCGAGAACAGCGTCTTGTTGAGGATGTCGAACCAGAACAGCCGCTCCTGCAGCGGATGCCAGAACGGCCCTTCGCCCAGCTCGCAGCGGCTGTCGATGAAGAGCGCGGCCGTATCGATCATCTGTCTTGTCCTTCGTCATAGGCGGCGACGGCGGCGCGGGCGCGCCGGTCGATCTCGCCCAAATCCATGCCCGGCTTGAAGATATAGCTGCCAAGCCCGAAGCCCGCACAGCCGGCGTCGAAGTATTCCCGGAAATTGTCGGGACTGGCGCCACCCACCGCAAACAGCGGCAGATCCTTTGGCAGCACCGCCTTCATGGCGCGGATGCCCTTGGGGCCGAGCACTTCGGCCGGAAAGAATTTGAGCCCGGTGGCCCCGGCCCGGATAGCGCGAAACGCGTCGCTCGGCGTGAACACGCCGGGATAGGACGCCATCCCCAGCGCGCGGGTGCGGCGGATCACGTCTTCATTGGTGTCGGGTGAGACGACGAAGCTGCCGCCGGCGTCCTTGGTGTTCTCGACGTCTTCTACGCTGAGCGCCGTGCCGCAGCCGATCTCGGCCCGCCCGGCGAGGGCCTTCGCCGCGGCGGCGATCGACTTCAGCGGCTCGGGCGAATTGAACGGCACCTCGATCATGGTGATGCCGGCGTCGCACAGCGTCCGGCACACATTGATGACTTCTGGCGGCGTGACGCCCCGGAGGATGGCGATGATCTGGCGATGCTGGGTCATATCTGGGCTCGGGCGGCGACAAGGCCGGCGATGGTGGCGTCCGATGCGTCGATGGGCTCACCGGTGGCGCCGATCAGCTTGAGTGCCGCGCCGTAGAGGCGGCCAAAGCGCGCGGAGCCGATGAGTGGGACACTCGCGCCATCCAGCCAGTCGCGGTGGCCGCCGATCTCGACGCCGACGAGGAGGCCCGACAGATAGCCAGAGCACCAGTCGGCGCCCTTGCCCGAAAGCAGCGCCGCGGCACGGGTGCGGAAGATCAGCGAGGTGGCGAGGGCAGGGCTCTCGAGGCCGGCGCGCATGCCTTCGGCGATGCCCTCTTCGATCTCCGGGCCGTCAACGGGGCCCGTGGTGAAGGAGTGACGAAGGACGGAGTGCTGGGAGAGGATCTCGTAGAGTTCGCCGGTCATGGCGGTGGAGAAACGAACGATGCGGCCGCCGCGGATCTCGACCCATTTCGAATGCGTGCCGGGGAGGATTGCAGTGCCCTCGAAGCCGGGGCGGAGGGCGAGGAGGCCCAGAAGCTGCGTTTCCTCGCCGCGCATCACGTCCTCATGGCCGGCGGTGCGCTGGCAAATGCCGGGGAGGATACGGGCTGAGAAGCCGGTGCCGTCCGGCCGGACGGCGCCACGGGCGAGAGCGTTGAGATCGGCGGGCGTGTCGAGATAGGGCGCTTCAAGCCAGCCCTGGCGGGCGCCGGCCATGCCGCAGATGACGGTATCGGTTCCTGCCGCGGCGTTGTCGCCGATCAGTTCAGCGAGAACGTCCGGATAGTCCGCGCGTGCAATCTTGCCCATGCCGCGATCGGACTGGCTGGCAAAGCTATGGGTGCCGTCGGCGGCGATGCCCCAGGCCCGCACGTTCGACGTGCCCCAATCGACGGCCACCCACTCGGTCTTTGACGTCACACCCGACTCCGCAACTCAGCGCGGCGCGACCCTAGTGCATCGCGCAGCGCGAGGGGAGGGCGGCGGGACGAAATTGTGGTCGATCAGTATTTGCGGAGAAGACCCACCAGCCGGCCCTGAACTTTCACGCGGTCGGGCGGAAAGATGCGGGTTTCGTAAGCCGGGTTGGCGGCCTCGAGGGCGACGGAATTGCCGCGGCGGCGGAGGCGCTTGAGGGTGGCTTCCTCGTCGTCGACCAGCGCGACGATGATCTCGCCGGTGGCGGCAGTGTCCTGCCGCTTGATGACGACCGTGTCGCCGTCAAAGATGCCGGCCTCGATCATCGAGTCACCGCGCACTTCGAGCGCAAAATGCTCGCCGCCGCCCAGCATTTCCGGCGGCACCGCGATGGTGTGGCTCTGCTCCTGGATGGCCGAGATCGGCGTGCCGGCCGCGATGCGGCCCATGACGGGGATCAACACCGGGCGGCCGGCGTCGGACATGCCGGGCATCTGCGGGGCGGAACGCGGCGGTGGCGCTGCAACGCGGCCCAATCCGCCATCGACGATCGAGGGCTCGAACCGGGATTTTCTGCCGCCCAGCGAGGGGTTCATCGAGTCCGGCAGGCGGAGCACTTCGAGCGCCCGGGCCCGATTGGGCAGGCGGCGAATGAAACCGCGCTCCTCGAGGGCAGTAATCAGCCGGTGAATACCCGACTTGCTGCGCAGGTCTAGCGCGTCCTTCATCTCGTCGAAGGACGGCGGAATCCCGCTCTCCTTCATGCGTTCGTGGATGAACATCAGAAGTTCGTGCTGCTTGCGCGTGAGCATGGCGCGTCCCCTCGGGAGAATCGGAACAAAGGCTGAACGATCTATAGGCGTTCTAGTTATGTTCTGCAATATTCCGGTGAAGGAAGCGTTAGCGGTCAGGGCGGCAAGGGCTTTTCTCGACTGGCGGAATAGCTTCTCGGACTCTGTCACAGCTAGGCTGGCATCTTGCGCATTCTGCAACCAGTTGCCTCAGGGGGCAAAGGCAACCCAATCGAAGTGTCGCGACCGAAGGCAATTCCAAATGGGCAATTTTAGCCGTTCTCTTCCCAGAGCGTAACCCAGAGCTGAAATGGCGGGTCGAGCCCCGCCCCAAGCTTCGCCCTTTCTAGCGCGGTTTTCGAGCGTTCGAAGTAGGCTTGGCCCGTTGGATTGCTGGGTGCCCGGCAGCCCCGATCGACGGCTAGAACTCCGTCCCAGTATCCAACGATCTTGCGGACCATTGTGGGGCCTTCGCCATCGGGGTGGACCGCGAGAGGGGGATCAAGGCCAACTCACCACCACTACTTCGCGATCTCCAGTAGAGGGGCTTCTGTGTCCAGATTTTGGCTAGATTCTGCCTACCATTTTTTTACAAAAGTCATTTTCTTTAAAGGATATTGCTGTGCGCCTATTTCTCGGCGGCCGCCGCCGTATTGCTTTGGCTGAATGCTGGCGACACTTGGTGTCCCACCTCAGAACTCCGATAGTCGCGGCACTTGCCGGTCTGACCTTGGTCATGGGCACCTCGTCCGCACAGGACTTGCTTCTCACCACCTCCGATCCCGGCATCGAGGCGGCCGAGCCGCTCGCCGCCGAACCTTTACCCCCCATCGAAGCGATCGAGCCGGTCGGTACGGACTCGCTCCTGCTCGACGGCAACGCGGTTGCTCCGGAAAGCGCCGTCGCCCCTATGGCATTGACCGCCGGCGCAACCGAAGACGGGCCGGAGGCCGCGCGACCCGCCAAATTCGTCGAGCTCGACGCGCCCCACAGCGGCGCCTTCACGCGCTCCTTCCCGGTCGAGGTTCCCCCCTTCTTCGAGATCACGCCGAAGCTGTCACTCGACTACAGCTCTGCCAACACGCGGCTCACCGTCCGCGATGGATTCTCGCCCCTGGGAGTCGGCTGGCGCCTGAGCGGCGGCTCAGTCATCGAACGAACGACCCGCGTGACGGGCACGCCAACCTTCGTCGACACTGCCGACACCTTCGTTCTCGATGGCAATCCCCTGATTCCCTGTGGCACAATCAGTTCGCCCTCCTGCGCTGCCGGAGGCACTCATGCGACGCGTTTCGAGACCTACGAACGCATCCAGAAGGTCGCCGCCGACAACAGCTGGGTCGTAACGGGTCGCGGGGGCACAAGGTTTACCTACCGGCCTCTGGGAAATTGGAACAGCAGCAGCGGCCAGCCCGCCAATGTGGTCACTAAGTTTCGCTGGCTGCTCGCGGCGGTCACGGACACCGACGGCAACACTGTCAACTACAGCTACAATTGCGCGTCGCTTCCGGTCTGCTACGTCAGCCAGATCGCCTACGGTCCGAACACGATCACGCTCAATTGGGAGACACGGCCAGACACCTTCAGCTTTGCGACAGGCCTCTCGGTCTCTCCCGTCGTCGACCGGCGGATCAAGTCGATCGTCGTGAGCCAGTCCGCCGCACCGATTCGCGCCTACGCGCTGAGCTACACAACCTCGCCCGACACCCGTCGCTCACTGCTCGCCTCGATCACCCAGTACGGCAGGGACGTAACGGTCAATCCGAGCACCGGGGCTGTCACCGGCGGCACGAGCTTGCCGGCCGAGGAATTCACTTATGGGACAATGGCGAGTTGGCGTTCCGCGAGCAGGATTCAGAACCTGCTTCTTACCCCAAACTCGAATGTCGAGACCTCCCCGTACGGAACGAACGACGAGCCGCAGTCCAAGCTCGTCACCGACGGGCTGAATGCAGACGCCAATTACGTGTTTGGCGATTTCGACGGCGACAACAAAACCGACCTGCTGTGGATGTCGCCCTCGCTCTGCCAAGCAACCTTCTACAAGTCCGGCCAATGGAGTGGGTCATCGTCCGGTCCGACGGGTGGTTTGGCGGTTTCGGCCCCAAGCGCCGCGACCGCCCATCCGCTCTGCAAACCCGCCAGCGACTGGTACGTCGGCGACTTCAACGGCGACGGGCGCGATGACCTGGCCATTGCGACGACGCGAAGCAATGTCACCACGAGCTTCAAGCCCGCCGGCTATGCCGATAACGACGCGGTCGTCGCCGTGATGCTGCTCAAGGAGGGATCTACCCCTGGTTCGCTGAAAGTGGCCGGCTCGATTGTCGAACCGATCGGTGACGCAGGAGGTGGCATCTACGCAGGCCTGCGCAGTGCCTCACAGTCGGCCAAGATGATCGTCGGCGACTTCAACGGCGACGGCAAGGACGATTTCTACCGCGGCCTCGTCTATCTCTCCAACGGCACGGAGTTCAGCAGGCACGGCTGGACCGACCGGCAATGGGGACGCCCCGGCGACTTCAACGGTGACGGCATGACCGATCTGTTCGTCCTCGACGGCACCGACGGAACTGCCTCCTACCTCCTTCTCTCAACTGGGACGTCATTCTCCAAGAAGCCTATGACGCTCACCTTCACCGATCGTCTCGACCAGCTCTGGCCCGAGTTCGAAGGTTCGGGCGGGGCCTACAGCGGCCCCGCATTTCTCGGCGGCTGGGAGTTCTCGGATCTCAATGGCGACGGCCTGACTGACGCGCTGCAAACGCGCGTAATACTCGCCGATGATTCAACGCGGCTCTACAAGTACCTCGCGACCGGCTCCGGCTTCATCAAGAGCGTCGAGTACTCCGCGCTCGCTGGAACGACACTCGTGGATGACTGGGTCTTCGACCTCTACGATCTCAATGGCGACGGTCTCGCCGAGTACCTCCGCGAGAGCTCGGACGGAACCGACAAGGTGGCCAACCATGTCGGCGACGGCTACCGCAAGATGTACTACCAGCCTGACACGGACTCGCTCTATGGCAACTTTCCGGCCGACTTCAACGGCGACGGCAAGCTGGACCTTCGCTACGTCATGGACGATTCGCCGGCGGGGTGCTCAGAATGCATCGCCGCCCGCAGCGATTCGGTCGTCCCCGACATGATGCACACGCACAGCATGTCGACCGGTGGCTCCATCGACATCACCTATCTGCCGTCCACCTATTGGGCGCACGGCTATTTGCCCACCGTGCTGCAAGTCGTCTCAAAGATCGTGACACACGATGGCCGCGGCGCTATCGCGACCGTCAAATACGGCTACGACGGCGGCGCCTACGATGTCGTCGAACGAAAGTTTCTCGGCTTCAAGACCGTTACGACGAAGCTGCCCTGCGAGGCCTGCGAGGCCGGCGAAGCATCGTGCCCCTGGGTCACCACATACTTCAGCCAGCATCCCGCCGCCGTCGGCGCGATAAAGCGGCTCGAAATCTACGACGGTGCCGGAACGCTTCGGCGCAAGGTCACCAACACCTATGCGATCAGTGTGGCCGCGCCGTTCACGGTGCAGAAGGCCAGCGAGCAGGTCGATGACTACCTCGTCGGCGGCACCAGCACGACCAACAGGAACTGGGCGTACGACACCTACGGCAATGTGATCACCGAAACCGATCTCGGCGTTGCGTCCAGCACCCTCGATGATGTCACGACCAGAACGTACTTCTGGCCCAACACCACCGGCTATCTCGTCAACTTCCCAGGCGCGGTCGATGTTCGCGACGCGGCGGGCACCGTGTTGCGCAACACGATGATCCTCTACGACGGATCCCAGGCCCTCGGTACCCCACCCGCCAAAGGGCACCCGACCGTGACGCTGGCCTGGCTCAATCCCGGCGGTAGCTGGCTAGGAACGGGATACCTGTACGACAGCTTCGGCCAGCTCACCGCGCAGACCGATCCCCTCGGCCACCGCACCGATATTTTCTACGACGCGACCCACCAGTTCGTCACCGAGACCCGCGATCCGCTTTACGCCAACTACGGCGACGCCCGCCACAAGATCACGGCGGTCTGGAATACGGCCTGCGGGGTCCCGACCAGCAGTACCGGCCTCAACGGACAGACGACGGTCTATCAATACGACACCTTCTGCCGGCCAACTGTCACCTCCTTCCCCGGCGGCGACTATGAGAAGGTCTACTACTACAATCTCGGCGATGCCGAACTGCAGCGCATCGACACCGTCCGTCCCGCCGCCAATGGTGTGACGGAAATCGTCACCAGCTCCTACTTCGATGGCCTCGGGCGCGAATACAAATCCGCTCGCTCCGACGTTGGCCCCCGTGTGGTTGTCCGAACCGAGTACGCCAAGCGCGGCTCGGTCCTGAGCCAGTCGCTGCCCCTATTCGAGGGCGGTACCCTGTATTGGACCAAGACCGAGGTCGATGTCCTCGGACGTCCCGCGCGCACGACCCTGCCGGACGGCAACGCGATCACGCGCACCTACAGCGTGCCCCTCGTCGCCCCGGGAGTGGTGACGATCAACACCACCGATCCAAGGGGGAAGGTTAGCGGAGTCGTCCGCGACGTTGGCGGACGCGATCTGCAGCGGCTCGGCAACGGCCTGGTCCCCATGACCACCTTCGTCTACGACGCGCTCGGCCAGCACACCGACACCATCGATGCCAACGGCAACCGTTGGAAACACGTCTTTGACACACTCGGCCGCCGCATATCGAGCGCCGATCCCGACCTTGGCCGCTGGACCTACGTCTACGACAATGGCGGCAATCTCCTCAGGCAGACCGACGCCAAAGGCCAGATCACCGCGCTCAACTATGACGCCATCGACCGCGTGCTGACCAAGACGACTGCACAAGGACAGCCGCATCAGGAGGTGACGACCAATACCTATGATCAGGTGCGCGCGGGCTACGCCAATGTGGGCACGCTCACCACGGCCGCGAACGCCAACGCGACCATCGCCTACGACTACGACGTTGGTGGCCGGCTGGTGAAGCAAGCGACCACCGTCGATGCCCAGACCCATGTCATCACGTCGGCATTCGACGCCGGCGGCCGCCTGCTGTCGCGCACCTACCCCGACGGCACGTCCTCGGGCACCTTCACCTATGACGCCGCCGGCCGTCAGTACGGGCTCGCGGGCGCCATCGTCTCGACCGCCTACAACTCGTCTGGCCAGGTCACCTCGATCGCCTACGCCAATGGCGTCACCACCAGCTACGGCTACAGCGCCACACGAGGCTGGCTGAACTCGGTGGTCACCACCAAGGGTGGGACGACGCTCGCGCAATTTACCTATGTGCGCGACCCCGCCGGCTTCATCACCTCGGTCGCAGGGCTTCGCGCCAACGAAAGCTGGACCTACACCTACGGCGCGCAAGATCGCCTCTACACCGCAACCAACGTTAACACGCCGACCCTCAACCGGACCTACTACTACGACGCGGGCGGCAATCTGAACTACAACTCCGGGCTGGGGAATTACACCTACCCTCCCCAGGGTCCCACGTCCGTGCGCCCGCACGCCGTCACCTCCGCCGGTAGCTCGAGCTTCACCTACGACGCCAACGGCAACCAGCTCACGCGGTCGGTCAACGGCACGGTCGATCGCAGCATCGCCTATGACGGCGAGAACCGGCCGGTGCTCGTTGCCGTCAATGGCAATGCCGTCACCTACCGCTACGGTCCCGACGGCGCACGGCTCAAGAAAATCGTCGGCGCCAACACCACGCTCTACCTAGGCGACGATATCGAGCGCGACCCCACCGGTGCCTTCGTCATCTACCTCACGCCCGACGTCAAACGCATCGCCGGCGCGTTGCACTACCTCCACCGCGACAGCCAGAGCTCGGTCCGCGCCATCACCGACGCCGCCGGCACGCTCACCCGCGCCAGCGCTTACGAGCCCTACGGCGTCCAGCTCGAGACCGCGATCAACCCGCTGACCCCCGTCGAGTCCAAAGGCTACATCGGCGAACGCACCGACCCCGAAACCGGCCTCACCTACCTCCACGCCCGCTACTACGACACGGCCCTGGGCCGGTTCCTGCAGCCCGACTGGTGGAGCGAAGCCGACCCCGGCGTCGGCACCAACCGCTACCTCTACGCCCTCGGCGATCCGATCAATAGGAGTGATCCAAACGGGCACATCGTCAGCGACTTCTGGCTGCAGACGATGGGGATGACTGATCAGTTGGAGGACCGGCAGGCGGCGCGAGCCCAGGCCGCCTTGCAGAGCAACCAGAGCACAGAACAACGGGTCCTCGTTGCCGGTGCCATCCTGCGGCCAGGTGTTGGACTTGGCGGCCCACTAACCCCACTTAGTCCGGAAGGCCAAGACGCTACTGCGAAGGCATTGCAGTTGGGTGTCGGGGCCATTGGCGATGGCGTCGTATGGGTGATCAAGGGTTACCTGATGAGTCAGGGCATGGGGCCCATGTTAGCTAACGAGACGGCCGGCGGACCGATCCCCAACCGCGGGGTAAGTCCACCACACGGCGGACCGGACCACGACGCCGCAGTCGATGAAAAGATCGACCAAGTCACAGAGCTGGGCGCGACCAACATTCGAAAGAACCAAGTGCAGGTAGACGTCGATGGCAACAAGGTAGGAGCCAATAGGCCGGACCTTCAGTATGATCTTGATGGCAAGCATCACAACTGGGAGGTAGACAACGACTCCAAAAGAAGCTTGAACCACGGGGATCGAATTCGCGCGAATGACCCAAATGCCGTTTGCACGTTGACGATGCTAGGCGGGTGCTAGTGGAATGTCTGAAACAAGCGCAGGTCGAGCAGATGGCAGCTGGTTTCTGTCAGCCTCTATTTTCGACCTGAGCCTCAACGAAGTAGATCGAATTCTGACGGCGATCCTGGCGCGGATCGGCATTAGGATGACTAGATTCGAAGGTCAGCTCGATCTCGATGACATCTTCATCAAGGCACCGCGAGCGGGAGGGGCGCACCCATACAAGCTTGCCCTCTACGAGCCGCTGGTCCATCCCGGAAGCACAGTCATGGTCGTCAATCTTGTGGACGGCTGGAGTTCAGTCGTTGGCCTGATCGCTAGGGAACACACAGCAAGACAGATACAGGCGACTGGGACTATCGACAGCGCGGATTTCCCCAGCTTTCATTTCCACATGTGGGAGGGTGGCAAGGAGCAGCGCCTCATCATGGCGTTGCGAGACTCTTCAAAGTGGATCTTCGTGCAGAGGGGGATCCCGCTCCCCTTCGAACGCCCGGAGGATCTAGCCAGAAGGCGGACACGGGATCGGATTAACAGGCCGATCATTCTTTCCTACCTTCGGAATCTCGGTTGGGACCTTGAAGAAGACGACTTCTGGCGATCGAGGCGCCCGGCGATTTACTTCGAGCAGGGGCTAACCAAGCATTAGCTGTCGTCTGCCGTGCGACCGCATGCCGACGCCACCGCCGGCGGTTCATCTACGACGCCGACGGCAACCAGCTCACACGGGCCCTCAACGATCGCAGCGTGGTCTTCAACGAGGACCGCCCGGCCTGAGTGAACGGCATCCTCTACCGCTACGGCCTCGACGCGCGTGGCTCAAGATACGTCGGTTCCCACGTTACGGTGTACCTGGGCGACCCCGGATCAAGTCCGGAGCAGCCTATCGAGCCGACCCCACTGGCGCCCTCGTCGTCTACCTCACGCCCGACGTCAAACGCATCGCCGGCGCACTGCACTACCTCCACCGCGACGGCCAGAATTCGGTCCGCGCCATCACCGACGCCGCCGGCACGCTCACCCGCGCCAGCGCTTACGAGCCCTACGGCGTCCAGCTCGAGACCGCGATCAACCCGCTGACCCCCGTCGAATCCAAGGGCTACATCGGCGAACGCACCGACCCCGAAACCGGCCTCACCTACCTCCACGCCCGCTACCTCTACGCCCTCGGCGATCCGATCAATCGGAGCGACCCGAACGGGCACATCGTCAGCGACGTCGCTCTCCAGGCCTACGGGATGACCGAGCAGTTGGAGTTCCGAGCGCGACCGCGCGCGGCGGCGAGATACAAGGCGTACGCGCCTCGGGGCTCCGCCCACCTCTGTGAGTGCGTTCTTTGCCACCGCCGGATGGGCCGGCCGAGGCTTTCGCTCGCCCACACGAAACCTCACGCCTGAGCGCGATCCGCCTCGTGCGAAATGCCGGTGAACATTGCCGGCGGGAGCTTGCGTCTCCTGCGGCCTCACCTATCCTCGGTTCTCGCTGCCGGAGATTTTCAAGGCAGCACTTCGATGCTTTGACCATACTTTAGAACGGTATTTTGCAAGATGTTGCCCTTGCCGAGCGAGCGGCTGTCGCTTGCCCACTTCGAAGATGCGCTTGCCGACCTTCTCGCGGAGGAGAAGTCCCTTGACCGGGACGGGATCCTGCGCGCGCGGGCGGCAGCGGATTTGGCCGACAAGCGTCTGGATCAGGCTCTGCTTGATCTGGGCCTTGTCGACTCGGCAAAACTCGACGACTTCCTCGTCACCCATTTCCGCGTGGTTGAGACGCTCCCCGCCGAATACCCGGCGGACCCAGTGCTCGCCGACGTTGTCCGCTCGCCCTACCTTGCCCACGCCAAGGTGCTCCCGCTAAGTGCGGACGGCGGCACGGTTACTCTCGCGATGGTCGATCCGTTCGACGATTTCGCGGCGCGTGCCATTGCGCTCAAGACCGGCTGTGCGGTCCTTCGGCGCCGCATTTCGACGGCCAACTTCCGGGCCCAGCTCGAACGCCTGTATGGCGTCGTGATCGCGCCCGCTGAAGCGTCGCCCGAGGCCGGCGACGTCGCTCCGGCTTCGTCCGATCTCGACCTGCTCAAGGATGCCGCGAGCGACGCTCCCGTCGTTCGCTTCGTGCAGGATGCGGTGCGTGCGGCTGTCGCCGATGGTGCCTCCGATATCCATTTGCGACCGACCCGCACGCGCGCCGAAATGCTGTTCCGCGTGGGCGGGGATTTGGTATCTCGGAAGGCGCCCGATGCCCGGCTATACCCCAGCATCATTTCGCGGCTCAAGATTCTCGCCAACCTCGATATCGCCGAGCGCCGGCTGCCCCAGGACGGACGGTTGCGCATGAATGTCGGGGGCCGGCCCATCGATATCCGCATCTCGACCATGCCGCATGTTCACGGCGAGGCGGTGGTGATGCGCCTCCTGTCGCGCGACCTCGCGGCCTCGAGCCTCACCGACCTCGGGTTCTCGCCACACATCGCAACAGGGCTCGAACGCCTCTTTGCCGCCACCGATGGATTGATCCTCGTCACCGGTCCGACCGGATCGGGCAAGACGACCACCTTGTACGCCGCGCTCAAGCAGTTGATCCGGCCCGAGCTCAACGTCGTCACGATCGAAGACCCGGTCGAGTATCGAGTCGAGGGAGCCGCACAGGTTCAGGTCGACGAGAAGGTCGGACTGACCTTTCCGCGCGTCCTGCGCTCCTTGCTGCGTCAGGATCCCGACATCATCCTCGTTGGCGAAATTCGCGATGCAGAGACGGCGCGCATTGCGGTGCAGGCCGCGCTCACTGGTCATTTGGTCCTGGCGACGCTCCATACCAATTCCGCGCCGGCCGCGATCCCGCGGCTTGTCGATATGGGGATCGAGCCCTACCTGCTTTCGGCGGCCCTCCGCGGCGTGCTCGCCCAGCGCCTCGTCCGCCGTCTCTGCAGGCACTGCTCTGGGGTGGAGCACGCGGCGGCCAGTTGCCCGCACTGCCACGGCCGCGGCTATGTCGGCCGCCTTGCCGTTGGCGAGCTGCTGCTTGTCGAGCCCCAGATCGTCGAGTGGCTTTCGACCGGCTTCGATCTGACGGCCGACCGCAAAGCCCGGCTGGCGGCGCTGGGATATCGCCCGCTGCGGGACGACGCGCAGATGAGGGCCACGGCAGGCGAGATGTCGCTGGAAGATGTGCGCGGGCTGGTCAATGTCGACTGACCACGCGGAATCGACATTCTACTTTCGTGCGGCCACGCCGGACGGCGGCATCTACGCGGGAACGATACGCGCTGCAACGGTTGAGACCGCAGCCCGGCAGCTCGTGGAAAAGGGATTTCAGCCCTTGCGGCTGGGCGGCGAACCGCTTCGTATCCCATGGTTCCACCGCGAGATCGGCATCGGGCTCCCAATGACGCTCGGGCCAGCCGATTGCGAGCTGATCTGCCGCGAGCTTGCACTTCTGCTGAGCGCGAGTGTGACCATCGTCGACACACTGGCGATTGCGGCCAGCTCAATGCCGAAAGCCTCGCGCACGGCCCGGTTCCTCACCATGACGCGGCACGGCATGCGCCTGGGGCGGCCGCTGTCGACTGCGATGGAATTCACCGGGTTCAGGCTTCCCCCAAACTTCCTACCCGTCGTGCGCGCCGGCGAACAAGCCGGATCGCTGGCAAGTGCTCTCGCCCTCCTTAGCGAGAACTACTCGGAATCGCAGCGCTTCTCCCGCGCCGTCTCCGCCGCGCTGGCCTACCCGCTGCTGCTGCTCCTCGTGTCCCTCATGGTCTTCGGCCTGATGGCGTTCTTCGTCGCGCCAAGCCTACAGTCACTGTTTGTCTCAATGAGCCGCCCGGTGCCTGCGCCGATCATGATCCTCGCCGGACTGGCTTCCTTCATCGAGACGCACCTGATCCTGATAGGCATCACCCTGGCAGGTCTTGTGCTCGGACTATCGATCGGGGGCAGACGAGCAGTCAGCCGCGGCCTCAAGCGGATCGCGCTGCGTCTGCCTGTCATCGGCACCGTGGTCAAATGGGCCGCGACACGCCAGTTCGCCGCGACGCTCCACCTCTATCTGACCAGTGGGTTGTCGATCGCCAGCGCCTTGTGTGCGAGCCATGCATTTAATCGGCGCGGCCAAATGTCATCGTTACCATTATGCATGGCTCAAACGACGAACTGAGGCGCGTGGAACTGGTTTTAGTTGATCCGGAGGTTCTGCTGCACGACCGTCAGCATCTCTTGGGCGGAGGCAAACTCCACCGCGACGCCGTCCTGGAAGTGACGCACGACGCGGGCCCGCATGCGGCCCAGAGTGACGGGCGTGCCCATAGCCGGACGCACCGCCAGTTCGATCGCCGCGCCCGAAAGCGAGATGTCGATGATCTTACAGTTATACCGCCGTCCGTCGTCTAGAACGACGGTCGAGTGCCGGTTGTCGGGCACCACGCGCTCGTGCCGCCGGTCCTCGGGCAGATTGAGGATGTCCTTGTTGGCGAGCCAGGTGAGCTGCGCCGCCATCTTGTCGCGCTTGCGCGGACTGGCCGACAGATCCATCACGAAGCCGCCTTCGATGGCGTCGACGATGCTGCCTTCGACGCGGCCGATGTGATCGAGATAGGCGATCACTTTTTCGCCCGCATTGCCCGCGACCGGGGCGATCACGATCGCGTCGCCGGGCGACATTTCCAGCACCTGGCACGGAAATTCGCGCCGGTCGGCCAGCATATAGCGGCCCAGCACCGAAACCTTGACGCGCTGGAACCGCGGCATCTGCACATACGCGCGGACGGGGCGGTGGCTGCGCGCGGGCGAATTATTGTCGGTCAGCATCGAAGCGCGTCACTCAAATTGACACGTTGGAGGCTAACTACTCTTGGTTAACCGAATATGATGTGTGGGCCCGCAAATACCGCGAAACCGGCACTTTTCTGGAGGGTGTTAGCGCCGGCCGCCATCGATGACGGCGAGGTGAGCATAGCGGCGCGCCTGCCGGCCATAGACCGTTGCCGACATCGGCTCAATCGGCCCGTTCGAGCGCGCGAACAATACGTCCTGCGGCACCGACGCGGCGATGTCGCGCGCCATCTCGGCCAGCGAATTGTCGTCCGGCCAGATCAGCCGCAAGCCGGTGATGCGCTGCTCGACGATGGGCTGCGCGCCGAACCAGTAGGGCTCGTCCATCGCCGTCATGGCGCCCAGCATGCGCGTCTGGGTCGAGCCATTGTGGCGGACGGGGAGGAGGATGGTCTCGACTGGCAGTTTTGTGTTGCTCGCCGTCATCCCCTGGAAGGTGATAAGCGCCACCGCGTGGTCCTCGGTCACGGCGCGCACCAGCGTCTCCATCGCGTCGCGGTCGCGCGGATGCCAGAGCCGGGTGAAGGAGCGGCCCTTGAGTTCGCGCGAATAGGCGGCGCAGATGTGCGAACCGGCGAGACGGAAATCGAACTCGCGATTGTCGTTGAGTTCGAGGATGAAGGTGTTGGCGAGGGCGCCCCGTATCTTGGTGGGGTCGATGTCCCGGCGGTCGGGTGCGCTGCGCGAGCCGCGGAGCGAATTCCAGTAGTCGTAGAGCGTTTTTGTGCTCTGCTTTTGCATCGACGCCAACCTATGTCCCAAGCCTTGGCAAGCGTCCCCAAAAGGTCGCCCCGCCGCAGCACCGACAGTGACAAAAGCTTGGGCCGAAATCGCCCTTAAACCTTCCTTAAGGTTAATGGCGCGGGTGTGGTGTGGATAAGATCGGGGAGTAGGGCCGAGAGGTCCGGAACGATTGGAGTTTTGATGAGCGGCGACGAAAAATCCCAGCAGGATCAACTGCCTAGCGGTGCGCCAGAACGCCAGCCGATTTTCAACTTGCCAGCCGCAGTCGCCGCAATTGCGGGACTTTTCCTCGTCATCGAGGCCGCCGAAAGCCTCGTTCTTAACGACTCCACCCGCAACGAACTGATTGTATGGTTCGCCTTCATTCCTTACCGGCTGCTCGACCCGGCGGCCGCTCCCGGGGGGATTTGGCCGATCCTGTGGACGCCATTCACCCACGCTTTTCTGCACGCCGGCTGGGAACATGTGATTCTCAACACGGTCTGGTTCCTGATCTTCGCCACGCCCGTCGCGCGTCGCTACGGGTCGGTGAAACTGATCGTCCTGTTCTTGCTGAGTGCCCTCGCGGGCGCACTCCTCTTCGCCGCAACAACCCTGCCGCAGCAGCAATTCGCGATTCTGGTCGGCGCCTCGGGCGGCATCGCGGGTCTCACGGGCGCCGCCGTCCGCTTCATCTTCCAGCCCGTCCAGGTGGCGGTTCACCCCGAAACCGGCGAGCGAATCGTCCTCGGCCGAAAACTCGCCAGCATCAGCGAAGTCCTCCGCCACCCCACCGCGCGAATCTTCACCCTCGTGTGGATCGTGCTCAACGGCGTCGTCCCGCTGGTGCCGCTGTTCATGCCCGGCATGCAGGTCGAAGTCGCGTGGCAGGCGCATCTGGGCGGCTTCCTCTTCGGCTTCCTCGCCGTCCCGCTCCTCGAAAGGCGCCACCCATGACCGACGCCGAACGCCTCGAAAAGCTCGAAACCACAGTGGCTTATCAGGAACAGGCGATCGAAGACCTGAACAAGATTGTGCTGGCCCAGGCGGCCGAACTCACCCAACTCCAACGCTTGGTTGGCAATCTCGGCGAGCGCCTGCGCGAAATCGCCGACAACCCCGCACTGGCCGAGGGCCCGGAGCCGCCGCCACCGCACTACTGAGCGCGAAGAGGCAGAACGCGAACGCGGATTTTGACCGGATCGATCGTCACCAGCGCGCCAGCGAGAAGTTCCGGCTCGATGTCCTCGATCACTGCCAGGAGCTTGGCGCCCAGTTGTGCAACTGACAGATCATCTGCGCGGATTTGGATGATTGATGGTACGCTCGCATTCACACGCGCAACTAGGGCGCCAAAGTCCAGATCGTGCGTGACGACTACGTATCCCGCCACAGCGGCATAGGTGGAAATAGTCGGGTCACTTGCCGTTGCGGCGCCCACGGACGACCAGTGTAGCGCCTCACGCCCCGCCTGCCGCAGATATTCCGCGAGGGCAGGTGACATGTTCATGTCGAGAAGGAGTTTCACCCGTGAACGAGGACGACTTCACGGCCTTGGGCTAGGTACGCGGCGTAGCGCAGCGCCTGCAGGATGTCTTCGCGTTCGAGGTAGGGATAGTCGGTCAGTAGGTCGTCGATCGATCGACCCGCCCCAATTTGCCCCACGATCATACCAACCGTCACTCGCATGCCGCGAATGGTCGGTTTTCCCCCCATAACATCGGGGATGATAGTGATGCGATCCAGCTCGTCCATCGCCTGAATATAGGCCAGCCGCGAAGAAAAGTCGCTACCCCCGCACGTATTGCAGCTCCGTGAACTCCTGCCGGAACGCCGCTGTCCGCGGTGCCACCGACTCCGGATCGTTCGCCCGCAGCCCCTCCGCGATGAGCGCCGCCAACTTGGGCATATCGGCTTCGCTCATCCCCCAGCGCACCAGTTCCGGCGTACCGATCCTCAGCCCGTTCATGTCGCCGTCGATCTGACGGCCGGGCAGGCCGATGCCGCACGCGAGGAACCCAGCCCTACGCAGCTTCTTGCTCGCGGCCTGGCCGCCGCCGAACGGGATCGCGTCCAGCGCGAACTGGTGCGAATGCGTGTAGCCGTGCTCAGCGCCATAAACCGCCAGCCCCTCGGCCGCGAGCGCGCCCGCCAGCGCCTGCGCCGTCGCCACCATCTTCTTCGCATAGCTCCGTCCGAACTCGCGCCAGTCGAGCAGCGTGATCGCCAACGCCGCCGACTTCGCCGCATCGAAGTTCGCGGTGAGCCCGGGGAAAGCGATGGCGTCGAGCCGCTGCGCGATCTCCGCGTCGTTGGTGACGATCAGCCCGCCGGCCGGACCGCCGAGGCTCTTGTAGGTGCTCATCGTCATCAGATGCGCGCCCTCGTTGAGAGGGTTCGGCCACGCCTTGCCGGCGATCATCCCGCATTGATGCGCCGCATCGAACAGCACCTTCGCGCCGATCTCGTCGGCGATGGCGCGCACCTCGCGCACCGGATGCGGATTGAGATTGAGCGAACCGCCGACGGTGATCAGCACCGGCCGGGTCTTCTGCGCCAGTTCGCGCAGGGCGGGGACGTCGATCGTGTAGTTTGCCGCATCGACCGGTGCATTGAGCGAGGTCAGGCCATAGAGCCCGGCGCAACCAGCGGCATGGTGCGTCACGTGACCGCCGATCGTCGCCGGCGGCGCGATGATGGTGTCGCCGGGTTTTGCCAGCGCCATGAAGCCATAGAGATTGGCGAGCGCGCCCGAGCCAACGCGGATCTCGGCGTACTTCGCCTCAAAGATCTCCGCCGCCAGTTCCGCGGCGATGACTTCGATCTCCTCGATCGCCTCGAGCCCCATCTCATATTTGTCGCCCGGATAACCCAGCGACGGCCGCGACCCTAGTTTCCGCGACAGCGCCGCCTCGGCCCGCGGGTTCATCACATTGGTCGCCGGGTTGAGGTTGAAGCACTCGCGCTCATGCGTTTGCTCGTTGGCCACCATCAGCGCCTCAAGCCGGGCGGCGATTTCGGCGCTCGATTGTTTTGCCGTCAGCTCCGCCAGCGACTGGATATAGCTTTCGGTCGGTACCCATGGACGCGGGGCGAGATAGGTCATGGCGGCTCCTTGTTGAGCCGAGCACACCATCCTTGCCGCCGCCGCACAAACCAGTATTCTGAAATCCTAGCCCTAGAAAAACTGATCCATGCCCGTCGCACCGCCGAGGCCGAAGACCCTGCCGCTCAATGCCCTCCGCGCCTTCGAAGCGTCAGCGCGGCTCGGCAGCTTCGTCCTCGCGGCGCAAGAACTGGGCGTAACGCCCGGCGCGGTCGCTGCCCACATCAAGGCGCTCGAGGCCGAGATCGGCGCACCGCTGTTCGAACGGCAATCCCGCGGCATCGCGCTCACCCCGCTCGCGCATCGGGTGTTGCCCGACTTCGTCGCCGCCTTCGACGCGCTGTCCGATGCGACGCAGACCCTCCGCGCCGAAGCCGCCCCGCAGCGCGTCCACATCGCGGCGCTCCCCGCCATCGCCCAGCTCTGGCTCTCGCCACGCCTGCCGGCCCTGCGCAAAGCCGCGCCCGATATCGCCGTCTCCATCACCGCCATGGAAGCGCCGCCTAACCTCAAGCGCGTGCCGTTCGATGTCTCGATCTTCTACCGTCCGCGCAACGAAGGCACCTCACTCGACGAGGACGTGATCTTCCCCGTCTGCGCCCCAGCGCTCGCCTCCGCACTCAGGCATCCCCGCGACCTCACGAACGCGACGTGCCTCACTGACGTCGTCTGGGCGTCCGACTGGACGGCCTGGATGAAGAAGGCCGCCCCCGGCATCGACTTCGCGCCGCGCGGTCCAGTGTTCTCGCTCTATGCGCTCGCCGTCACCGAGGCGATCAACGGTGCGGGCGTCCTGATGGGCCACGACGCCCTCATCCGGAACGAACTCGCCGACGGCCGCCTCGTCGCCCCGTTCGAGGCCCGCGTGACGCTGCCGCGTCACCTGTCGGCGAGCTTCGCCACGCGCCCGCGCAAAGGCAGCGCCGCCGAACGGCTCGTGGCCCTGCTAAAATCTCAGGCGCCGTAGACCGCCTTCGGATCGAACAGTTTTGGTTCGCCGCTGTCGGCCAGCGCCCCATCATCGAGCACCCGATAGAAGCAGCTCTTGCGCCCCGTGTGGCACGCGGCCCCACGCCCGGTCTGTTCCACCGTCAACAAAACAACATCCTGATCGCAGTCCGTACGAAGCTCCACCAGCTTCTGCACCTCGCCCGAAATCTCGCCCTTCTTCCACAGCGCCTTGCGCGAGCGCGAATAGTAGTGGACCTCGCCGGTCTCGATGGTGAGCCGCAGCGCTTCGGCATTCATGTGCGCCGCCATCAGCACGCGCCCGCTGCCGGCCTCCTGCGCGATGGCGAAGATCAGCCCGTGCGCGTCGAAGCGCGGCGCGAAAGCCGTGCCCTCTTCGAGCTGGTCGTGGGTGAGGGTGCTGGGATCGGTGAAATTGCTCATGGGGCGGCAATACTACCGCCCCATCGCGGCGTCAAAACTTCAGGCGGCGCGTGAGCGCCAACAGATTACGACTTCAGCTTGACCCAGACCTCGACCGTCCCGAACCCGGTCGAAGGTTCGAAATCCGGACCGTAATACTCGACGAAGCTGAACCAGCGATGGTCCGTCTCCCGGCCGAGCAACGGCAACGCCTCGAACAGGGCCGCGCAAGTCGCCCGGATTTTTGAGATGTGCCCTTCATGCGTGTACCGGGCATAGGTGCCGGCCGGCAGCATCATCTCGGTGAGGCCAGGCAGCAGCTCCTTGCCCTTGGCCAGCGGAGCGCCGGCGAAATAGTCGAAGCCGTCGCTGCCCTCCGGCATCGGTCCGTTGACGCCGAACGCCGGCGCCGGGCCGTTATGTTCGAGCTCCGGCATGTACGGACCGAACCGCTGCCAGATGTGCGGGATCGTATCCATGGTCTTCCACGTAAAGTGGCTGTTGAGACCGGCAATGCGCAGGGCCGGGCGATCTTCGATCACCGGCGGCGCGAGGGTCACTTTTTCGGCAGTATCCATTCTAAGAGGCTCCACGAGATCGAGTGTGTCGAGGGAGCGCTTCCGCCTGACTTCGTCGGGCGTGAGCCCGAACTGCTCGCGGAAGGCCCGGGTGAATGCCTCATGCGATCCGTATCCCGCATCGAGCGCCACATTGAGAATGTCGGGCGCCCCGCCGACCAGCTCCTTGGCCGCCTCGGTCAGGCGGCGGCCGCGGATATAGGTCGAGAGCTGATGTCCGGTGGCGACGGGAAAGATGCGGCTGAGATGCGAGCGCGAAACACCCGCGTGCTCCGCCATCGTCTCGAGCGACAGTTCACTGTCCCTAAAACGGGTCTCGATGAACCAGACGGTCTTGAGGATAGCGGACATGAGCACTCCGGCATGAAGCCCCCAGTCTATGCCACGCACGGAAAAGCGCGACTTGATCCGTGTTGCGCAAGCGGCAAGCCCGCACCCACCACGCTACGCGTGGTCCCCCCTCCCCGATGGGAGGGATACGCTAGATTACTCAGCCTTGAGTGGAGCCCATCCCTCCCATCGGGGAGGGGGGACCGGCGAAGCCGGTGGGTGGGGGCTTGCCGCTTGCGCCGATCGTCTACCGCCGGATCATCTCAAAAAACCGGTCCTGCTCGGACTTCTCCTCGGCAAACACACCGGTAAATCGCTGCGTCACCGTCATCGCCCCATGCGCCCGCACGCCGCGCATCGACATGCACATATGCTCGGCCTCGAGCAGCACGGCGGCGCCCCGCGGATTGAGGTGTTCGTTGATGGCGTCGATGATCTGCGCCGTCAGCACTTCCTGCACCTGCAGCCGCCGCGCGAACACTTCAACCAGCCGGGCGAGCTTTGAAATCCCGACCACGCCGTCATGCGGCAGATAGGCGATGTGCGCCTTGCCGACGAACGGCACCATATGGTGCTCGCAATGTGAGGAGAACTGGATGTCCTTGACCAGGACGATATCGTCGTAGCCGCCGACTTCCTTGAAGGTTTTGCTGAGGATCTGCTTGGGGTCCTCCTCATAGCCCGCAAAGAACTCGCCATAGGCCTTGGTGACGCGGCGCGGCGTGTCGAGCAGGCCCTCGCGCGCCGGATCGTCGCCGGCCCAGGCAATGAGGGTACGCACGGCGGCCTCGGCTTCGTCGCGGCTCGGACGGGCAAATGGCTTTTTGGACAATGACTTGGCGACGTTGAGCTTGGCGCTAGCGTCCATTTTGATTCCTTTGGGGCTCGGGCTTAATACGAGAGGCGCATGCCGAAAGTTCCCGGACGGCTCGAAAGGGTAGCTTCAGCCACACTGACATACGCCCGCGCTGTGACTATATCTGTCAGGGTTTCCCCACCTCAAGAAACACTCGTGTGACTGTAATGGAACTGAGCGATCTTTATTCCCAAAGGATCCTCGAAATTGCTGCAAACCAACCAATTCCGGGCCGCCTCGTGTCCCCGGATGCGACGGCGCGCAAGGTGAGCCGGGTGTGCGGATCCTCGATCGAGGTCGATCTTGCCGTCGCCGACGGCACAATCACCGGCTACGGCCACAAGATTTCCGCCTGCGCGCTGGGCCAGACGTCCGCCGCCATCGTCGCCACCAACATCGTCGGCACGCCGATCGCCGAGTTCCGCAGCCTGCGCGACGCAATGGCCGCGATGCTCAAGGCCAACGGCCCGCCACCCTCCGGCCGATGGTCCGATCTGGGCTATCTCGAACCCGTCCGCGACTATGCTCCGCGCCACACCTCGACGCTGCTGGTCTTCGACGCCGTCATCGAAGCCCTCGACACGCTCGAGCCCGCCCGCCGCGAGCCCGCCGGCTCCGAGCCCGCTGGCTCGTGAACCTAGTCTGGCGGGTCATCGACTATCCGTTCAAGCTGATCGCCTGGGTGCTGATCCAGGGCTACCGCTACTCGCTCAGCATGTTCCTCGGCCGCACCTGCCGCCACGCGCCCACCTGCAGCGAGTTCACCCGCGACGCCATCTGGCAGCACGGTTTTTGGCCCGGCGGCTGGATGGGCGCCGCCCGCATCTATCGCTGCCGCCCCGGCGGCACGCATGGATACGATCCGGTGCCTGCCGCATTACCTGTCACGGCCAAATGGTACGCCCCCTGGCGCTACGGCGATTGGCGGTCCATCCCGACGCCCCATATTCATCAAGGAGAAACGCAATGAAGCATTCCGCAAGCGCTCAATGGAAGGGCAACCTCAAGGAGGGTGCCGGCACGGTGACCAGCCAGAGCGGGGCGCTCAGCGGCCTCGGCTACAGCTACAAGAGCCGCTTCGTCGACGAATCCGGCAAATCCGGCACCAATCCCGAGGAACTGATCGCAGCGGCGCATTCGAGCTGCTTCGCCATGCAGTTCTCCGCCTACCTGGCCGAAAACGGCACGCCCGGTGAAGTCAAGGTCAGCTCAGTCGTCGAAATCGACTCCGGCACCATCAAGGGCAGCGCCCTGACGGTCGAAGGCAAGGTGCCTGGCATCGACGCCGCCAAATTCGAGGAACTGGCACAGAGGGCGAAAGCCAATTGCCCGGTGTCGAAGGCGCTCGGGGCGATCACGGTGACGCTCGACGCGAAGCTGGTCGCGTAAGCGCGAAGCCCGCAGTCGGCGATCCTCTCCCGCCTGCGGGAGAGGGGGACCAGCCGAAGGCTGGTGGAGAGGGGAGCATCCCCACGATCGCGCCAGCGGCTCCCCCCTCCACCACGCTTCGCGTGGTCCCCCTCCCCCGTAAACGGGAGAGGATTCCCGACTGCAGGCATCGCGGCAGAAACCAAAACTTTCCCCCGCAAACGCCTGAGAATCCTGGCGTCTCCAGCGTTATTTCTCCAACTTATCCACGTCCCCCTTGGCCCGTGTTATTATCCCCCTGTCGTCACCAACGACCGCGCGTACTGACGAGGTGCGGGTGGCGATGATGGGAGGGCTGCGGTCGCGC
>JBKJTB010000127.1:0-5370 GCA_046594305.1 Devosia sp. | reverse complement strand
CGGCTGAAGGCGGCGGTGAAGGCCGTCTCCGCCGGACAGGGCGACATCGACGTCAAGATCATGCAGCTCGTCCGGCTGATGCGGAACGGCGAGCCCGTGACCATGTCCAAGCGGTCCGGCGACTTCGTCCAGCTTGCCGATCTCGTTGAGGAAGTCGGCGCCGACGCCACGCGCTTCATGCTGCTCTACCGGCGGAACGAGCAGGCGATGGATTTCGACTTCGCGCTGGTCAAGGAGCAGACCCGGGATAATCCGGTGTTCTACGTGCAGTACGCCCACGCCCGGACCTGCTCGGTTCTAAGGCTGGCAGAATCGGAACTCCCGGCGCTCGATCTGAAGCCCGCCTCGCTCGCCGCCGCACCGCTCGAACTGCTGGTGAGTCCCGCCGATATCGAGCTCATCAAGGTCGTCGCGCAATGGCCGCGGACGGTCGCCGCGGCGGCGCTTGCGCATGAGCCGCATCGTATCGCATTCTACCTCTACGAGTTGGCTGCGGCGTTCCATTCCTTCTGGGCAAAGGGCAAGGACGACAGGACGTTACGCTTTGTTAACCCTGAAGACTTGAAACTGACCTTGGCGCGACTCGCGCTCGTGGGCGCCGTCCGGCAGGTTTTGGTCAACGGCCTCACGGTGTTGGGAGTGTCCGCTCCACAGGAGCTTTCATAATTCGGGCGCATTGGTGTGGTGCTAGACGATCGTCTCGGCGGGGGCCGGGCAGGGGTAGCAACAACATCGTGAGCCTAGTCAATGCCGCCAGCGAGACCACAGCAGATGTCTGACCCGGCCGATAAATCCGACGACCTTATCGCCGAACTGGCAAAGCTGATGGCAGCCTCACCCGGCGGCGACCGGCCGCCGGTTTCCCCGATCGCCAAGCCCGCGCCGCTCGAGACCGTGGCCGCCGCTCCGGCGCCGTCTGCGCCGACGCCGATTCGTATTCCCGGAATGGACCAGCCACGCCCTGCTGCAGCCCCGCAGGCCGCCGCTGCACCAGCCGTGCGAGCGCCCGTCACCGGCGCTATTCGTATTCCCGGCATGGACAATCCGGCGCCGGTTGCGACCAGCGCGCCGGTCAGCAAGTTCGATTTCGGCGCAAAACCCATAGCGGCTGCGCCGATCCGGCAAGAGCCTCTGTCCTCGCTCGCCGAACGCCTCGCACCGCAGAACCCGTCGGCTCGCGTCGAGCCCAACCTCGGTTCGTCGCCCGCGCCGCAGCCCGCGCCCATTCGGATTCCATCCGACCTGAAGCCAGTGAGCGAGAACCGTTCGTTCGCTCAGGGCCCCGCATTGTCCGTGGCCAAGCCCGCCCCGCAGCCAGCCCCGGCGCCGCCAGCGCCGTCAGCGGCCGCTCCGGCCGGCAGCGACTTCAGTTTCGATTTCGGCTTCGGGCGCAATCCGCCGGCGTCCGCCGCGCCGCCACGTCCAACCGACGACGCGCCGGGCCGCGACCCCATCGCCGATCTGATCGCCTCCTCGATGGGCGACACGGCTCCTGAGTCGAGCGACGAAGACGACGCTCCGGCGCCGCAGCAGAATAAGCCGACGCCGGTGCAGGCCGTGCCCATGGCACGCACGCAGGTGACGCCGCAGCAGATGGCGCCGAAGCCGGCGATGTCGCCCATGGGCTCGGCTGCTCCGCGGCCCGCCAACAGCCAGCCGATTCCGCTCAAGCCCGTCAGCGTCGCCCCGCGTGCGCCCGAGGCCGATCGTTTTGCGACGTCTCCCGGCGCCGGCCTCAACATGAAGGCGCCGGCGACCGAGCCGCTCAATCCTCCGGTCCAGCGGGCTCAGGCCCCTGCGCCCAAGCCAGTGTTCGCCGATTCTGACCCGATGTCGGAAATCGAAAGCCTGATCGGCGACGCCGTGCGCGTCGAACTTTCGCCGCCCGGCCCGGTCCGGGTCCAGTCGGTCCAGCAGAAGGTCTCGCCCCAGGTCCGGTTCGAGCCCGATATGGACATCGACGGCGATGGCGAAGCCGACACCGCGTCGGCGCCGCGGGCGGCCCAATCGGCGCCGGCTCCCGTCGTGCCGCCGCTCACGGCGCAATTCGCGCCGCGCCGCACCGGCCTCAAGGACGATGGCGGCCAATCCAGTGCCGAAGATGCCATCCTCGCGGCCGCCGCCGCCACTGGCGCCCTGGTCGATCGCGTCGAGCCGGCAATCGGCGACGACACCCCCTACCGCCGGCTCAAGGTGAAGCCCGCACGGTCGTCGTCCTCGTCCGGCATCCGCCAGTATGTCGGCATGGCCGTCGCCGGCACCCTCCTCCTCGCAGCGGGCCTCGGCCTCTACTGGGTCCTCAATATGGGCCGCGCCAACACCCTCGCCACCGGCGATAACGCTCCGCAACTCACGGCCGACGCGACTCCGATCAAGGCCGCCCCGACCACGCCGGCGGCCACCGAGCCCGAGGCGGCCCGCTCGCCCGTGCTTGAGCAGATGGCCGGCACCTCGGCGGAACCGAGCGCCGAACAATTGGTGTCAACCGATGAGACGGCCAGCACCCCGGTGACGCGCGATGTCACCAATGTCGCCGCGACGGACGACTCGGAGGGCGGCCTCGCCAATCGCAAGGTCCGCACCGTGACGGTGCGCCCCGACGGCACCATCGTTTCGGGTGACGACGCCGTCGCCGGTGCGGAGACGCTGCCCGTCGACCGCCCGAACGTGCCCGAAATGCCCGCCAGCGACACGACCAACCTCCTCGGTGACACCACCTCCGTGGCGATGACCGACCCGGCCAGCCAGAACACCGCGCTCACCGGCAGCCCGGCGCCGCTGACTGTCGATCCCGCTGCGACACAGGTCGCCACGGCCGAAGGCGCGATCGCGGCAATCCCCAATGCGGGCGGCATCGCGCCGACGCCGATCAACTTCCCGGTGCGCAGCGCATTCGTTGAGGAGCGGCCGCCGCTGGCGCCGCTTGCGACCGAAACGACTACTGCGCTGACTGGCGCGCAGACCCCGAACGGCCAGATCGATCTGCTCGGCAACGAGGTTCAGGTTGCTACGGCCCAGCCGGTCGCTCCTGTCAGTGCCGGAAGCGCTGCGGCGTATGTGCAGCTCTCGTCGAGCCCGAGCGAGTCTGATGCGAACGCCTCGGTCCGGTCGCTCAACAGCAAGTTCGGCAGCCTGTTCGGCGGTAACCAGTTGGTTGTTCAGTCGGCAGATCTGGGCCAGAAGGGCACCTGGTACCGCGTCAAGCTCCCGGCGGCTTCGCTGGGCGACGCCAGCCAGATGTGTGCGCAGATCAAGGCCAATGGCGGCGACTGCATCGTCACGGGCGGCTGATCCCGCCCGTTTCTCCGCGCTTTTCTGTGAGCCCGGCGCCGCCTGGCGGAGATTCCCCCTTTCACGGGGATGAGTTCGTGTAAAAGCTCGATCGTAGGGGCTCCGAGCCCCGCGTTTCCTTTGTTTGTGGCTGTTTTCATGGTCGATCCATCCGCCGAGTGGCTCGAGCCCGCACCGCCTCCCGATGACGAGGTGATGTATGTCGATGTCGACGGCTACGAAGGCCCGCTCGACCTGCTGCTCGACCTCGCGCGCCGCCAGAAGGTCGACCTTGCCGAAATCTCGATCCTCGCGCTGGCCGAGCAATATCTGAGCTTCATCGAGACCGTGCGCGAGAAGCGCATCGAGATCGCCGCCGACTATCTCGTGATGGCGGCCTGGCTGGCCTACCTCAAGAGCCGGCTGATGGTGCCGCAGACCGCCAGCGACGACGAGCCGACCGGCGAGATGATGGCGGCGCTGCTGCAGTTCCGGCTGAAGCGCCTCGAAGCGATGCGCCGTGCCGCGATGCAGCTCATGAACCTGCCGCTGCTCGGCCGCCAGGTGTTTTCCCGCGGCGATCCAGAGCCGGTGACGGTCCGGAAGCACGCCCTGTGGGAAGCCTCGCTGTTCGATCTGCTCAAGGCCTACGCCACCCAGCGCGAGCGCGGCATTCCCAACGATTACACGCCGCTTGAGCGCCATGTCTGGTCGCTGCAGGACGCGCGCGACATCCTCAATCGGCTGATCGGGGACAATATGGACTGGGTGCCGCTCGACGCCTATCTGGCCGAATTCCTTGCGTTGCCCGAGCAGCGCCTTACGGCTATGGCCTCCACCTTCGCATCCAGCCTTGAACTGGTGCGGCAAGGGCACATAGAGATCCACCAATCGCTGGCCTTCGGGCCGCTCCTCATGCGCCGCCGTAAGACCGACGGCCCCAAGACCGAAAATTGATGTCCGACGAAAACGAAATCCCGGAGGGTGACACCCCGGCGGCCGAAACACCCGTTCCCGAGACGCCCGAGGTGTCCGAGGCGGACGTCGAGGCATCGGACGAGGATGTCGTCGAAGCGCCCGTGGACGAGGAGATTTCCGCCTCGGCCAGCCCTGAACTCGCGGACCGCGCCATGCGCATCCTCGAAGCGCTGCTGTTTGCCTCGGCCGAGCCGCTGAGTGCCGCTCAACTCGCCCCGCATCTGGGCGACGGGATTGCCGCCGAACCGCTGCTCCTCGTGCTCCAGGCGCAATACGCGACCCGCGGCGTGAACCTCGTCCGCCGCGCCGACAAATGGGCCTTCCGCACCGCCCAGGATCTGAGCTTCCTGCTGTTGCGCGAGACCACCGACAACCGGCCACTGAGCCGCGCCGCGCTCGAAACCCTCGCCATCATCGCCTACCACCAGCCGGCGACCCGCGCGGAAGTCGAAGAAGTGCGCGGCGTCGCCCCCGGCAAGGGGACGCTCGACCTGCTGATGGAAGCCGGCTGGATCAGGATGCGCGGCCGTCGCCGCACGCCCGGTCGCCCGGTGACCTACGGCACCACGGAGGCGTTCCTCGATCATTTTGGGCTCGAATCGCTCGGCGACTTGCCGGGCCTCGAAGAGCTCAAGGGGGCCGGCCTGCTCAGCAACCGCCTGCCGCCCAACATGCAGATTCCCTTGCCTTTCGACGGACCGCTGCGTGAGGACGAAGACCCCCTGGACCCTGACGACATAGAGGGTCAGGACGAAGAGCAATGAGCGCGGACGGCCAGGCGGCCGATCTCGCCGAACTCGCCGAATGGGGCCAGCGCGGCACCGCCGGCGTCGCTTTCGCCTCGGCCCTCAGCTTCGACAATGTCGGACTTGAATACGGTGAGCGGACCGTGCTCGACCAATTCTCGCTGGCGCTGACACCTGGGGAGATCGTCTGCCTGCTCGGCGAATCGGGGTCGGGGAAATCGACGATCCTGCGCGCCGCGGCCGGCATCCAGCCGATCCAGTCCGGCGCCATCCGTATCAACGACCGGATCGTGTCCGGCCCCGGCGTGCATCTGCCGCCCGACCGCCGCGGCATCGGGCTGATGTTTCAGGAATTCGCGCTGTTCCCGCATCTGAC
>JBKJTB010000119.1:0-11682 GCA_046594305.1 Devosia sp. | reverse complement strand
GCGCGACCGCAGCCCTCCCATCATCGCCACCCGCACCTCGTCAGTACGCGCGGTCGTTGGTGACGACAGGGGGATAATAACACGGGCCAAGGGGGACGTGGATAAGTTGGAGAAATAGGCTCGGAGAGGCCTGTGTTTGCAGGGGACTCCGGGCGAAACTTTTGGTTTCGTGGCGCGATGTTTCCGTCCCCACAACGTCATTCCCGCGCAGGCGGGAACCCAGGGCCGCAACCACTGCTGGTGCGTGACTCCTGGGTCCCCGCCTGCGCGGGGATGACGTCGTGGGGTGTGGCCGCCCCTCCCCCGCTCCGCCGGCACCTCCCCCGCGCTTCGCGTAGGGGAGGAGTCCTGGCTGCTAGGCTGGTTCTCGGAGTAGAACGTCGATCTCTTTCATCACCTTGTCCGGCAGCGGGCCCTTGTCCAGCGCGCCGAGATTGTCGCGGATCTGGGCTTCGGTTTTGAAGCCGGGGATCGGCAGGGTCACGGGGGAGCGGGCGAGGATCCAGGCAAGGGCGCCTTGGGCGGGGGTGCGGCCGCCTGAGGTGAGGAGGTCGCGGATGGAGTCCAGTTTGCGGAGGGCTTCGGCGGTGGGGCGGCCGTGCTTGAAGTTGTCCAGCCAGGCGTGGCTGGCGCCGCGCACGTCGTCGTCCGCGAACTGCGTGGCGGCGGTGAACTTGCCGGTGAGGAGGCCCATGGCGAGGGGCGAGCGGTTGAGATTGACGAGCTTGTGGTCTTCGCTGAGGCGAACCAGGTCGGGCACGTCGTAGAAGACGCTCAGTTGCTGCTGCACGGCGCGGAAGTGCGGATGGCCGACCATGCGGGCGACGCGAGGCGTATCGTCGGTGCTCCAGCCCCAGGCGCCGATGTCGCTGGCTTCGGCGCGGCGCTCAAGGGCGGCGGCGAGGATGTCCATTTGCGCGTCAGGCACATCGCCGACGTGGAGCTGGTAGAGGTCGATGTAGCTGGTGCCGAGCCGCTTGAGGGACGCCGCGAGCGCCCGTTCCATGTAGGCGGGCGTGACATCGGCGCCGTTGAGCGCGCGGGTCGGGCGGTCGTGGGTGAAGCCGAATTTGGTGGCGATCACCACCTCGCCGCGGCGATCGGCGAAGGCGCGGCCTACCAGTTCCTCGCTGTGGCCGATGCCGTAGACATCGGCGGTGTCGAACAGGCGCGCGCCGAGGTCGAAGGCCAGATGGAGGGCGCGGGTGGACGCAGAATCGTCCACCTCGCCCCAGCCGGCGGCCTGGCCATCGAGCGAGAAGGTGCCGCCGATGGCCCAGCAGCCGATGCCGATGCGCGGCACGCGCCGGCCGTTCCAGAGCGTGATGAGGCTCACAGGCAGGCCCCCCGGGCGGCGGCCTTGGCGCGGGCCTTGATATTGCGCAGGGTCGGACGGTCGAGCCCCAGATCGGCGAGCATGTGGTGGTCGAGGCCGGTGAGTTCGAAGACGGTACGGCGGTAGTTCCGCCAGGTGTCGAAGCGATGGCGCAGGTGGTCAAGCATGGCTTGCTCCTTGGGTGGTCTGTGCAGGAATGAAATGCCGCCGGAACTCGTTGGGAGCGAAGCACCAACGGCACGGTTGATACTTGCGCATTGGCAGGTACTTCCGCTACGGACAGGGGCGACACGGGCTTTGCAGAAATGAAATGAGTATCGACTGGGAAGATCTGAGGCTGTTTCTCGACGTGGCGCGGCTCGGCGGTCTCAGCGCGGCGACGAGCACCACCAAACTGAGCGCCGCGACGCTGGGGCGGCGGGTGAGCGCGCTCGAAAAGCAGATCGGCGAGCCGCTCTTTGTGCGGGCGCATTCGGGCTACACGCTGACCCGGGCGGGCGAGGAGCTGTTGCGGCGCGCCGAGGAGGTCGAGACCGCGATGCGCTCCCTGGTGCGCTGGCGCGACGGCGAGATCGGCGACCGGGTGGTGCGGATTTCGGCGGGCACGTGGACCAGCCATTTCCTCGCCCAGCACGTCGGCGAGCTGTGGGATGTGAGCGACCCGTTCCGCATCGAGTTCGTCACGGCGTACGAGAAGATCGATATCGGGCGCCGCAATGCCGATATCGGGGTGCGGAGCGAGCGGCCGACGGAGGCGAACCTCGCCGGGCAGATGGTGGGGCGCGTGGCGCATGCGCTCTATTCGGGGCGCCATCTGATCAATGGCGTGAAGGCGGGGTGGTTCGTGGGGATCTCCGGCGACGGCGCCAATCTGCAATCGTCGCGCTGGCTGATGGCACGGCATGGCGACCGCATTGGCCTGCGCGGCAACGATGCGCATTCGGTGCGCGAACTGGTGGCGGCGGGCGCCGGGCTGACGGTGCTGCCGTGCTTTGCCGGCGACAGCGATGCGCGGCTGGTGCGGATCGTGGCGGCGCCGATCCCGGAGCTCGAGACCGAGCAATGGCTGGTGTCGCACCATGAGGAGCGGCATGCCCGAGAAGTGCGTACGGTGCTCGACCGGGTGGGCAAGCTGCTGAAGGCGCACGCGCCGCTGTTCGCGGGCGAGCGGAAGCTGCCTTAACGCGAAATTCACCGTAACGGACCGAGACTGAGCCTCGGGAATGCCGTTTGTGTCCGGGGACCGCCGTTGAAAGCTTCAGCCTTTGTCGTCGGCCCCAAGGACGGGGTCGGCGGACCACTCATGGATCTGGCGCAGGCGATCGGATTTGACTCCGTGCATCGCTATCAGGGGCTGGCGCGGGCGGAAAAGCAGGCGGCCAAGACGCCGCTGATGTTTTTCCTTTGCGCCCCGACCCGGGACGTGCGGACGCTGAAGCCGATGGTGGATGCGCTGCGCTTTTCACCCAGCCTCAAGTTGAGATACCTGCCGCTGATCTATTTCACCCGCGAGCCGTCGCTCGAGACGGTCAAGCAATGCATCGCCATGGGCTTTGACGACGTCATCGCGCTGCCGATCGGCGGCGATGATGCGGGCGACCGGATCGCGCGGCAGATCGGACGCATCCAGACCTATTACGAGACGGCCACCTATTTCGGCCCCGACCGGCGCAACCGCGACGGCGGCCAGGGGCGCTCGACGGGCAGCGATCACGGTGGCGGCAAATTCCGGCGAATCGAGATCGTGCGCAATCCGGAAACCGGAGTCGACGTGATCAGCGACGATGCGGTGCAAACACCTGAAACGATTTCGATCTGAAACGATTTCAACGAAATCGATTGCGCTGACCTGCCGGTTGCTTTCGCAAGCAGGCTGAATCCTTTAGGTTCCGCCAACTCCTTTCGAAAGCGCCTTTTCAGATGAAGTTCGGCCTCGACCTCGCGCCCCACCACAAGGTGTTCGGCGCCTTTGCCATTTACTCGTTCACGATGGGGAATGTGTTCCCCCGCTTCGCCGACATCATGCACACCATGGGGGTGGAGGAAGGCGCGTTTGGGTTCGGGCTGATCGGGGCGCCCGTGGGGACGCTGATCTCGCTGACGCTGGCGCCGCCGCTGCTCGAAAAGATCGGCTATCGCCGCGCTATCCTGTGGCTGATCCCGACCCTGTCGCTGTTTTATGCGCTGGCGACGCTGGCGCCCTCCCCGCTGTGGTTTTTCGCGCTGCTGGTGCCGGTGGGGCTGACGCTGGGCTGCATCGAGATCATCCTCAACCTCGAAGCGGACCGCACCGAGCATATGGTGGGGCGGCGGATCATGAACCGCGCGCATGCGTTCTGGAGTTTTGGCTTCTTCGCGGCGGGGCTGGCCGGCGGCGCCATTGCGCAGTTCGGCATATCGCCGCAACTGCATCTGTTTGCGATGATCCCGGTGTCGATCATCGGCACGCTGCTGATCCTCGGCCGGTTCGATCCGGCGCCGGCGCGCACCGGCAGTCACGGCGACGAGCCGAAATTCGCGGTGCCCACCTTCGGCATCATGGCGCTGGTCGCCGTCACCCTCGCCGCGATGGCGATGGAGGGTGGCTACATGGACTGGTCCGTCATCTATATGCACGACATCTACGGCTCGGTGCCGTTCACGGCGGCGCTGGCGGTGACGCTGGGCGCCCTGGCACAGGCCGTCACCCGGTTCTTTGCCGACGGCTTCGTCGAGCGCTATTCGCCGGTGCTGGTGTCGCGCGTGCTGCTGGTGGTGATGACGGTGGGCATCGGGCTCGTCTTCTTCCCGATCAGCGAATGGACATCGCTGCTCGGCTTTGCGCTGCTCGGCGTCGGTTCCTCGGCGATTTTCCCGCTGGCGATGTCGGCGGCGGCACAGCGCACTGACCGGCCCGCGGCGGTGAACGTCGCGGCGCTGGCGCAGACCTCGTTCGTCACCTTCCTCATTGCGCCGCCGGTGCTCGGCTTCATCGCCCAGCATTGGGGCATCACCTGGAGTTTTGGCATCGGCCTGCCGCTGGTGATCCTGAGCTTCGCCTTCACGCATGTGCTGGGCCGCAAGCCCGTTTCGCATAAAGTCGATTGATATGATCAAACCGCATTACAGGGTTTTCGCCTGCTTCTTCCTGTTCGCCTTCGCGCTCGGGGCGCTGCTGGGCCGCCTGCCGGACGTGCAGGTCAATCTCGGACTCGACAAGGCACAGCTTGGGCTGATGCTGATCGGCATGGCGATCGGCTCGCTGATTTCGCTCAGCGTCGGAGCGCAATGGGTCGACCGCATGGGGGCACGCCTGACCGCGTTCATCACCGTGCTCGGAACGGCGTTCTGCTATGCGCTGATCCCGTGGCTGCCCAATGCCTATCTGGTGTTCGGCACGCTGTTTATCGCCGGCATCCTTGCGGGACTGCTCGAGATCAATCTCAACCTCGAAGCGGACCGCATCGAGGCACAACTGGGCAAGCGGGTGATGAACCGAGCGCATGGCATGTGGAGCCTCGGCTTCTTCGTGACGGCGCTGATTGCCGCGGCGGTTCGCCAGATCGGCATTCCAGTAACGTTCCACACGGCGGCGGCTTTCGCTGTTGTCGTTGTCGTGTCGCTGGTGCTGCTGCCGGGCATGACCAATGCGCCGGCGCGGCCGGATGCCATGGCGCATGAAGCGGGGACGCACCGCATTGCGCTGCCCAATCTGGGCCTGTTGCCGCTCTGCATCATCGGCATCGCCGCGTTCCTGATCGAGGGGACGGGGATCGACTGGTCGGTGATCTATATGCGCGACGTGTTCGACGTGGCGCCGTTCGTCGGCGGGCTGAGCCTGACCGTATTCACCGGGCTGATGACGCTGGGCCGGCTGTTCGCCGACCCGGTGGTCGAGCGCTTCGGGCCGCGGGCGGTGGCGACGACGCTGCTGGCGGTCGCTGCGGCGGGGAGCCTGCTGATCGGCATTGCGCCGCACCCTTACGTGGCGATTGCCGGGTTCGGCATGATCGGGCTCGGCTGTTCGTGCGTTTATCCGCTGGCGGTGTCGGCGGCAGCGCAACGCACCGACCGGCCGTCGTCGGTGAACGTCGCGGCGCTGGGGCAAGTGGCGTTCGTGGTGTTCTTCCTCGGGCCGCCGCTGCTGGGTTTTGTGGCCGAGCATTTCGGCATCCGGCTCAGCTATCTGTTCGTGCTGCCGGTGATCCTTGCAGGGCTGCTGCTGAGCGGCGCGCTCGACCCCAAGCGCAATCTCGCGGTTGCCGCCAAGGCCAATGCCTGAGCTGCCACAGATTGTCGATCTGCGGCAGTCGCCGACGGCGCTGAGGGTGCAGCGCGGGGTGATGCGGCTGCTCCGGGCGACCTACGATTTCTGCTGCTTTGCCGAAGTGCCGCTGGCCAATGGGCGGCGCGCCGATGTGCTGGGCGTGGGGCCGAAAGGCGAGATCTGGATCGTCGAGATCAAATCGTCGCTGATCGATTTTCGGGTCGACGCGAAATGGCCCGACTACAAGGAGTTTTGCGACCGCTTCTATTTCGCCAAGCCGCCGGAATTGGATGGCGAGATCTTTCCCAAGGAGGAAGGACTGATCGCGGCGGATCTGCATGGCGCCGAGATTCTCCGATCGGCGGAGGAACATCTGCTGGCCCCGGCACGGCGCAAGGCGATGATGCTGAAGCTGGTGCGGCTGGGAGCCGACCGGGTGCACTATCTGATGGATCCGCAGACCGGTGGAGATGCGTTCTAGTGGTGATCGACCGCGCCTTCCGCATCCGCGCGGTGTTCTTCATCCACGCGCTGGCAAGCGGCGGGCTCTATCCGCGTATTCCACAGATTCAAGCGATGCTGGGGGTGGACGAAGCGACGCTGGGGCTGCTGTTCCTCGGCTTTCCGATCGGCGCCATCGGCACCTTCCTGTTCGGCAGCCGGTTGATCGAAGTGTTCGGCACGCGGCGGATCATCATGATCTGCCTGCCGCTGCTGCCGGTCGGCACGGCGCTGTTGGGGGCGATCACCTCTCCGGCGCTGTTCTTTGCCTATTTCATCCTCTACGGCATCGTCTATTCGCTGCCCAACACCTCGATGAATATCGAGGCCGACCGCATCGAGGCGGCGGGTGGGGTGCGGATCATGAATTCGTGCCACGGGCTGTGGAGCGTCGGCTATCTGCTGGCGACGCTGCTGGGCACGCTGGCCGAGGGCATCGGGCTGTCGCCCTTTGCGCATATGGGCCTCTTGGCGGTGGTGGTCGTGCCGTTCGAGCTGTGGCTGGTTCTCGGGCTCGACCCGGCACCGGCGCGGGCGCATGTGGCGCAAATGACCAAGCGGCTCGCACTGCCGACCGCGGCGATCCTGCTGCTGGTGCTGTTCACGCTCGGCCCGACGCTGCTCGAGGGCGCGCTGCGCAACTGGTCGGTGATTTACATGCGTGACAGTTTTGGCGCGCCGAGCTGGGTGGATACGCTCTCCCTGCCGGTGTTCCTCGCGGCGCACGCCATCGGGCGGCTCAATGCCGACCGGGTGGTGTCGCGGTTTGGCGTGGTGCCGGTGGCGCGGGTGCTGTCGACGCTGGCGCTGCTGGGGACGGTGATGGTGGTGCTGGCGCCGAATCTCTGGGTGGCGCTGGCGGGGTTCCTGGTGATCGGGGTGGGGGTGTGCACGGCCTATCCGATGACGACGTCGGCGGCGGCGCAGATCGGCGACCGGCCGGCAACGCTCAATGTGGCGTCGCTGACGCTGGCGACGCAGGGGATTTTGCTCGGGGCGCCGGCGGCGCTGGGCTGGGTGGCGACACACTGGGGGATCACGAGCGTGTTCACGGTGCTGCTGCCGGCGATTGGGTTGTCGGTGTGGCTGGCGCGGTTTTTGGTGCCGCGGGGCGTGTAGTGACCGCGGATGGGCAGCCCCCACCCACCGGCTTCGCCGGTCCCCCCTCCCCGATGGGAGGGATGGGCTCCGTGGTTGGGGCACGATGTCGGAGGCGGTGGGTGGGGTGAGTTCCACGTCGGTGTATGCGGCCGCCCCCTCCACCACCCTTCGGGTGGTCCCCCTCCCCCGCAGGCGGGAGAGGAGTCCTGACTGCCGACATTGGTGAAAAGCAAAAGGCCGCGCACCTGGCGCGGCCTTCTCAAGTCATAGAACCATGTTCTTATTTGTAGTTGTCGACGATGAACTGGTAGTAGCTTTCGGTGAAGCGGACGCCGTAGTTGACCTTGTCGTCTTCGGCAACGTTGATGCCGCGGATGTAGAGGTCGCCCTTCTGGTCTTCCCACAGGGAGGAGCCCGAGGAGCCGGCGAAGGTGTCGCAATCGTGCCAGAAGATCAGGTCGCCGAACTGGTCCGGCTTGATCTCGCAGTTGGTCTTCCACATCGTGCCATCGGGCTTGTCGCCCGGGTAGCCGATGTTGGTGGCGGCCCAGTCGGAGGCGTCATCGACGCGGAAGCCGAGCCAGCCGAGCTGGTTGCCGGCATCTTCGGCGAGGGTGATCACGGCGAGGTCCCACGGCATGGCGGAGCCGTAATTGGTGCCGTCGTAATTGTCGATGTAGCCCTTGAGGATGTTGACGTTCTCCCAGTCGAAGGTGCCGTAGGGAGCGCTTTCGGGATCGGTCACGCCGGGGATGAACAGCAGCTGCTTAACCCAGCCGTCCTTCTCGTGGACGTAGACGCAATGGGCGGCGGTGACGACGGTGTAGGCGCCGATGAGGGTCGCCGAGCAGGTCGACCAGGAATCATCCTGCGCCTGCGACCAGAGCCAGCCGACGACGCGATCGGGATAGCCCGAAGCATCGGTGATCTGGACGCGATCGTCGGTGCCGCCGACGATGCGGTCGGTATCGGCGGTCTCGGAGGGCTTGGTCGCCTTCTCAAGAATGGCGCGGAGGCCTTCCGAAGCGGGCTTGGACTCAACGGTGCCGTCCTTGTTGAGCGTCTCGGTGCCCATGCTCTCGATGGCCGCGGCGGGATCGAGCGCGGCGGGGCCGCGGCTGAGCGTCGAGGAATCGATCTTGAGCGGCGCTGTTGGCGTCGCCTTGCCGGGCAGGCTGAACGGCGCGTCGCGGTTGGCCGGAATGTCGGCCGGACCGGCGTTGCCCGCCGTCTGGGCGAAGGCCGGCGACGCGGCAAGCGCGACGCTCAGCAGAATGGCTGATGTAATTGAGCGGAGTTGCATGGGACGTCTTCCCTCGTTGTCGTTGAATGGGGCAGAAAATCGGGAAATAGCCCAGCCGTCAATGCGTGACTGACCACTGAGCAATTTTCCATGGAGATGGCCGCGTGCGGCCATTTCCGGTGTGACGTGGCGGCGGTGAGCAAGTCTCCGCGCTACGGAAACTAGTTCGTGGCCGTCGTGGTGGCCGCGATCCAGTCCTTGAAGCTCGCGACGCGGCTGTAGACGCCGTAGACATCCTCGTGGCCGCATTTGACTTCGGAGTCGGCGGGGCCTTCGCCCCAGCTGACGATCCCCAACTGGACGGCCTGGCCGTCGCGCACGGCGACCAGCGGTCCGCCGCTGTCGCCGTAGCAGGAATCGCGCCCGCCTGCCTTGAGGCCGGCGCAGATCATGGTTTCGGTCAGCGGATTGCCGATGGCTTGGGCCAGCTCGTCGCCGACGCGCTCGGCCTGGGTCGGCGCGATACCGTATTGCGTGCCGAGGTCATTGACCGACTGCTTGAGGGCTTTGGAATAGATGGTCTTGATGCCGATATTGCACTCGGCATTGGGCACCACATCGATATCGGATTCGAGCAGATTGCGCGGATACTCGCCGGTCTCGGTGAGGCCCCAGCCGATGACGACGGCCGTGCTGAAATCGGCGCCGTCGAGATCGAGCACCACCGGCGGCAGGTCGACGGGTTCGCTGAGCTCGATCAGCGCCGCGTCATTGTCCATGGTCCAGTCGTCGTAGCCCTCGTGCGCATGCACGGATTTCACGGTGACGCGCTTGCCCTTCATCAGGTCATTGCTGCCGGTGAGGACAACCATGAAGTCGGGCGAAATGGTCTCGCCGTAATCGGTGACGCAATGGGCCGCGGTCAGCACCCAGGTCGGGGCGATCAGCGAGCCACCGCAGAATTCGGCCTCGTACTGCGATTCCGGATCTTCGGTGAGATAGTCGGAGCGCAGCAGCGCCACCTGGAACGGATACTCGCCGTCATCGGCGGTCTTGCCGCCGAACACGCGGTCGGTGGCGTCGCCGTTTTCCGCGACGAAGGCAGTGCGCGCCTTGGGCACGTTGTCGAACGGATTGGGCGCGGCCTGGGCGAAGGCGGAGGTTGCGGCGACAGCAAACAGCGCCGCGAGGGTCAGCGGTTGAGCGAGCGATTTCACGAGCGTTAGTCTCCCCAAGTCAGGACGCGATACGGACGCGACGCGTGACGTTGCCTCTTAATGCCGAGGCAACATGAACGGAATTTGAACAAGCTAAGAGTGGCGCTGCGATTTGCCGGAATTCGGACGAAAGCATGCGCAATCGCGGCGATTTCGGCGCGGATTAGCGTTCCAGTCTAGCCAAGAGCGACGAGGTATCCCAGCGCTTTCCGCCCATCGCCTGGACTTCGGCGTAGAACTGATCGACCAGCGCCGTCAGTGGCAGCGTCGAGCCATTGGAACGGGATTCGGCGAGGACGATGCCCAGATCCTTGCGCATCCAGTCGACGGCAAAGCCGAAATCGTACTTGCCCGCCAGCATGGTCTTGTGGCGGTTCTCCATCTGCCAGGACTGCGCGGCGCCCTTGCTGATGACATCGATTACCGCTTCGACGTCGAGGCCGGCGGACTTGCCGAAATGCACGGCTTCGGCGAGGCCCTGGACGACGCCGGCGATGGCGATCTGGTTCATCATCTTGGCGAGCTGGCCCGAGCCCGAGGGACCGAGCAGCCGGCAGGCTTTGGCGAAGCTCGCGATGACGGGCGCGGCTTTGTCGAAGGCGGCGGGATCGCCGCCGACCATGACGGTGAGCTGGCCGTTTTCGGCACCGGCCTGGCCGCCCGAGACGGGGGCGTCGAGGAAAGCAAAACCCTGATGCGCGGCGGCGGTGCTCAGATTGCGGGCGATGGTGGCGGAGGCGGTGGTGTGGTCGACGAAGACGGCGCCGGGTTCCATGGCGTGAAAGGCGCCATCGGGGCCGACGGTGATTTCCTCGAGGTCGGCGTCATTGCCGACGCAGGCGAAGACGATGTCCTGCCCTTTGGCGGCATCGCGGGGGGTTGGCGCGGTGGTGCCGCCGGTTTCGCCCGCCCAGCTTTGCGCTTTCGCGGAAGTGCGGTTGTAGACGGTGACCTGGTGGCCCTTGGCCTGGAGGTGGCGGGCCATGGGGTAGCCCATGACGCCCAGACCGAGAAATGCCGCCTTGACCATAATCGTTCTCCATTCGCGCAGACGGGGCAGTTGATAGACGCTCGGGCGGGGGAAGGAAACTCTCGTTGCGCAGGGCGAATGCCAACAATAGGTTGCGCGGCCATGAGCAAAACGAGCGACGTTTTTACCGAACCGCTGGACTGGCTGTTCTGGCCGCCGATCCTGCCGCGCACCGATTCCGCGTGGCTGGGACATGTGCCGTTCGCCTATTGGCTGGTGGGGGCGCACCGGCCGCGCCAGATCGTCGAACTGGGGACGCTGTCGGGCTCGTCCTATGCGAGCTTCTGCGACGCGGCGGTGCGGCATGGGGTGACGACCAAGGCGTTCGCGGTCGACATGTGGGAGGGCGATGTCCACACCGGGAGCCATGGGGACGAGATCTACAAGCAGTTGCGCGAGTTCAATGCGCTCAGGTTCGGCGGCTTCTCGACGCTGTTGCGCAAGCGGTTCGACGATGCGCTGGCGGATGTGGCCGATGGCTCGACCGATCTGCTCCATATCGACGGGGTCCACACGTTCGAGGCCGTGAGCCACGATTTCGACAGCTGGCTGCCAAAGCTCAGCGACCGGGCCATCGTGCTGCTCCACGATACGGCCGAGCGCTCGGACGATTTCGGGGTGTGGAAGCTGTGGGAGGCGCTGGCGCAGCGCTATCCGAGCTTTGCGTTCAACCACTGGCACGGGCTGGGGGTGCTGCAGGTGGGGCCGGCGGTGAGCGGCAAGGCGCTCGACCTGTTCGGGCTCGACAGCGAAATCGAGCGGCAGATGGTGCGCGACCGCTTCGAGGCGCTCGGCAATACTGTGCGCAATATTGCGTTCGCGGCGCGGCTGCAGGCCGAGGTCAAACGGCTTGGTGCGAGCCTTGATGCGGGGCGCCGCTAGCGGCGCGCTTGCCGGTGCGGCGGGCGATTTCTTCGCTGGCGACTTCGCACTGCTGCATCAGCTTTTCGCGCAACGCATGCAAATCGTGGTCGTTGAGCTTTTCGGCCTGCACGAAGCGATTGTCGG
>JBKJTB010000095.1:0-19648 GCA_046594305.1 Devosia sp. | reverse complement strand
AATCCTCTCCCGTTTACGGGGGAGGGGGACCACGCGGCTAGCGTGATGGAGGGGGGAGCCGCTTGCGCGATCGTGGGGATGCACCCCTCTCCACCAGCCTTCGGCTGGTCCCCCCTCCCCCGCAAGCGGGAGAGGAGCGCCGACTGCCGGTGCTTGCTGAGCGAGTTCACACGATCAAAAAATCGCTGACGCCAAGCGTTGGGTGGGTGTCCAGCACCGCGAACAGGATCGGGTCGGCGCCGCCGGACTTGTTGCCGTCGGCATCGTAGAACAGTTTGCCCTGGGCCTTGTCGTAGATGATGCGATCGGAACCGTCGTGCGCGGCGATGCCTTTGTAGAACGCCGCTGCACTGAGCGTGCTGCCGCTGAGCTTGGTGAAGATGGCGTTGTCGAGCGCGAGCTCGTCGGTGCCGGGCTTGAAGTCGGTGATGTGGTCCACATTGGTTGTTGCATTGAGGGCGCTGTCGAAGACGAAGCGGTCGGCGGCGACGCCGCCCTTCAGCGTGTCGTTGCCTGCTGCGCCGGCAATTGTGTCCTTGCCGTCGCCGCCGAACAGCTTGTTGTCTGACGCGTTGCCCTTGAGCTTTTCGCTGTCGACGTCGGTGAGCGTGATCTTGATCTTCTTGTCGACGGAGTTGCCGAACAGATCGGTCGAGCGGACCTTTATGGTGTGGCTGTGCGCCTGCTCGTAATCGAGTTTCGTGCTGTCGGCGACCTTGATGACGTTGCCCACGAGCTTGTAGCGGCCGCCGGCCGAATCGAGCAGCTCGTAGGTGAACTTGTCGCCCTTGTCGCCGTCGGTGGTGCTGAGCGCGCCGAGCTTTGTGTTGTTCTTGGAGTTCTCGTTGAGCGAGGTGTCGCTGAGCTTGATGCTGGTGGGCGCTTTGCCTTCGGTGCTGCCGTCGACGATGTAGACGGTGACCTCCTTGCTCCAGCCGAGCACGCCGCCGGTGGGGGTGCTGAGCTTGACGGTAATGCTCTCGATGCCTTCGGACTTGCCGTCGTTCTTGACCTGGATGGCGAACCCCTTGCCGGTCTGGCCACCACTGAAGCTGATGGTGCCACTGGTGGCAGCGAGATAGTCGAAGTCGGCGGCCGTGACCTTGTCGCCTGGAACGTAGGTCCACTTGACCGAATGCGCGCCCGTGTTGGAGCCGAGCACCCCGATATTGAAATAGACAATGCGCTCGAGGTTGGTGCCGGTCTCGGAAACCACCTCCTGCGACGCACTGAGAGAGAACGTCGTGCCGGTCGCCGTGGAGGCACCGATGAAGTCGCTCGTGCCACCCTTGGCACCGACCTGACCTTTTACGCCGGCGAATTGGCCATCGTGGCCGTGGTGCGGATCGTTATCCAAGTACCCGGACGTCAGCGCGAGGCCGCGAACCCCCTTCTCGCCGTAGTCTCCACCCTGGGCGCCAAGTCCGCCGTTGAGCGATGCCCCGATGACAGTCGACTGAATGCCGTCCCACTTGACCGTGCCGACATTGAAATAACGCCGACGCGGCGGCACCGCCATTGCCGCCGTTGCCGCCATTGCTGCCGTTGCCGCCGTTGCCCGCATAGGCCTGGCTCAGCGTTTCGGGTTTCGAGCCTACGCCGGCGTTGCCGCCGTGCCCGCCCCACCTGCCGGTACCGCCTTGCCCGCCATTGCCGCCGGTGGCCGCGAGGCCCTCGAACAAGACATCGCGCAGGATCAGGCTGCCAACGTTGTAGATGCCGGCGACCGCCGTCCCGCCGTCGCCACCACGTGCGCCTGCGCCAGCATTGCCGCCATTGCCACCGCTGCCTGGAATGCCACTGGGGGAATTCCAGCCATCGGCATCGGTGCCGTTGGCGCCATTGCCGCCCTCGCCGGCAAATCCGCCGGACCCGCCAAGACCGCCGGCACCGCCTTCGGTCTTGAACGACTGGATGTCGACGCGCTCAAGCGTCAGCGTACCGCGATTGACGATCGCGCCGACCGCGTCACGGCCGGCTTCGGCATCGTTGGGCGCGTTCTGCCCGTCGGTGGCATGGCCGCCGCTGAGGCCGGTGCCCGGGCCGTTATCAGCAGAGGGGCCGTTATGGATGTGGTTGGGGACACCATCCAGCCCATTGGCGCCATTGTGGCCCTCGGCGCCGTACTGCGCCTTGATGAGGTTGGTGTTGTTGGTTGAGCCCTCGATCGTCAGGTCGCGCAGCGTAACAGTGGCACCTGCTGCGACCTCGATTGCGTTGGTCGAGATGCCGCCACCCGAGATCTTCAGGCCGAAGCCGTTGCCGGCATAAAACAGGCTGCCATCGATGGTGATGTTGCCCTTGGTAATTGTCAGCGTGCTCAGGAGCGAGATCGCCACCGAGGTCAACGCCCCCTGCTTGTAAAATACCGTGTCGTCGAACACGATATCCACGTGGCCCGACATGTTCCCGGCCTGCGCCACGGCTTCGCGCAGGGTGGTCTTGCTGCCGCCGCCATCATCGGCGGCAGAATTGACGACAATTGTCGGCATGGCGGTCCCCCAAGCAGTTCCGACTGAAACTATTGGGAAAAAGCCCGGCTGATTACCCCCTGTTTGGAGGGATGACCATCACATCGAGACGATGCCCAGAGCCACGGCGACGGCGGCGAGTTCGGCACGGGTGTGGGTGCTGAGGCGGCGCTTGGCGCGCTCGACATGCTCGTGCGCGGTAGTGGCGGAGATGCCGAGCGCCTCGCCGATCTGTCGGTCGGACTGGCCCTTGACCACCAGCGCCAGCGCCTCGATCTCGCGCGGACTGAGCCCGGCGGGCGGCATGGCGAAGCCGTCCTGGCGAGCGAGCGGGCCGGTGACGCTGTGGAAGGCGAGGCAGAGCGGGATCATGATCTGCCGGTGCGCATCGGGGATGATGTCGCGCGCCACGATCGAGACGATGCCGTAATGGGTGCCGGCGCGATGCAGGGGCACCACGAGGCCGTCGCGCCAGCCTGCATCGGCGGCGATGTCGAGGGCTTCGGTGCCGAGCTGGGCGAGGCGGCGGTCGGCGCGGAGGTCGGCCCAGGTGAAGGGCCGGCCGCCGTAAAAGCCGAGGTTTTCGACCAGCGGATCGCGCTCGAGCAGCGACGAGCTGAAGTAGAATTTACGCCAGCTCTCGGGCCAGTCGATGACGGTGAAGATGGCGCGGTTGCGGTGGGCGGTATCGACGTCGCCGGCCGAGAAGGTGTCGATGTTCAAAGGCGTCAGCGCCGCCCGGAAGGCTGACGTGGCATCGGCGAGCCGGGCGGCGCCAAGGATGGTGTCGAGTGCGGTGGCCAAGGCGGGGCTCAGTGCCCGCCCCAGCCGCCTTCCTGCGCCGGCGGACGCTTGACGAAGAACGACGCCGCAAACGCGAACAGCGAGATCGAGGCGCCGACGATGAACGCCGTGCGGATACCACCCGCCAGCGCATCGATCGGAGCCGCGCCGCCGGCCGCGAGGGCCGCCGAACCGGTCGACATCAGCGCCACGAACAGCGCCACGCCGGCCGCACCCGCCACCTGCTGGACCGAGCCGAGCAGGGCCGAGCCGTGGCTATAGAACTGCGGCTTGACCGAGGACAGGCTGGTGGTGAACAGCGGCCCGAAGAGGAACGCGAAGCCGATGCTGATCACGATATGGCCGCCCAAAATATACTGCCAGGGCGTGCCGACGCCGAGCAGCGTCGTGGCCCACAGGACCAGCGACACCAGCGCCATGGCCGGGATGACCAGCGGGCGCGGGCCCACCTTGTCGTAGAGCCGGCCGACGAACGGGCCGAGCAAGCCCATCAGCAGCGAACCGGGGAGCATCATGAGGCCGGTCGACAGGATGTCGAAGCCCTGGACGTTCACGAGGTAGATCGGCAGCAGGATGATGGTGCCGAACATGGCGAGCATCAGGATGGCGATCATCGTCATCGAGATGGTGTAGTTGCTCGACTGCAGGGTGCGGAGGTCAAGCAGCGCCTTGTCGGAACGGGCAAGGCTGATCTGCCGCATGACGAAGATCACCATGGTGACGACGCCGACGGCCAGCGGCACGAAGGGCGAGATCATCGCCGCGTCGCCCGATTCGCCAAAGCTCGACAGGCCATAGACGATGCCGCCGAAGGCGAGGGCCGACAGGATCACCGACAGCACGTCGATCGGGGCGTAGCGCGGGGTGGTGACGTTCACCATCAGGCGGTAGCCGAGATGGAGCGCGCCGAGCGCAATGGGCAGCACGATGATGAAGATCCAGCGCCACTCGAGATAGTGGAGGATGAGGCCGGCCGCCGCCGGGCCGATGGCAGGCGCCACCGACATGACGATCGAGATATTGCCCATCATCTTGCCGCGCTGGTCAGGCGGCACGAGGGTCATCACCGTGGTCATCAGCAGCGGCATCATGATCGCCGTACCGGCGGCCTGGATGACGCGGGCGACGATCAGCAGCGGCAGGCTGGGCGAGATCGCCGCGACCGCGGTGCCCAGCGAGAACAACGAAATCGCCAGGATGAACACCGGGCGGGTGTTGAAGCGCTGCAGCAGGAAGCCGGTGATCGGGATGATGATCGCCATGGTGAGGAGGAACGCGGTGGTGAGCCACTGCGCGGCCGAGGCCGGCACATTGAGTGCCGTCATCAACTGCGGGATGGCCACGCTCATCGCCGTCTCGTTGAGCATCACGACGAAGGTCGAGACGAGCAGGACATTGATGACGAGGCTGTTGCGGGCCGCCGTCGTCTTATCGACGGGGGCAGCTTTACTGGCGTCCGGTACGGACTCGAAGGTCTCGGTGGTCATGGGGTACCTGCCTTTACAAGCTGTCGGCGACAAAGCGCCGTATTGGGCCGCGCTCAATAGCAGAAGAACTATGACGCGTAAGCGAAAACTGATGTGAAATTGTTGATCTTGGGTCCTTCAAAGCGTGGGACGGCGTCCCCATTTGTGACCCGGGATGGTGGGACATCTCTTTCTCCTCGTCGATTCTTCCGATGCAATGAGGATGCCTGACCCTGCTGACAGATCATGGCAGCAGTCTATCCCGCCTCACCGGCTTTCATGGACATTGACGAGCGGCGCAGCGCTGAATCGACGTGCCGCCGCAAAGATTCTTCTGGATGGCGCGCGAGGAGCAGCCGCAATGAGGTCATGGGAGCCATGCAGTGAGCCGTGAGCTTGGCGCGCCGATTGCCGCCGGCAACGAGGCGGAGATTTTCGCCTGGGGCGACAGGGTGCTGAAGCTTAGCAAGCGGCCGGGCGACCCGGCGCAGGCCGAACGCGAAGCCGCGACGCTGCTGGCGCTGGCGCCGCTCGGGCTGGCGCCGGCGGTGGATGGCGTGATCGAAGTCGATGGCCGCTGGGGCGTGGTGATGGAGCGGATCGAGCTGCCGGTGCTGGCCGGCGCACTGGCGGACCCGGCACGGGTTGGCGAGGTGCTGGAGTTGATGGTGGTGTTGCACCGGCGCATACACAGGGTGGCGGCACCGGCGGGCGTGCCGGAGCTCAAACCGCGGCTGGCGGAGCGAATCGGGCGGGCGGAACGGCTTGAACCTGGGTTGCGGAGCGAGCTGCTGGCGCGGCTCGCGGCGATGCCTGATGGAGACCGGCTCTGTCATGGCGATTTCCATCCGTTCAACATTCTCGGCATGGACGAACGCGCGAGAGTGATCGACTGGCTCGATGCGACGCGCGGCGATCCGGCGGCCGATGTGTGCCGGACGCTTGTGCTGATCGCCACCCATGACCGGACGCTCGCGCAAGCCTACGTCGACGCGTATGTCGCGGCGGCGGGGATGCATCGAGCGGCCGTCGAGGCGTGGCTGCCGTTTGTCGCGGCGGCGCGGCTGGTGGAAAACGTGCCGGCCGAGTTCGACCGGCTTGAGCAACTGGCGCGGGGCTAGCGGCTGGGCTAACAAACGCAGATGACCCAGCGCACGCTCACCATCTGTACTAACCCCTCGGCGACCGCCACCGCAGCAGGGAGCTGGTGATGGTTGAAGCGCGCGAAGCCGTCCGGGACCTGCAGAGCTCGCTGATCCGCGAGGTGGCCAATGCCGGGATGGGCAATCCCGACATTTTGCGCTTCTGGTTCGGCGAGTCCGACCGGCCGACGCCGATGTTCATCCGGCAGGCGGCGATTGCTTCGCTCGAAAGCGGAGAGACGTTCTACTCGCAAAACCTCGGGCGGCCCTATCTGCGTGAAGCGATCGCGACCTATCTCAGTGGCCTGCATGAGCGCGACATCGGGCCGGACCGTATCGCGGCAGTCGGGTCGGGCGTCTCGGCGCTGATGCTGGCGAGCCAGCTCGTGCTGTCGCCGGGCGACAAGGTGGTGGCGATCACGCCGCTCTGGCCCAATGTGGTGGAAATTCCGAAAATCCTCGGAGCGAAGGTAACGCGCGTGCCGCTTGGTATCGCCAATGGCAAGTGGTCGCTCGATGTGCAGCGCACGCTCGAGGCGCTGACGCCGGACACGCGGATGCTGATCGTCAACTCGCCCAACAATCCGACGGGCTGGACTATCGAGGACGCGGAGGTGGACGCGCTGCTGGCGCATTGCCGCACACACGGCATCTGGGTGCTGGCCGACGATGTGTATGAGCGGTTGATCTATGATCCGCGCAGCAAATCGGCACCGTCGTTCCTCCGCCGCTACGAGGTCGGCGACCGGATCATTTCGTCGAACAGTTTTTCGAAGGCCTGGACGATGACGGGCTGGCGCATGGGCTGGCTGGTGGCACCGGAGACGCTGATGGCGGATCTCGGCAAGCTGATCGAATACAACACGTCCTGCATCCTCGAGCCGGCGCAGCGGGCGGGCGCGGTGGCGGTGTCGCAGGGCGAAGAAGAAGTGACCAAATTGCGGACCCGGCTGGCGGAGTCGCGGCGCGTGCTGGTGGACGGGCTGCGCGCGTTGCCGGGGGTCGATGTGCCGGACGCAGGTGGCGCGATGTATGCGTTCTTCCGCGTCGCGGGGTATGACGACTCGCTCGACCTCGCCAAGCGGCTGGTGCGCGAGGCGGGGCTTGGACTGGCGCCGGGTTCGGCATTCGGGCCGGAGGGACAGGGCTGGCTGCGGTGGTGCCATGAGGTGTCGACGGAGGTGGTGCAGCAGGGGCTGGAGCGGCTGGGGCGGTTTCTGAAGTAGAACGGCGCTCGTGGCTCTCACCAGCATGAAGCTCCCCACCCACCACGCTACGCGTGGTCCCCCCTCCCCGAAGGGAGGGAGACGCCAGATTACTCCCGCTTGAGTGGAGCCCATCCCTCCCCTCCGGGGAGGGGGGACCGGCGAAGCCGGTGGGTGGGGGCTTGCTTGCGTTCTCAGCGCTTTTTGGCCGGCGCCTTCTTCGCAGCAGCTCTTTTGGCAACCGCCTTCTTTGCCGGCGCTTTCTTGGCTGGCGCCTTCTTTGCCGAAACCTTCGCCACATCCTCACCCAGCACCTTCGCCACTGCAGCGGGAATAGCCGTCTTGCCGCCGGTGAGCTGGAACGCGTGTTTGTTGCTCTTCTTGCTTTCGAGCAGGGCGACGACAACCGCCGCGACGTCGGCGCGGTCAACCGAGGACTCTTCGATCGCCTCCTCGCTGATCGTCACCTTGCCCGTCGGCTTGCCGTCGGTGAGTTCGCCCGGCTCGAGGATGATCCAGTCGAGGCCGGACTCGTGGAGGTATTTGTTGCCGGCGCGCTTCTGCTTGTAGTAGTCGCGCATCTCGGCATTGTTCCATTCGCCCGCGAGCTTCATGCCGGTGGAGGCGCCGATCGAGGCGATGGCGAGGTAGCGCATCACGCCCGCCGTCTCGGCGGGCCGGGCGGTCTTGATGAGGCCGGTGCGATCGAGGGCGCTCGACTCGCCGCCCGCCGAACCCGCGGCGAAGACGATGGCGTCGGCGCCCTTGAACTGGGCCTGGAAGTCGGGGCCGGTCGACAGTTCGAGATCGAGCATCACGGTTTCGGCGCCGAGCGACACCATGGCCGCCATGTGCTTTGGGCTGCGGATGGTGGCGACGGCCGTGTGGCCGGCGACGATCAGCTTTTCGACGATCAGCCGGCCGGTCCGCCCGCTGGCTCCGACGACGACGACGCGCATCAGGTCACTCCTGGTTCATGGATGGTAAGGGTGGCGGCGGCGCTGTCGATGCTGGCGCGCACACCATAGGGCAGCGTCAGGATCGGCGAGGCGTGGCCGAAGTCGAGGCCTGACAGCACCGGCAGATCGGGCAGGCCGGCTTCGGCCAGCGCCGCAACGACGGCGGCTTCGAGCTTTCGCGGATAGTCGGGATCGCTGCCCGGATCGGGCCGCGACAGCAGCATGCCGCTGAGGCGATGGAGGATGCCCTGCACCGCAAAATTGCGGAGCCAGCGGCTGATGGAGGTTGGGCTCGGGACCTCCTCGGAGGTTTCGTAGAACAGGATCGCGCCGTCCCAATAGTCGAGCGGCGGCCACCAGGCTGTGCCCTTGATCATCTCGATCACGTCGGCACAGCCGCCGATGAGCGGACCCGTGACGGTGCCGCGGCCCTGCAGCATGCGCGGCACGCCGGCCGGCTGCAGGACGCGACGCTGGCCTTGCAGCCCAGGATCAGCCCAGTCGAGCCGCTCGGCGGTAAAACCTTCGTCGTTGACCGGCACCGGGCCGACTGGCTCCGTTGAGAACAGGGCCCGCCGGACCGCGTCGGCGGTGTAGCGATGCATGCCCGCGTTCTCGCCAAAACCCGCCATGATCGAGGGGCCGTAGAAGCTGGTCACGCCCGCTGCGAGGCAGGCGAAATGGAGGCTCGTGGTGTCCGAGAAGCCGAGGAAGATTTTTGGGTTGGCGGCGATAACGCCGAGGTCGAGGTGCGGCAGCAGCCGCATGGAATCGTCGCCGCCGATGCTCGCGATGATGCCGGCGATGGATGGATCGGCAAACGCCGCCATCAAATCGGCGGCGCGGGCCTCCGGATGCGCCGCGACGAATTCGGGTACTGCACGGGTGTGCTCCATCTCGACGACGGTGACACCGAAAGTCGCCTCGAGCTGGCGCACGCCCGCTTCATGACGCTGCGGGAAGGTGCCGGGACCACCCCAGGACGGCGAGACCACGGCGACGCGGTCGCCGGGCCGCAAATGCCGGGGTTTGATGAGCGGACGGGCAAAGCTCATGCGGAAGGACCTCGATCAGCGCTGATCGTTGTACGGCTCCTTGGTGGTGCCGACCATCCTTGCGAGTTCGGAGAAGGTCGAAATTTCGTCGGCCGACGCGGTGCGGTTGGCGAGCGCCAGAAGCCGCGCCGGGAAGGCGACGGCGTCGCGGTTGGAATGGCTCATATCCTCGACCACGCGATCGTCGCCGATGGCGGTCTCTTCGGCGCGCCGCAGGGCCAGATCGATCTCGTCGCGGCTCAGCAGCCCCTTCTTGACCAGCGCATTGTTGAGCGAGGCGATAACGAGATAGAGGCCTTCGAGCTGGAGATTGGCGGTGTTCATCTGGGGGACGCTCCTCTGGCAACGCGGTGACGGGGGGTGAAACAAGCGGCGTGACGCGCCGGTTCCGGCCCTTCGGGCAGCACGCCACGTTGATCCGTGCGTTGCGGCATGTCAAAGACGGCCGAGAACCCCGGGGGATACCGATGAATTTGCTTTCTGCCGTCGCACGCGTGGTTGCCTGGATCGGCGCGGGCACGATCATGATGCGGACCTGGGGCCGCGTGACGTTCCCTGAGGCGCAGGGGCTGAACCCGACGATCCCGGCGGCGGTGCCGCAGGGCATTCCGACGCTGAAGATGCCGACGGCGCATGGCTGGCACGACGGCAAGATGCCGGTGGCGGCGGCGGGGCTCAAGGTCAACGCCTTTGCTACGGGCCTGACCCATCCGCGCCAGATGCTGGTGCTGCCCAATGGCGACGTGCTGGCGGCCGAGGCGCTGACCATTCCGGGTGCGCCCAAGACGGCGTTCGATCTGGCGATCACTGCGACCATGGCGCGCGCCGGCGCGCTGGGGCCGAGCCCGAATCGCATCATCCTGCTGCGCGACGCCGATGGCGATGGCGCCGCGGAGTTCCGCTCGACCCTGCTCGAGGGACTGAACCAGCCCTTCGGCATGGCGCTGGTGGGCGAGACGCTCTACGTCGCCAATGTCGATGGCGTGATGGCGTTCCCGTTCAAGCTGGGCGAGACAAAGATCACCGCGGCGGGACGGCGGCTCTCGACCTACAAGACCGATGGGCACTGGACGCGCAATCTGCTGCTGAGCCCGGACCAGACCAAACTCTATGTCGCGGTCGGCTCGCTCTCCAATATCGGCGATGCCGGGCTCGAGGCCGAGATCGGCCGGGCCTGCATCTATGAGCTGGATTTGAAGACCGAGCAGAGCCGTGTGTTCGCGAGCGGCCTCCGCAATCCGGTGGGCTTGGCGTGGGAGCCGACGCGGGGCCAGGTGTGGACCGTGGTCAACGAGCGCGACGGGATTGGCGACGAGACGCCGCCCGACTATCTGACCGCCGTCAAGGAGGGTGGCTTCTACGGCTGGCCCTATTGCTATTGGGGGCAGATCGTCGACGACCGCGTGCCGCAGGACAAGGCGCTGGTGGCCAAAGCCATCCAGCCGGACTTTGCGCTGGGCGGCCACACCGCGTCGCTCGGTCTCTGCTATCTGCCGGCTGGCACCCTGCCTGGCTACGGCAACGGCATGATGATCGGCCAGCACGGCTCGTGGAACCGCAGCGTGCTGTCGGGCTACCGCCTGGTGTTCGTGCCGTTCGCCAACGGCAAGGCGGTTGGACCCAAGCAGGATGTGCTCACCGGCTTCCTGTCGCCGGACGAGAAGCTCTCGTATGGCCGCCCGGTGGGCGTTGCGATTGCCAAGGATGGCAGCGTGCTGATGTGCGACGACGTCGGCGACGTGATCTGGCGCGTCACCGGCGCGTAAGGGGCATTTAGCCCATGCACACGCCGTATGACGGCAGCAACAAGCTGTTCCAGATCGCGCTGAAGCCGCTCGATCCGGGCGAGTGGATCGCTGCCGACGAGCGGCTGGCGGCGGACCTTGCAGAAAAGGAGCGGCTTGCCGCGACGCGCTGGGACGAGGTGTTCGCCGCCGAAGCGGGCACCGAGGCGGCGCAGGCGGAAGTGCTGGCGCTGCTGGTCGAGCATTTGCCGGTGCGGTTCCCCGCGCTGTACCGGCGCGAGGATGGGGCCATGCTGGTGGCCGGCCGTCGTGTCGCGCTCGATGCGATACCCGCATTGTGGACCGCGGCGCGGCTGGTGCAGGAAGACCTCGTGCTGATGCGGCAGGGTGAGGCCGGCTGGCGCATCGCGGCGGCATCGCTGAGCTTTCCGTCGTCGTGGCGCCTCAGGGAGAAATTCGGCCAGCCGATCCATGCGGTGCATGCGCCGGTGCCCGGCTTCGGCCAGGGCACGCGCAATGCCGAGCTGATCGCCCGCATGTTCGACAATCTGCGGCCCGGGATCGCCGTGCTGCGCTGGAACTGGTCGATCTATGGCGATGCCGAGTTGTTTCATCCGCTCGACTCGCCGCCGCGCCGGTTTGGGGCGGGCGAACGGGCGGAGAACGTGTTCCTCCGCGTCGAACGGCAGACGCTGCGAAAGCTCCCGCAGAGCCGCGACATCGTTTTCACGATCAAGATTTCGGTCGATCCGCTCACCGAACTGGAGCGGCATTCTGATGCGCCGCAGATCGCGGCCTCGCTGATCGAGCAGCTGCTGGCGCTGAGCCCCGAGCAGCTCGACTACAAGGGCATGACGCTCGAGCGCGACCGGCTGATTGCACGGCTCGGCGAGATAGCTGGCCGCTGAGGGTTTACGCCGGCGCCGATCCGGTGTTTCCTCCCGCCCTTCCCGGAGGATGCAATGAAGTACCGCTATCTCGGCCGCTCGGGCCTGCTCGTCTCGCGCATCTGCCTCGGCACGATGACGTTCGGCAATACGGACTGGGGCTGCGACCTTGAGGGCTCGCGCGCCATCGTCAAAGCCTTCATCGAGGGCGGCGGCAATTTCATCGACACGGCGGACGCCTATTCGGCCGGCGAGTCCGAACGCATCCTGTCGACGATCCTCAAGGACCACAAACGCGACGACCTCGTGATCGCGACTAAGGGCTTTTTCCCGATGGGCGATGCGGTGACGCAGCGCGGGCTGAGCCGCAAACATCTGGTCGAGGCGTGCGAGCAGAGCCTCAAGCGGCTGGGCACCGACTTCATCGACCTCTACCAGTTCCACGGGCCCGACCCGTTCACCCCGATCGAGGAATCGCTGCGTGCCGCCGACGACCTGATCCGCGCGGGAAAAGTGCGCTACATCGGCTGCTCCAATTTCTATGGCTGGCAGATTTCGCGGGCGAACGGCATTGCCGAGCTCAAGGGCTATGAAAAGCTGGTGTCGGCGCAGCATCTCTACAATCTGGTGCGCCGCGACATCGAGCGTGAGATCCTGCCCGCCTGCGACGCAGAGGGTCTCGGCATGATCTGCTGGAGCCCGCTGGCGGCCGGCATGCTGTCAGGCAAATATCGCGGGCAGAACCGGCCGGCGGCCGAGACGCGGCACGGCCACCAGGCGGCGATCGTCGAGAACCGCTACTGGTTCGACGACGGGCTCAAAATCGTCGACGCCGTGGCCGCGGTGGCCGAGCGGATCGGCAAGACGCCGAGCCAGGTGGCGCTCAGCTGGCTGTTCGGCGATGCCCGCGTGACCGCCGCGATTGTTGGAGCGCGTCGCGTTGAGCAGTTGACGGAAAATCTCGAGGCGGGCGATTTCGACCTGCCTGCCGACATTCGCCAGGAACTGACCGACGCCGTGCCGTTCCGCCCCGGCTATCCGCAGGAGTGGACGGCGATCAACGGCACGCCGGCGCTCGACAAGGGCGAGACGCAGCCGCGCCACACGGTGCGGATGCCTTGAACGTCGGCCCTCCCACAGGGTCATTCCCGCGAAAGCGGGAATCTCCATTTGCCGATGTCGAGTGAGTACCGATCTTCGGGCCGGGCGTCGCCCGGCTCGTGCCCAACGCGCATGAACCGCATGCTCCGAAAACGGAGATCCCCGCTTTCGCGGGGATGACCCGGTGGGTGGGAGCGCGTGAGGATGCTTACTTTTTCAACCCATACGTCTGCAGCACATTGCCCTTGCTCGTCGTCGCACTGCTCAGCAGCTCGAGGCGGACGGTGTCGTTGGCGTCGAACAGGCGGCGGTATTTGCTGCCCGCGACGACCGGGTGGGTGATGAGGGTGAGTTCGTCGAGGAGGCCGGCGAGGAACAGATGGCGGACGACCGAGATGCCGCCCATCACTGCGATCTCGCCGCCGGGCTTCTGCTTGAGGTCGCGCACGAAGGCATTGAGGTCGCCGGGGATGATGGTCGAATTCTGCCATTGCAGCGGGCCCTTGAGGGTGCGCGTCGCGACGAATTTGGGGACATTGTTGATGAACGGGCCGAAGAACTGGTCGTCGCCTTCGCCGAAATCCTTGGCCCAGGCCTCGTAGCCGACGCGGCCCATGATGACGGTGTCGGTGACGCCCAGCGTCTTGCCGAGCGACGCGCCCAGCTCGTCGTCGAAGGCATCGAACTGCCACTGGTCGGGCGCCTCCACGGCGCCGTCGATGGAATGAAACAGGCCGGCGGTGACTTTACGCATGATGGGGTCCTCTGTGATGGTGCGGCCGCCGCTGTGGCTGCCTTCATCACCACAACGAGCGAGCCGGAGTGAGATCGACACGATGCACGGAATTTTTGCGAAATGAGCACAGTGGCAGTGGTGGGACCGGGTGCGATCGGCGGGATCGCGGCGGCCTGGCTCGTGGCGGGCGGGCACACGGTGACGGTGTGCGCGCGAACCCCGCTTGCCGATCTGGTGGTCGAAACGCCGGGCGGCCCGCTCCGCGCCACCCCCGCCGTGCTGATCGATCCGGCGCAGGCAGGACCGGCGGACTGGGTGCTGGTGGCGACCAAGGCCTACGACGTCGCGGCGACGGCGCCGTGGCTCGCCAGATTGATGGGGCCGGCGACGCGGCTCGCCGTGCTGCAGAACGGCGTCGACCATGTCGAGCGCTTCAAGGGGCTGGTTCAGCCGGAGCGGATCGTGCCGGTGGTGGTGGCCATTGGGGCCACGCGGACGGCGCCGGGGCGGATGATCCAGCACGAATATGGCACCATGCACGTGTCGGCGGGCGCCAATGGCGAGGCGTTCGTCGCACTGTTTGCGCAAAGCAGAATTGCGGTTGCGACCGATGCCGACTTCGTCTCGCGGCTCTGGGCAAAACTTTGCCTCAATGCGGCGGGTGCGGTGCCGACGCTGACGCTGACCGCCACGGGCAAGGCCTGGAGCGCGGGGCTCGAGCGGGTGGTGCGGGCCATCGTCGAAGAATGCGCCGCCGTGGCCCGGGCCGAAGGCGCGACGGTCCCGCAGAGCATCGTCGAGACGGTGGTGGAGCGGGCAAGCCAGGTGGGTCCCAGCCTCAATTCGATGCACGCCGACCGCCTCGCCGGCCGGCCGATGGAGTTCGAGGAGCGCAACGGCGTCATCGTGCGGCTGGGCCGCAAGCATGGCATCGCGACGCCGGTCAACGCGCTGGTGGTCGAATTGCTGCGGGCGGTGCGGTAGCTTTCCTGCGCTCTGGCCCGAGCGATCCGAAGACAGCTCGTTCGGCCAACCGCTGGCTTTCTTGCGCTCTGGACCGAACGATCCGAAGACGGCTCGCTCGGCCAACCGCTGGCGGTAACACTGATTCGCGGGCGCGCCTTGCTTTTGCCGCCCATACTGCCTATATCAGCTTCATACGTTTCAGCCGTCATGGCTCTGATCGCCCGGCTCGCCGGCTGCTTGGTCCCCCTGATCTCAAAAAACGTTCTAGACCGCTGTCCCGCATGTCGTGGGAGCGGAACCGACGCTTTGCGATCACAATCCTCAGCCGTCACTACTGAAAGACTCCACCATGGCTACCAATGGTACCGTAAAATTCTTCAACGCCACCAAGGGCTTCGGCTTCATCCAGCCCGATGATGGTTCCAAGGACGCGTTCGTCCACATCTCCGCTGTCGAGCGCGCCGGCCTGTCGGGCCTCGGCGAAGGCCAGAAGGTCTCCTACGACCTCGAATCCGGCCGCGACGGCAAGATCTCGGCGACGAACCTCCGCGTTCTCTAAGCCTAACGAACCGGGCGTGCCGCAAGGCGCGCCCGGGACTTCGCCTCCCGCTGCCAAGGCGATACGCCGGCGCTGTCGAGGCCACTTCCCAAGAGACAAGAATGAATAACCAAGACTTTCTGGCGCAGGCCGAGCTTTATCTCGGCAGCGACCGGACCAGCGCTGCTGCCCATGGGCCGCGCGCTTTCGGCAGCGCCGCCAAGGCGCTGCGTTTCGCCATCGAAGAAGCCGCTCCCGTAAGCCTGCGCGGTGCGCGGCTGCGGATCGGCGAAAGAACTTTTGCGCGCGCCGACATGCTCGCGCTCTATAATAGCCGGCGCTACCCGCTGGCCCGCAAGAACGCCATTTCAACCAAGAGGTGAATCCGTGACCACTTCCATCAACTATTCGACCCCCGCCGAGCTGTTCCCCAGCCGCCGCTACGCCAAATCGCTGGCCCGCTACCGCCGCTTCCCCAGCGCCGCCGAAGCGATCCAGTACATCATCGAAGAGCAGCCCGAGAGCTGGCTGGTGGGCTCGACGCTGGACGTCGATGGCGCACGCTTTGAGGGCAAGGCAATCCGCGCGCTGTATGAGGCGGATGCTTATCCGCTGAAGCGGGCGCTGGTCGCCGCCTGATAGCCGTGCAAGGGGCGGATTCGTCCGCCCCCTCCATCCCCGGGTTTGACCCGGGGACCGTCGCTGGTCCCCTCCTCGTTACACGGTGGAGGATAGGCGAGCGGAAACGCTTGCCGGCCATGCCAGCCTCCGGGTCTCGGACCACGAATGAGTGGACGTAGCCCGAGGCGCGTGCGCCTCGATGTGTATTTAGCGAGGCGAGTGCGCCTACGGGCGTTTATCCCAGCGTCTTGTAACTCGCTGTCCTGGTTGCGCCGAGTGCGGCCTGCGGCTGGTCGAACCAGCCGGCAACGAGCAGCGCCTTCCGCACACTTTCGTTGAGCCCGCCCTTGGTCTCGTGTTCTTGTACGAGACGCGCGAACTTCGCTGCGTCGGTGCGGCGCGATGTGTCAGCCATCATGGCCAGTAGCGAGACGACATAGCGGCGGGTGGCGGCTTCGTCGTGGCCGGCGGCGGTGGCGAAGCCGATGAGGTGGTGTTGCAGTTCGAAGTAGGTCGACATGAAGGCGTTCAGGCCGCCGAAGTCGAGCTGGCGTTCGCTCTCGGTGACGAACAGGTCGCCCAGCGGGGTGAAGAGCGAAGCGATTTCGGGCACGGCGGGATAGGTGGTCATCGGGCCGATGCCGCGGGCGATGCCGGGGAGCGGGATGAAGCGGCAGATCTTCGCTTGCGGCCAGCGGGCCGCGGCGTCGGCGAGCGAGAAGCCGGCGACCATGCTGGCGACGAGCTGGCCGGGGCCGAAGTCGATGCCCTCGAGCGCGGCTTCGAGATGCGCCGGACGCATGCCGAGGAACACGAGGTCCGCGCGGGCCACCTCCGCGTTACTGCCGGCCCGGCGGACGTTGGGGTAGCGCGCGGCGAGCGCCGTCGAGATTGTCTCGGAGCGCGGTGAGACGACGATCTCGTGCCGCTCCGGCAGTCGCTGCAATCCTTCAATCACGGCCGACGAGATCGTGCCGGTGCCGATGAACCCGATCTGCATGGCTGGCTCCTCTTATGATGAACGAAGGCCCGGGATCGCTCCCGGGCCTCTTTGCATTCAGCGATAGAACGTCGCTTTACGCAACGCCACCCATATGCGCCAGCACCGCCAGCAGCAGCAGCGCCACGATATTGGTGATCTTGATCATCGGGTTCACGGCGGGACCCGCTGTGTCCTTGTAGGGGTCGCCGACGGTGTCGCCGGTGACGGAGGCTTTGTGGGCGTCCGAGCCCTTGAGGTGCTTGACGCCGTGGCTGTCGGTGAAACCGTCTTCGAACGATTTCTTGGCGTTGTCCCAGGCGCCGCCGCCGGCCGTCATCGAGATGGCGACGAAGAGGCCGGTGACGATGACGCCCATCAGCATGGCGCCGAGAGCGGCAAAGCCTTCGGCGCGGCCGGCGATCCAGAAGACGAGGAAGAACACCACGATCGGCGAGAGCACCGGCAGCAGCGAGGGGACGATCATTTCCTTGATCGCCGCCTTGGTCAGCATGTCGACCGCCTTGCCGTAATCGGGCTTTTCGGTGCCGAGCATGATGCCGGGCTTTTCCTTGAACTGACGACGGACTTCAACCACGACCGACTGCGCGGCGCGGCCGACGGCCGTCATCGCCATGCCGCCGAAGAGGAACGGCAGCAGGCCACCGAAGAGGAGGCCGACGACGACATAGGGGTTGGCGAGCGAGAAGTTGACCGCCGCCATGCCGTAGAAGAACGAGCCCTCGACGGCGTTGGCGACGAAGTACTGCAGGTCCTGCGTGTAAGCCGCGAACAGCACCAGGGCGCCGAGACCGGCCGAACCGATCGCATAGCCCTTGGTGATGGCCTTGGTGGTGTTGCCCACCGCATCGAGCGCGTCGGTGTTGTGGCGCACTTCCTTGGGGAGGCCCGCCATTTCGGCAATGCCGCCGGCATTGTCGGTGACGGGGCCGAAGGCGTCGAGCGCCACGACGATGCCGGCGAGGGCCAGCATGGTTGCGACGGCGAAGGCGATGCCGAACAGGCCCGCCAGATTGTAGGTGACGATGATGCCGGCGATGATGACGATGGCCGGCAGCGCCGTCGATTCCAGCGAGACCGCGAGGCCCTGGATGACGTTGGTGCCGTGCCCGGTCACCGAGGCTTCGGCGATCGAGTTGACCGGGCGCTTGCCGGTGGCGGTGTAGTATTCGGTGATGACGATGATGAGGCCGGTGATCGCCAGACCCGTCACGCCGCACCAGAACAGCGACCACGGCGTGAACGCCTTGGCTTCGGTGCCGAGCGCAGCGTTGAGATCGCCGAACACGAGATAGAGCACGGGGAGCAGCACGATGAGCGACAGGATGCCCGTCGCGATGATGCCCTTATAAAGCGCGCCCATGATGTTGTTGGAAGCGCCGAGGCGGACGAAGTAGGTGCCGATGATCGAGGTGATGACGCAGGCGCCGCCGATGGCGAGCGGCAAGACCATGCCGGCGAGCTTGAAGGCGTCGGGGAGAACGATCGCCGCGAGCACCATGGTGGCAACGATCGTCACCACATAGGTCTCGAACAGGTCGGCCGCCATGCCGGCGCAGTCGCCGACATTGTCGCCGACGTTGTCGGCAATGGTCGCCGGGTTGCGCGGATCGTCTTCCGGGATGCCGGCTTCGACCTTGCCCACCATGTCGCCGCCGACATCAGCACCCTTGGTGAAGATGCCGCCGCCGAGACGGGCAAAGATCGAGATCAGCGACGCGCCGAACGAGAGCGCCACCAGCGAGTCGATGACCGCCCGGCTCTGGAAGCCGAAGCCCAGCCACTGCGTGAGCACCATGAAGTAGAGCGCGACGCCGAGGAGGCCGAGACCGGCGACGAGGAGGCCCGTGATGGCGCCCGCCTTGAAGCTGAGGTCGAGGCCCTTGGCCAGCGACGTCGTTGCTGCCTGGGCGACGCGGACGTTGGCGCGCACCGACACATTCATGCCGATGAAGCCGGCAGCGCCCGAGAGCACCGCACCGATGAGGAAGCCGATGGCGGCGTAAACGCCGAGCAGCCAGAAGGCGAGGATGAAGATCACCACGCCGACGATGCCGATGGTGGTGTATTGGCGGCGCAGATAGGCCGACGCGCCTTCGCGCACGGCTGCCGAGATTTCCTGCATGCGGGCGGAGCCGGCATCGGCGGACAGCAGCTGCCGCGTGGTCACGATGCCGTAAACGATCGACAGCAGACCTGCGACGACGATCGCCCAGAGAATGGTGGTCATAGGAACAGTCCCTCAGAGTTTCAGGACCCCTGGGAACGCTCCGTGGCGTGGCAGCCGCTTGTGACGATGCGGATAACCCCTCCCCGCCCCAGGGGAATGTGGGCTGCTTGTGACAAAAACCCTGCCGCAATTCAACCGCTTTTGCGGGGCCAGCGGCCCCGGGGCGGCAGATTTCCTAGGGTTTCGGTGTCAGCGGGGCGTCGGCACGCCGGGCTTTAGTAAAGCCCGAGCAGCCGCGGCAGGTCGTTGGCGATGAAGCTTTGCAGGAAAAACAGGATGATGAAGACGATGATGGGGCTCAAATCGAGCCCGCCCATCGGCGGAATGACCCGGCGGATGGGGCGGAGGATCGGTTCCGTGATCTGGTTGATGATGCGCCAGACGGTCGCCACGAACTGATTGCGCGTGTTGATGATGTTGAAGCTGATGAGCCAGCTCATGATGATCATGATCAGGAAGATCCACCACAGCAGGGTGAGGATCATCGAGAGCGTCTGCAGCAGTGCGATCATTGCGCGTCCCCAGGGTCGAATGGCGTTTATCTAGGGAATTTCCGCGTTTTCGCAAGGCGGGCCCGGCCAACAGAGTGAACGGCCCCCAAGATTGCGGTTTCGGGCGGCGTCAATAATAGTGCCCGCACTGGGCCTGGGGGGCTTGGCGCATGCCTCACGACGTCTTCATCAGCTATTCGAGCATCGGCAAGGCGGCGGCTTTTGCGGCCT
>JBKJTB010000065.1:0-21213 GCA_046594305.1 Devosia sp. | reverse complement strand
GCCCGCATCAACGTCGTCTCCGAGATGATCGACGTGCGCAACCGCGAACTGGCCGAGGTCACCCGTGCCGACGATTTCGTCGTCAGCAACAAGCTCGTCAGCCTGATGCTGGCGCAGGCCAGCGAGAACGAAAACATCGGCGCCATCTTCGGCGATCTGCTCGACGAGCAGGGGAGCGAGATCGTCATGCGCAAAGCCGACGCCTACCTCGAACTGGGCCAGGCCATGACCTTCTACACCGTCACCGAAGCCTGCCGCCGCCGCGGCGAAGTCGCCATCGGCTACATCCGCAAGCGCCCCGGCATGGAGCCGGACGCGCGCAACATGGGCGGCGTTGTGGTCAACCCGAAGAAGTCGGAACTGCTGAGCTATGAAGCGGGTGATCGGATCATTGTGCTGGCGAGGGACTAGCTGTATCGTCGAACGATACTTGACGCACGGCCGTATCGCTTGTAGATACATCCGCGATGATCCGCAGTTTTGCCGACAGGCTGACGGCTCGGGTAGCCGAAAGGGAAAGTCCCAAAGGCTTTCCTGCGGACTTGGTCGCAAGCGCATTCCGCAAGCTGCGCTATCTCGATGCTGCCAGCAGACTGGATGATCTCAAGGTACCGCCTGGCAATCGTCTTGAAGCACTCAAGGGCGACAGGAAGGGCCAGCATAGCATCCGCGTCAACGATCAGTGGCGGATCTGCTTCGTCTGGAGAGATGGCGGGGCCGAGGACGTCGAGATCGTCGACTATCATTGAGCGAGGACACCATGGCCGCATTCAAGACACCGCTGCATCCCGGGGAAATCCTGCGTGAGGAGTTCTTGATCCCGCTCGAGATGTCGGCCGGCCAGCTGGCGAGGGCCATCGACGTGCCGCGTACGCGCATCGAGCGGATCGTCCGGGAAGAGATGGGGATCAGCTCCGATACCGCCTTGCGACTTGCTCGCTATTTTGGGACGTCACCAGAGCTCTGGTTGAATCTCCAGCAAAGCTACGAGATTGCGGTGGGCGCCGTCGTTCTGAACAAGGCGCTTAAGGCGATCCAGCCCCGCAGCGGAGCGAATGAGAACCTGGCCGGCGGTCAGCCTCGCCGGCGCGCGGTCGCCCGCTAGCGTCAGCCACCCCAGAACATCTCCAGCGCCGCCCTGAAATCATCGACCACCTCGAGATTGGCGCAATGCCCGCCGGTCGGTAAATCCACCCGCCGGAAGTTGGGCCGCTTCCGCATCACGCCCAGCGTCTGCCACAGCGCGATATTGACCAGCCAGTCGCGGTGGCAATAGAGCAGGAGGATCGGCAGCGTCGCCCCCGCGCCCGCGTCGATCAGATCGTACCAGGTGAGGTTCGCGCCGATCGCCGCGACCACCTCGATCCGCATCTTGCGCAGCATCTTGTCGATCAGTTTTCGCGCCTCCGGATCCTGTGAGGTGAACCAGGCGGCGACCGACGCTGCGGTATTGCGCCCCATCGCGCGGTGCCAGAGCGGCACGACCAGTTGCGCGCCCAGCATCGGCAGCTTGATCGAATAGCTCGTACCGAACGTCGTCAGCGTCTCGAACCGCCCGGCCTTCAGCATCTCGAGCGCCACGATGCCGCCCAGAGAGTTGCCAACCCAGTGCACTTTTGGGGTCCCGGCGGCGTCGAGCATCTCGACCAGATCGGCCGCCAGCCGCGCGATGGTGAAGGTCTCGCGATTGATCAGCACCGGGCTGTCCGACAGCCCGTGCCCGCGCAAATGCGGCACCAGCACGCGACGCCCGCGCGCCGCAAAATACGCCGCATCCGCGTGGAACTGTTCGCCATTGACCGCGATGCCGTGGCAGAAGACGAGCGGCGTTCCAGCATTGCCCGCCCCGAACTCCTCATAGGCGAGATTTACGCCGTCGCTGCTGGTGAATCGCCGAACTGTCATGTCCCAAGCTCGCTCATCAGCCAGTCGCGGAACTGCGCCACCTTGCGCGGCACGCGGCGCAGCGTGCTGGTCACGAACCAATAGTCGTAGGGGCTCTGCGCCGACACCGCGAAGGGCCGCACCAGCTGGCCCTCGCGCACCGCGCTCTCGCTCATCCGGTCCACCGCCATCAACACGCCCTGACCGGCGATCGCGGCCTCATACGCCAATGCCGGATCCGAGTAGCGCGGCCCACTCAGCTTCGGCGGCGCCGCCTTGGCGGCATCGAACCAGTGTGGCCAGCTCAGCATCGTCGCCGAATCCTCGATCACCGGCACCTTGCCGAGGTCGCCCACCCGTTTGATGCGTGCCGCGAGTTCGGGCGCCGCGACCGGCGAGAAGGCCCGGCAGCCGAGCGGCGTTGTGCGCAGCTCCGGCCATTGCCCTTCGCCATAGCGAACGGCGCAGTCGATGTCGGACCGCGCCAAATCGATCAGCTTGCCGGTCGCCACCAGCCTCAGTTCGATCTCGGGATGCGCCGCAGTGAAATGCGGCAGCCGGCGGATCAGCCAGCGCGCCGCGAACACGCTGCCGAGCGTCAAGGTCAGCACGCTATCGCCCGGTCGCTGCAGCGCCCGCATCGCATCGGCAAGGCTCGAGAACCCGCCCGCCAGCAGCGGCCGCGCCTCGTCGAGCAGGGCAGTCGGCCTCAGGCCCTGCGGCGTGCGCTCGAACAGTTCCACCCCCAACCGCGCCTCGGCCCGTCTGATGTGCTGGCTCACCGCGCCGATGGTCACGCCGAGCTCGTCGGCGGCCGGTTTCAGCGCACCGGTCCGTGCCACAATCTCTATGGCGTGCAAGGCATTGAGAGGGAGTGGGAAGCGCTGCATATAGATAATCTATAGCGGTGCCGCACCTCTTGTCCATTGGTGGCGACATCAGCAAGGCGCATTTCTCCTCCCGAAAGGAGACCTGCCATGCACACCATCCTCACCGCCATCCGCCGGCTTCTCCGCTGGCTCGCCGAACAAGAATCCAGTTCCGATCCGGCGCTGTCGCTCCGCGACTGGGCCGACCTCCCGCCGCATCATCCCTGCGTCAACTGACGCGGGCTCAGGCGAGCAGCAATCGCGCGAGCGTCGCTTCCAGCCAGTCGGCATAGGCGGCGGGCGTAACCCCCTCGATCTCGGTCATCAGCAGGAACAGCTCCGGGCTCGCGAGCCGCCAGATGACGGCGACGGCATCGGCTTCGCGCAGCTTGCCGCGGAGCGGTCCGTGCCGCTGCAGCGCCTTGACCACCATGCCAAAATTCTCGCGCCGTCCGGTGTGGATGCCGCGATAGACCTTGCCGATATCCGGCTCGGAGCCGGCGACGCCACGCGCCACGCCCATCAGGCCCGCGACGCCGGCGAGCAGCTCTGCAATATCGCGTGCAAAGAGGCGCAGCACCGTCGCCTGATCCGGCGCCGCTGCTACCGCTTTGGGGCCGGCCTGCTCGAGCAGCGGAACATTCGGAGCGGCCCGCCGCACACCGGCGCGCACCACCTCTGCAAACAGCGGCGCCTTGCCGCCGAACACCGCATAGATCGTTTCCGGCGACACTTTTGCAGCCCGGGCGACGCCGGCAATGGTCGTGCCCGCCCACCCCGCCTCGAGGAACAGTGTTCGCGCCGCCGCAATCACCGTAGCGCGCGTCGTTGCGGCCTGGTCGGCGCGCGCCTCCGAGCGGTAGCTGCGCCTGGGCTTGACGGGGTCATCCATTTGGGTACATGATCACTGTATCGAATAATCTTCTAGTACAGTTGACCGCGCGGCGCAAGCCGTCGGCGGCGAGAGGTCACTCATGCCCATTTCGTCAATTCTGTCCACCATCGCCCGCGTCGCCGTCCTCATGCTGGTCGGTCTCCTCGCGGGCAGTATGTTCGGCATCTGGCGTGGCTACGATTTCGCCCAGTACTCGCCGGCGGCCCTCGTCGAAGTGTGGCAGGGTTCGGTGCGCGGCCTCAACACGCTGCTGCCCGTGCAGGGGCTCCTCGCGATCGTGATCCTCGTGGCGCTTGCGGTTACGGCCCGACGGACGCCGCGCGCTCTCACGGGCTTCGTCGCGGCGGCGCTCCTGCTCGCGGCAGCCGGTCTCATCACCCGGCTCGCCAATCAGCCGATCAACGATCTCGTCATGGCGTGGACGCCAGAAAACATGCCCGCCGATTGGGAAGCGATCCGCGACGCCTGGCGCAACTGGCACCTCGCGCGCCTCGCATTGACGCTGGTCGCGCAGCTCGTGCTGATCCTCACCATTCTCGGCGAACGGCGCGCCTGATCATTCGCAGAGCCGCGCCGTGCAGCGCTTGCCGTGACAGCCGAGATCGAGATGCAGATGGTCGCGGTGCAACTCGTTGGCCTCCGGCCCGAGCACCGTGGTGAAATGCGTGCAGGCTGCGTCGTGGGCAAAGCGGATGATGCGGCTGCCCTGTTCGGGCGTGCCCGGCCACGCGGTCTCGACCGAAATCGTGCGTCCGTCCTCGAGCGTGAAGCCGACCACATCCAGCGCATCGCCGAAGGCGTGGAAGCTGAGGTTGCCGTCCTTGGCATTGTTGACGTTGCGGCACGCATAATTGGTGCCGACATTGACCGTCGCGATCCGCGTCTCCGCCGTCGCCATCAGCCAGCGGTCGACATCGGCGATCCAGCCGGGGAGGGCCGTGGCCATGCCGCAATCGGTGGTCACCGGCGCATTGAGCGGCACCGACCGGCCATTGGCCATCACCGCTTCGAGCGACAATGGCGATTGCAGCCCGCACATGTTTTCGTGGATCGGCGGCAGCGGTGACGCGGTCACCTCGCCGTTGAGCACCGCAGGGCACGCCACCTGATAATCGCGCGGCGGTGCGGCGGGCTCCTCGACCGGCGGCTCGGTCGGAGTTGGCGGCGGCTCGGTTGATGCTTCGAGGGCCGCGGGATCTGGCCGGGGTTTCGGCAGAGCTGGACCTGTCGCAGGTTCAACTGCCGCTGCCGCTGGTACGTCCGCTGGCACCGTGGCCGCAGGCGCCGGCCGTTCGCGCGGCAGCGGCACGTCCACCGCCTCCTGTGCCAGGGGCCAGCCGGGCAAAGCCAAGCACAGGGCGATCGCGATAACAGCCGATAATCTCCGCATTGACGCCCAACGCCCGGTCCCCGTGCCCGGTTGCCTTAACCCTCTGACGCTGAATTGACCTGTCGATCAGTTGCATCGATTGCATCGGGGCTTTAGACAGCCGCGACGCCTAGAACGGGCGGGGAGGATCGTCTATGAAGTCTGCGTTTCTCGCGGGGCTGAGCGCCGCGGCCATGCTGCTGGCCCTGTCGGCTGCTGCCCAGGACACGCCGCCGGGCAACGACCAGCTTCCCGGCCAGCAGTTCCACATCACGGTCGACAGCCTGCCCCTGCCGGAGGATGTCGTCCCCACCAATGCGGCGCCGCCGGTCAAGATCGACCGCGGCGACCATGTGCCGCTCGTCCCGCCCGGCTTCCGCCAGACGCTCTACATCTCCGAGTTCGGCGCCGGCCGCCGCCTCGCGGTGAACCCCGAGGACGGGCTGCTCTATCTTGCCCAGCAGCAGCTCGGCCGCGTCATGAAGCTGCGCGACGTCCAGGGCGACGGCACTGCCGAAACCGGCGCGCTGATCCTCGAGGAAGCGCTCAACCCGTTCGGCCTTGCTTTCGTGCCGAGTGGTGAGTTTGCCGGCGATCTGCTCGTCGCCGATCAGGATGCGGTCTATCGCCTGCCACTCAAATCGGTCGGCTTCCATATCGGCCAGGTGACGCCCGACGGCTATTTCGGCAAGGCGGCCGGTCACCTCACCCATGAGGTTGCGATCGATCCGAAGACTCTCGAGGTCTATGTCGGGTCCGGCTCGGTCAACAATCTCGCCGAGGAAGAGCCGGTCAAGGCCACCATCCAGCGCTTCAATCTCGACGGGTCAGGTGGAACGACGTTCGCCATCGGGCTCCGCAACGTCACCGGCATGGATTTCGAGCCCACCACCGGCGCACTCTACGCCGTAGTGATGGAGCGCGACGGCATGGGCGACGACCTGGTGCCCGATTTCCTGACGCGCGTCGACGAGGGCGACAATTTCGGCTGGCCCTACCAGTATCTCGGCGGCTTCGTGCAGCCCGAGTTCAAGGACAAGGGCATGAAGCTCGCCGCGGCAAAGATGCCCGATGTGCTGTTCGAGGCGCATTCCGCGCCGCTCGACATGGCCTTCATCCCCGACTCCTGGCCGGAGGACTATCGCGGCGATGCGCTGGTGGCGCTGCATGGCTCCTATGGTGCGTCGCAGCCCACCGGCTACAAGGTGGTCCGCGTGCATTTCGAGAACGGCAAGCCCACCGGCAGCTACGAGAACTTCATGACTGGCTTCTGGGTCTCGGGCGATGCCCCCGCAGAAGTCTGGGGCCGCCCCGCCGCGCTCGCCTTCGCCCCCGACGGCGCGCTCTACGTCTCCGACGATTTCGGCAACACCATCTGGAAGGTGCTGCCGCCGCTGCGCGAGGGCACGCCGGAACAGCCGCCCGCTCCCTCGAGCGAACCGTCTTCGGCGCCGGCGAACTGATGAGCAGCGGCTACATCATGACGGGCGGCTGCCAGTGCGGCGCCGTCCGCTTCGCCTTCACGACACCGCCCGAGAACGTCCATGTCTGCCACTGCCGCATGTGCCAGAAGGCGGTCGGCGGCCCGTTCGCCGTGATCTGCCCGGTGCTCAAGAATTCGTTCGAAGTGACGCGCGGTCAATTCTCGTGGTTCCACAGCTCCGCCCTCGCGCGCCGCGGCTTCTGCAAGGACTGCGGCACGCCGATGATCTTCGAGTATCCCGAATACGACGACATCGGTGTTCTGGTCGGTGCGCTCGATCATCCCGACCGGGTGCCGCCGGTCGTCCAGTACGGCATCGAGAGCCGCGTTCCCTGGTACGGCCATCTGCCGGAATTGCCTGGCGACAGGCCGACCTATTCGGTCGATCCGAAAGGCTATCTGCCGCGCATCAAAGCCAGCAACCGGCAGCACCCCGATCACGACACGACCGTCTGGCCGCCCAAGGCCTGAAACGGCACTCTCTTGTCAGCCACCGCCCTGCGGGCGTACACTGCGGCAGGGGAAATCATGGCAACAGGCATCGTCTCTGAGTGGAGCGAGCTTCCAGACGGCGCCAGCAAGCTTGGACGCCGCGACCTCCTCGTTGTCTCCGCCGCAGCCGCCGCGGGCCTCTTGATCGCCGGCCGCGATCCTCTCACCCGCCTGTTGCGCCAAACCGCAAAGACCCCCGCCGAACTCGTCCGCGCCCTTCCCAAGTCGCGCTGGGACTGGACCGTCGAACTCGCCGTCCTGTCCCGGCTCGATGCCGACCGCGCCGGTGCGCTGGCGCTGCTCTGGGCGGCGCTCGAACTCGATCTCGATCCCGCACAGAAATGGCGGTTGAAACCCGCACTCCGGCTCTACGACCTCTACGCCGCCGCGTCGGACGTCGCGAGCCGCGCGGCGCTCGCCGAACTCGTCCGGTCTCGCTCCAGCCATCCGGCGCTGCTGGCGCGTACGACCCTGTGGTCGGACGCTTCCCGCGTGGCGCATCCGCGGCTGTGGAGAACGGTCGGCCCCGACCGCCAGCCGCTTGGCATCTATTTGGCCGAGGCGTAGGCTCGGCGCACGCAGTTGTCGTCTTCCAACAAGGCTCGCGTTTTACAACGCGTGTCTAGGATGCCTGTTTTACAGGCGATGAACGTTCAGTCGTTCCGATGCGCGCTTTATCCAAATCGCCGAGGCGCATCCCACCCAACCGCTGGCGAGCTTTCTTGCCGTAGAACCGTCTCGGAACGCGTACGCGCCCCGCGGACCCAATATTTATCGAACCTCATGCAACGATCTTGTCTGTTTCGCGTTCGAGCGAACTGGCCGGATTTGTCTTCGGCTGCGTGTGTCTCGGACCCAGCACTGGCTCCGATCTACTGATGGGGCTTTCGTGACGGGTCTGGGTGCTGCTGTCGGCGGGTTCGGCGTGTTCGACTTCATGCCGGGATTCGTCGCGATCCTCGACGGCCCCGACCACGTTTACCGCTACGTCAACGACGCCTATCGCGCCATTTCGGGCGACCGCACCTTCGCCGGTCGCGCCGTCCGCGGCGTCTTCCCAGAGCTCGAAGGGCAGGGCTTTTACGAGTTGCTCGACGGGGTCTATTCGACCGGCAAGCCCTTCATCGCCCGGGCCCTTCCTGTGCGCCTCGAGCGCGAGGGAGGCGATCGCCATGTCGACCTGCTCTATAGCCCCATGCGCGACGCGTCGGGCACGATCACCGGCATCTTCGTCAGCGGTCACGACGTCACCGACGCCCATCGGACGCAGGAACGCTCCCGCGCGCTCGCCGAACTGAGCGACCTGCTGCGCAACAGCGAGCACACCGACGATCTGCCGCATCTGGCGGCCGGCATCCTCGGCCGTGCCCTGGACGTCAGCCGCGTCGGTTACGGGGCCATCGACGATGCCAGCGAGACCCTGCACGTCGATCGCGACTGGACCGCGCCCGGTGTCGAGACGCTGGCGGGCGTCACCCATTTGCGCGACTACGGCTCGTTCATCGACAGCCTCCGCCGCAACGAATTCATCTCGATCCCCGATGTCCGCCTCGACGAGCGCACCGCGACAGCCGCGGCGGCGCTCGAATCCCGCAACGCCCGCTCCTTCGTCAATGTGCCCGTCGTCGAGCATGGCCGCCTCGTCGCGGTGTTTTTCGTAAATCACGCGGAAATCCGCGACTGGCGCGAGGACGAACTCTCGCTGATCCGCGAAGTCGCCGAACGCACCCGCGCCGCCCTGCAGCGCCGCCGCAACGAGGTCACCTTGCGCGACAGCGAGGAGCGCTATCGCAAGCTGTTCGACGCCATCGACGAAGGCTTTTGCATCATCGAATTCTTTGACGGTCCGCACGGCCCGCTCAGCGATTACATCCACGTCCAGGCCAACGCCGCCTACGAAAGGCACGCCGGCATCGCCAACGTCGTCGGCCAGAAGCTGCGCAAAATGGTGCCCGACGAAGCCGATAGCTGGGTCGCGCGCTACGGCGCGGTGCTGCGCACCGGCGTCCCCATCCGCTTCGAGCAGGAATTGGTCGCCACCGGCCGCTACCTCGAACTCGCCGCCGTCCGCATCGAGCCGCCCAGCCTCAAGCAGGTCGCCGTGCTGTTCCAGGACATCACCGCGCGCAAGAATGCCGAGGTTGCATTGCGCCAGAGCGAGGAGCAGTTCCGCGTCTTTGCCCAGGCCGTGCCCAACCACGTCTGGGCGTCGGACCCATCAGGCAACCTCTATTGGTTCAACCAGCAGGTCTACGCCTATTCGGGCGAACTGCCCGGCAGCCTCGATGGCACGCAATGGGCCAAGATCGTCCACCCGGACGACCTGCCAACCGCCGCGGCCAACTGGGCCATCGCGCTCACCATCGGCGAGGTCTACGAGACCGAGTTCCGCATCCGGCGCGCCGACGGGACCTACCGCTGGTTCCTCGTCCGCGCCGAACCCGTGCGCTCCGACGACATGATTACCCACTGGATCGGCACCAATACCGACATCGATCATGCAAAACTTCAGGCGGCCCAGCTCGCCGACCTCAATGCCACGCTCGAGCAGCAGGTCGAGGAACGAACCGGCGAACTGATGGCCGCCGAAGAATCCCTCCGCCAAGCCCACAAGATGGAAGCCGTTGGCCAGCTCACCGGCGGCCTCGCGCACGATTTCAACAACATCATCGCCGGCATCAGCGGCAGTCTCGAGCTGATGCAGACCCGGCTGGCGCAAGGCCGCATGGGCGAGATCGATCGCTACATTACTGGCGCCATGGGCGCCAGTAAGCGTGCGGCCGGCCTGACGCAGCGGCTGCTCGCCTTCTCGCGCCGCCAGACGCTCGATCCAAAACCCACCAACGTCAATGCGCTGGTGCAGGGCATGCTCGATCTTGTCCACCGCAGCGTCGGTCCCGAGATCGCGGTGGAGACGGTGGGCGCGGCGGGTCTGTGGACGACCTTCGTCGATGCCGGCCAGCTCGAGAACGCGCTACTCAACCTTTGCATCAACGCGCGCGACGCCATGCCCGATGGCGGCAAGCTCACCATCGAGACCGCCAACACCTGGATGGACGACCGCGCCGCTCGCGAGCGCGGTCTGGCGCCCGGCCAGTACATTTCGCTCTGCGTCAGCGACACCGGCAGCGGCATGCCGCCCGCCGTGATCGCCCGCGCCTTCGATCCGTTCTTCACCACCAAGCCGACCGGGCAGGGCACCGGCCTCGGCCTGTCGATGGTCTATGGTTTTGCCGGCCAGTCGGGCGGTGCGGCGCGCATCTATTCGGAACTCGGCAACGGCACGATGGTGTGCATCTACCTGCCGCGCCACATCGGCGGCGAAGCCGATAACGAACTGCCGGCCACCGCATCGGCTGAGGTACCACGCGGCCGCGAGGAGGAGACGATCCTCCTGGTCGACGATGAACCGCTGATCCGCATGGTGGGCGTCGAACAGCTCGAGGAGCTGGGCTACACCGTGCTCGAGGCCGCCGATGCGGCCAGCGCGCTGCGCATCCTCAACAGCAATCCCAATATCGATCTGCTCATCACCGATGTCGGTCTGCCCGGCGGCATGAACGGCCGCCAGCTCGCCGATGCCATCCGCGAGACGCGTCCCGAACTCGAAATCCTGTTCGTTACCGGCTACGCCGAGAACGCCGTTCTCAACCACGGCCATCTGGCGCACGGCATGCACGTGATGACCAAACCCTTCGTCATGGAAACCTTCGCCCGCCGCGTCCGCGAACTGCTGTCGAAGGGCTGAGCGTCGCAATTCGGCTAAGGGCCGAGCAATCGTGATTTGCGGCGGACCATTTGCGGCGTATTGTTGTTCGACTTGCTTGTTTTCCGGGGGGATAGCCAATGACTCGCGTCGATATCAGCATCAATACGACCCACGGTTACGACACCAAGTCTTCCCCGGCTCGATCAAACACACCCACCAATATGTCGACCCGACCGACAACGACGGCAGCGTACGAGACTACTGGCACCTGGCAATACGCGATGGCGCTACCATGCGCTTCAGATTTGAGACCGGCGGCGACACGTCTCGAACCGGCCCCGGCGACCTGGCTGGCGCGGTCTACGGTTGGAGCGTTGCCAATGACGCCCATCCAAACGCCTACCTTGGGTTCGTGGGCCTTTACGACAATGATGGGGGACCTGTGCTCGTGCCGGTGGTGCCATTCTCCAGAGTAGCCCCCGACGCGCTTGTCGATGGGCTGCTGGCTACCAGCCAGACCGCCGAGCTTCACTTCATCGGCAACAAGGGCAACGACACGCTCCGCGGCAGCTACGCGAACGATGAGTTCGACGGCCGTGAAGGCGCCGATTCCATGATCGGCGGCGATGGCGACGATACCTATCGTGTCAACAACAAGAACGACAAGATCGTCGAGGCCGCGGGCGAAGGCGACGACAGGGTCTACACGACCGTCAGCCACACTCTGTCCAAAAACGTCGAAAGCCTGGTCGGCACCGGAACCCACAAGCTCGCCTTGACCGGCAACGACAGGCCGAACGACATTTCAGGCACCGCCGGCAGCGATACAATCAAGGGGCTTGGCGGCAACGATGTGATAGCCGCGTCCGATGGCAACGACGTGCTTTATGGCGGCAAGGGCAAAGACGTCTTCATGTTCGTGACCCCTCCGTCTGCCGCCAACGTCGATACCATCAAGGACTTCAAACATAGCGCCGACACCATCATGGTCAGCCAGGATGCTCACTACGGCGTGGCCACCCCGGACTACTATTACGCACACCCCATTCCTGGATCCCCGCTTGTCGCTCCCCTTACGCCGCTCAATCCGTTCGCGTTCCATGCAAGCAAGAGCGGCAAGGCACAGGATTTCGACGACCGCATCACCTATGACACGACCGACGGCAGGCTGTTCTTCGATCCCGATGGCAATGGCGCCGCCCACCGCCAACTGATCGCCATTCTCACCGGCCACCCCAATGTCGCCGCGGACGACTTCCTGATCATCTGAGCCACCAAAATTAACCGATCGGCGCATCCGCCGTTCATCCGCGACCGGCGCGATGCTATCGAGGCATCCATGATCCGTCCGCTCGCTTTCGCCGCCCTCCTCGCCCTCACCCCGCTCCCGGCGCTGGCGGACCCCGTCGTCGAGTTCGCCGGCCACAGCTGGCTCGTCCGCTCCTATGGGGGCGGTCCCGGGCCGAACGAATGGGCCGAGAGCAACGTCTTTGTCGACGCGCAGGGCCTCCACCTCACCATCCGCAACATCGACGGCGTGTGGACCTGCGCCGAAGTGGTGATGATGGGCGACCCGCTCGGCTTCGGGACCTACGAGTTCGAGGTCACCGGCGATCTCGCCGCGCTCGACACCAACGCCGTGCTCGGTCTCTTCAATTATCCGGGCTCCGCCGAAGTCGGCCCCGATGGCACCAACGAGATCGACATCGAGATCGCGCAGTGGGGCGATCTGCAAAACCCCAACCGGCTCAATTGGAACATCTATCCCGCGATCGAAGCCGGCAAGAAGGGCAACCACGCTTTGCCGCTGTCGCTCCCCGCCGGCGCCTCGACCCACCGCTTCGTCTGGAGCGCCAAGACCATCGACTACGCCTCGTTCGAGGGTCTTGCGAGCAAGGGCCAAGCCACTTCGATCGGCGCCTGGACCTACGCGCCGAAAAATGCCGCCCGCGACATCCCGCAGGTGCCGCTGGTGGTCCACATGAACCTCTGGCTCACCCAAGGCAAAGCCCCTGCCAGCGGCGAGCCGGTCGAGATCACCATCAACGACTTCCGCTTCACGCCGGGCTGACGGTTTGAGCGCGACCTAGCGGCGCAGTTCCATCAAATTCATCCGCACCTCGGCCAGCGTCTTCGGCGTCTCGATGACGAACGCTTCGGCAAGACCGCGCACCACCTGATAGTCGACCTTCCCCTCGAGGGCCATGCGGACCAGGATGGTGATGGCTTCCTCGGGCGGCATTGCCGGCTTGTACGAGCGCGCCTCGACCAGCGCGGCAAACACATCGCAAACCGTCAATATCCTCGTCAGCGGCATCACCTGCTCGCCCTTCAGCCGGTCGGGATAGCCGCTCCCGTCGAGCGCTTCGTGGTGATGCCGGACGGCATCGAGAACCTGCGGGTCGACATCCTTCTGCTTGATCAGATGCTCGTAGCCGGCGACCGGGTGCTGCTTGACCGCCGCGAACTCCTCGTCGGTCAGCTTGCCCGCCTTGTCGAGGATGTGGAGCGGCACCGCCGCCTTGCCGATGTCGTGCAGCAGCGCCGCGGTGGTCAGCTTCAGCGCCGTGTCGCGCCGGCCGATGTGGAGCTTGGCGAAGCTCGCCGCCGTTCCCGTCACCAGGAGGCAATGCTGGAACGTTCCCTCGTGGTAGTCGCGCACGCTCGCCAGCCAGTCCTCCGCCCCGGCCGTGTCGATCGAGGCGATGATGTCTTCGCCGAGCGCTTCGAGGGTCCCGGCGGCAATCGCGGTCCCGGCGGCAAAGCTGGCGAAGGTTTTGGCGAGCAGCTGGCCGGTCGCGAGGATCGCCTCGCCGCCGGCGGCCCTCTGCAAATCCTTGATCCGTGACGGATCGAGCGGCTCGCGGGCGGCGATCGACAGCATGTCCTGAAGCTGCGCGAGGCAGGCGTCGCGCTTCAGAAAAGACGTTGCCCCCAGCGCGTTGGCCTGCACCTCATCGGCGTGCCGCGCGGCGCCGGCGGTCACCACGAAGGCGCGGACAAAGCCCGCCGGTGGCGCCTTGCCAAAGCAGCGCCGGAGCGCCTGGACACGATGAAGGTCATGCAGATCGGCCAGCACCACCACGTCGGCCCTCTCGAGCGCGCCGTCCGCGAGGCCGTCGATAGCCGAAATTTGAAGGGACAGAGCCGCAGCAAGCCGCTGCGCGACGGCAATCGTCGCGTGATCATAAACGATGAGCGGGCGCAGCGCGTCGGCCGAAGCCCGCGCCCTGCTGGTGGGGAGAAGCAACATCTAGTTTCCGGTTGTGGCTGACGCTTCTGCCGAACGACGATGACTGTATACTGCTAACCTGCACTTAATAAGAATTCGATATGGATAGCTTGTCGTCACCAACGATATTGTCGCCACGCGCATGTTTCCCACTGACGGCGAGTCACCGTTCTCGGCTCCACTTGACATCCGGTTCGTCGGAATCATCGGTGGCCGCTACGGCCTTGCCAAGCAAGCCGGCGACGACGGCCCGGCGGCCGTTTACGCCTGCCGCACGCAGAGCCTGTCGCCGACAACCGCAGTCATCGTCGGGCCGGTTGCCCATGTCGGGCAGGGCGTCGGCCTGCTGCTCGATCATGTCGGCCTGCTCAACGGGCAGATATCCCGCCGTTTTACGGGCGGCTTCCACGTCGATTTGGCGGGCGGCCGCGACGAGCAAAGCAAGCTCGCCGCCAAGATCAACTGGCTGAAAAAGCGCAATGTCCGACAGGCCGTCGACAAGCGGGATGCGCCCCGCCATCTGCCGCGCAATCCGACCGCCTATTTCTACCTCGCCGACCAGGAGCACGAGTGCTTCATCATCGACGCGTCGTTCTCGGGCGTGGGCATCTCCTCCAAGGCACGACCGCCGGTCGGAACGGCGCTACAGATCGGCCGCATCGCCGGCCGCGTCGTCCGACACATGGAGGTCGGATTCGGCGTCCAGTTCGACATCGCTCAAACCGCGGCGTCGATCGAAAGCGACCTGAACATCCGGCGCGGCGACGACCCGGCCTGATCGCCGCACTTGCCGGTGACGGCCCGCTGGCATCCGGCGCGCTCACCGCCTAGGATCGCGCCCGAATTCGTCCGGGGTCTTTCGGGGTCAATGAACAACATCAGCCACAACTGGGCGGAGCACATCGCCTTCGCCGCCGCGCACACGCATTATCCAACCACCCTCACCGAAGTGCAGGCGGTCGTCCGCGGCGCGTCAAAACTGCGGCCCATCGGCTCGCGCCACAGCTTCAATGCCATCGCCGACACGTCAGGCGGCATCGTTTCGTTGCGGGCCCTCGAGCGGCGTATCGAGATCGACGCGGCGGCGCGCACCGTCATCGTCGACGGCGGCATCACCTACGCCGAACTGAGCCCCGTCCTCGATGCCGCCGGCTGGGCGCTGTTCAATCTCGGCTCGATCCCCGATTTCACCGTGGTCGGCGCCACCGCCACCGCCACCCACGGCTCGGGCAACACCAACCGCAATCTGGCGGCATCGATTGCGGCGCTCGAAATCGTCACCGCCTCCGGCGACGTGCTGCGCCTCGCGCGCGGCGATGCCGATTTCAACGGCGCCGTCGTCGGCCTCGGCGCCCTGGGCATCGTCACATCGCTGACGCTCGACCTCGTCCCGCGCTTCGATATCAGCCAGAGCGTCTTTCGCGAGCTGCCGTTCGAGCGGGTCGTCGCCGATTTCGACGGCTTGATGGGCAGCGCCTACAGCGTCAGCCTCTTCACCCACTGGAACGGCGATCTCGTCGATCAGGCCTGGCTCAAGGCGCTGGCCGACGCCCCGGCGCTTCCGGCCCAATTCTTCGGCGGCCATCCCGCCTCCGGTCCGGCCAGCCCGGTGGTGGGCAAGGACCCCACCGGCACCACCGGTCAGCTCGGCGAACCCGGCCCCTGGTACGACCGCCTGCCGCATGCCCGCATCGGCGCCATCCCCATCGTCGGCTACGAGTATCAGTCCGAATACTTCGTCGCCCGCACGCACGCCGCGGCGGCCATGCGCGCCATCAAGGCCATCGAGGCTCGCCTCCACCCCGTGCTGGTCGTCGGCGAAATCCGCACCATCGCCGCCGACGAGTTCTGGCTCTCGACCAATTCGGGCGGCGACAGCGTCGGCTTCCACTTCTCGTGGGAGCGCGACTGGCCCGCCGTCGAACACGCCCTTCACATCCTCGAAGCCGCGCTCGCCCCGTTCCAGCCGCGCCCGCACTGGGGCAAGCTGTTCGTGATGCCGGCGAGCGCGTTCCAGTCGCTCTATCCGCGCCTCGCCGATTTCCGCGCCCTCGCAACGCGCCACGACCCCGAAGGAAAATTCCGCAACGCGTTCCTCGACGAGTTCGTGTTCTAGGCCGGCACCCCGAACCATTTTTCGAGCGCCGCGGCCAACCCCCGCTCGGTCCCGTCGCCCACCCAGGCCACATATCCGTCGGGGCGAACCAGCACGGCGGTGGGCGCGCTCACCGCCCCCTGCGCCGGCAACTCCCATGGACCGTCATATGTTGCGTCGACCAGTCGCACCCGGTCCGCCCATGGCGTGATGTCGATCGCCCCCGGCATACCGAAATTGAGCAGCACCGGCCGCGCCGCATGCAGCAGGCTGAACACCCGCAGCGCGTCACCCGCCGTGACGATATCGAGGTCGGGCATCCGGCGCCCGACCAGGGGATGGCCGTCACCCAGATCGTAGTGGATGCCCAGCCCCGACAGCATCGCGGCGAATGTCGCGCGCGGCTCGTCCATGCCGAGCAATTCCGCCATCGTCTCGCGCAGCGCCTTCGTCCGGTCATCGTCGCGGCGTAGCGCCACCGACGCCATCGTATGCCGCAGCACGCCGGCCGCCACCGGATGGCGTTCGGCGTGGTAGGTATCGAGCAGGCTCTCGGGCGCCACCCCCTTGACCACCGCCGCCAGCTTCCATCCGAGGTTGATCGCGTCCTGCACGCCGGTCTGGAGCCCCTGTCCACCGTCCGGCGGATGGATATGGGCGGCATCGCCCGCCACCAGCACGCGCCCCTTGCGGTAGGTCGCGGCCTGCCGCGCGGCATCGGTGAAGCGCGAGATCCACAGCGCGCTCTTGAGGCCGTAGTCGGTTCCCGTCGCGGCGATGAGCCCCTCGCGCAGATCCTCGATCGTGGGCTCGGTCGTCGCCCCGACATCCCGTTCGGTCACCATCACGCCGATTGGCCCGTGCTCGGCGTAGACGATCTTGCCCTCGACGATTGTGTACTCGGAGCGCCCGAACGAATGGATGCCGAGCGCCGTGCGGTGGACGCCGAATTCTGGCAGCTCGGTCATCTCGACCTCGGCGATCAGATTGCTGGTGGTCGGCTCCGATCCCGGGAATTCGATGCCCGCCGCCTTGCGCACGAAACTCCGTCCGCCGTCGCAGCCCACCAGATAGTCCGCCCGCAACGAGCGTCCGTCGCTAAGTGTCACGTCGACGCCGGCATCGTCCTGCGTCAAACCCGTCACCTCGATGCCGCGATAGACCGGCACCTTGAACCCCTCGATCCAGCCCGTGAGGAGACGCTCGGTATGCGTCTGCCAGATCCCCAGCGTGTAGGGGTGGCGCGTCGGGAGTTTGCTGATGTCGAGCATGACGCCGGCGAACCCCGTGGCCTGCACCTTCTGCCCCACCGTGAGAAACCGCTCGGCGATGCCGCGTTGATCGAGCATCTCGATGGTGCGCGAATGCAGGCCCCCGGCGCGCCGCCCGGTGAGGTCGTGGCTCGAGCGCCGCTCGACAATCGCCACATCGATTCCGGCCAGCGCCAGTTCACCCGCCAGCATCAGCCCCGTCGGGCCGCCGCCGGCAATCACCACAGCATGCGTTGTTTTGGGCATGTCTCATCTCCGCAGATCTTGGCTTGGGCCGGCCTTTTACGGGAGGTCGGGGGTCTTGAAGCAAGCCCCTTTCGCGCTACATATCAGTATGGGAGGGCAGGCACCGCCCCCTCTCCGCAGGCCCGTGCGCCGGCAATCCGTCCCCTTACCGCCACTCCACCCACCACCGCACTCGGCACGTTGCCGTCGCGCTTCCCGTGAACGTGTGCGGGCTGACCGCTTGGTGCGCTTCCCGCGATAGCGCATAGTGCCGGTGATCGAGGATCGCCCACCGATGCCGGCATCCGGCAAGAACGATGACATCTACGCTGCCCGTGCCGAAACGGACCGTCAGCTGACCACCGCCATGGCCGCGGCGCAGGGCGGCGATCGCGTGGCCTACGAGACCGTGCTGCGCGACTGCGTGCCGATCATCCAGCGCATCGCCCGCCATCAGGGCGCCGCGTCCGATTTCATCGACGACGTGGTCCAGGACGTTCTGGTCACTATCCACGGCGCCCGGGCGAGCTACGATCCGTCGCGCTCGTTTACCGCCTGGCTGACGGCGATCACGCAGCGCCGGACCATCGACATTTTGCGCAAGCGCGGCCGCCGCGGCGCGCGCGAAGTGTACGCCCCCATTGCCTTCGAGACTCATGCGGCGCCCGACAATCCCGAAGCCGATGCCGTGCGGCAGGCCGAAGCGGCGCAGCTCCATGCCTTCGTCGCCGACCTGCCCGAGGGGCAGCGGGAAGCCGTGCGCGCGCTGGCCCTCGAAGAAAATTCGCTGGAGGATGCATCTAAATCGACCGGCCGAACGAAAACGGCATTGAAGGTGAATCTGCACCGCGCGATCAAAACCCTGCGGGCCCGCATGGGCGGCGGTCCCGAAATCGGTGGTGGGACACCATGACAAGGATGGTTCATGTCTGACGGCAGCGACATTTCGCGCCTCATCGGCGATCTGAGTGCCGATCTGAAGCCGGTGCGGCGCCTGCCGCCGCCCTGGCTGCGCGCGCTCGTCTGGCTCGCCGTGGTCCTCGTGGTGGCCATCATCCTCGTCGCCACCCGCACGCTGCTGCCGGCGCTCGGCATTGTCGGCAACGACCCGTTCATGCTGCCCGGCGCCTACGCCTCGCTGGCCACCGCCGCGCTCGCCGCTATCGCCGCGTTCGAACTCAGCCTCCCCGATCGCAGCGACGCCTGGGTGCTGCTGCCGCTGCCGCCTTTGGTGGTCTGGATCGCGCTCAATGGCCTCGGGTGCCTCGCGACGCTGGCGATCCCGGGGACGGAGACGTCACCTTTCCAGTTCATGGTGTGTCTTGGCCTCATTTTCGCGATCTCGCTGCCGCTGACCGCCGCGATGATCTTCATGCTGCGCCGCACGCGGCCATTGCGCCCGCTGCGCGTCGGCATTCTCGGTGGATTGGCCGCGTCGGCTGCTGCGGCGACGCTGCTGGTCCTGATCCACCCGCACGATTCCGCCGTGCTCGACCTTGCCGCACATGCCGTCGCCGTCGCGGTGATTATCGGCCTTAATGTGCTGCTCGGCGGCCGCCTGCTCGTCCCCGCCAACAAATTTCGGCGCGGCGCGTAACCTTCCTCGATCCTCCGGCGAATACGGAAACATGGGCGGCCATGAAACGGCCGCACCGGACCAGGTTTCTGTAACCCCATTGCGAGGAATACCGCCATGACGCTTCATCCGCGCCACACGACCACTCTTGTCTCCGCCATCGCGCTGATCGCCGCGCTGTCGGCCCCTGTCTATGCCCAGGACGCGATGTCGGGCGACGCGATGTCGTCCGGCGCGATGGCCACCGACGCCATGTCCGGCGAAGCGATGTCGGGCGATGCCATGGCCTCGGACGCAATGGCCAGCGATCCGATGGCCGCGCCGATGGGCGATGCGATGATGATGGACGACATGGCGATGGCCAACGATATGTCGAACATGGGCGACCCGATGATGTCGATGGACGGCAAGGCCATCATGGTCACCATCGAGAACGTACTGACCGGCCAGCCCTTCTCCCCGTCCTTCTTCGAAGCCCGTTCTACTGACTCGGCGCCGCTGTTCGTGCTCGGCGAAAAAGCCTCCGACGCTCTCGCCGCCGTCGCCGAAGGCGGCAATATCGGCATGTTCTCGGTCGGCGCCGCCATGAACAAAGAGTCCAAGCTCGGCGATGCCGCGCTGGCCATCCACACGCTGCCCGGCCAGACCCGCACGTTCATCATCCATGTCAGCCAGAACCATCCGCTGATCGATGGCGTCTGGATGCTGGGCAACACCAATGACGGCTTCTCGGGCGTCAGTGCCATCGACGCGTTCGCCCTCACCGCGCCCGTCACGGTCGATGTGCTCGGCTACGATGCCGGCTCCGAGAACAACAACGAGAAGAAGGGCTTCCTCGGCGCCCTCATGGGCGGCAATGAGCGCGACCTCGAGAACGGTGTGATCACCCAGCACACCGGTATCCGCGGCGACGCCGACGCCCCCAAGGAGTGGAACTGGGATGTGACCGCGCCAGTCGCGCACGTCACCTTCACGCCCCTCAACTAAGCGCCTCGCACAAGTGGGCCGGACTCTCCGGCCCACCCATTCCTCAAATTCACGGGGGTAGAACATGACGACTGGCCGATTTGACGGCGTCATCAAGCCGCTGCGGCGCGGCGGCTGGAGCGCCAAAGCCCGCCTCACCATCGAGCGCCACAGCCAGCTCTTCGAAACCTTTCTCGGGGCCGCCCTGTTCGACACCGAGGCCGCTTCCCGCGAATGGCTCCACACAACAGCCAGCAGACACGCGATCGACGCTGCCCGCATTTTCGTGACGATCGACCGCCCGGCCAGCCCGCTCTGACCGCCTATTCCTTCGCCGCAAACGCGCGACCGATCGTCTTCATCGCGAGGGTCAACTCGTCCGCCGTCGGTGCCCCCTCGGGGTCGAGCAGATATTGCACGGTCATGCCGCTGAGCAGCGCCAGCAGCAGTCCACCAACTGCCTTGCGCGTCTTGGCGTCGATGCCGTCGATGCCAAGAAAATCGTCGACGAGACCGGGGCGGACGTCCTTGTAGGAGGCGGCAAAGATCGATTGCAACGCGGGCGCCCGCGCCGCCTGCACCGCGATATCGAAGCTGACCAGCAGCACCTTGCGGTCGGTTTCGAACAGCGTCAGCACCTGCCGCCACACCGCGCGAAACCGTGCCTCGGTGGTCCTCGCCGCCGGGCTCGCCGCGGCGGCCGCGAAACTCTCGCCCCACTCGCCGATGAGCTCCATCATCGCCTCGGTGAGCAGCGCATCCTTCGAGCCGAAATGATAGCCGATCGAGGCGAGGTTGGTGTGCGACGCCGCAACGATGTCGCGCGCCGTGGTCTTGGCATAGCCGAGTTCGAGCAGGCACTGCTTCGCCCCGGCCAGCAGGTCTTCCTTGTGTCCCATCTGCGATGCTTAGCGCAGCGGCACCGGCAAATCCATACGCCCGTATAAATCATCTATACAAACGTATAATACGGCCGTATAGAAAGGTCGTGAACCTCCGAGGCATCCCATGGCCAAGTCCAACCGCTCCGTCCTGATCTCCGGCGCCAGCGTCGCCGGTCCCGCGCTCGCCTTCTGGCTCGGCCGCGCCGGCTACGACGTCACAGTCGTCGAGCGCGCCCCAAAACTGCGCGATGGCGGCTATGCCG